>NZ_PJND01000009.1 GCF_002846575.1 Flavobacterium lindanitolerans
GGGATACTGTCGCAAGACGCAGCCACTTCGGCAGCAGGCAGTGTTCCATCGAATGCAGGAGCCTGGGTATCTGTTACGGTCACAACCTGAGTGTGCTCGGCAGTGTTACCACAAAGGTCGGTAGCCGTCCATTTTCTAGTAAGGGTATAGCTTCCTGCACAAGCACCATCGGTTCTGGTCTCGGCGAATGTTACGGTCGCACTTCCGCAGGCATCTGTCGCAGTAAGCACAGCCGCAGCCGGGATACTGTCGCAAGACGCAGCCACTTCGGCAGCAGGCAGTGTTCCAGCGAACACAGGAGCCTGTGTATCGGTCACGGTTACTACCTGGGTATGTACGGCAGTGTTTCCGCAAAGGTCGGTAGCCGTCCATTTTCTAGTAAGGGTATAGCTTCCTGCACAAGCACCATCGGTTCTGGTCTCGGCGAATGTTACGGTTGCACTTCCACAGGCATCGGTTGCAGTTAACGTAGCCGCAGCCGGGATACTGTCGCAAGACGCAGCCACTTCGGCAGCAGGCAGTGTTCCATCGAATGCAGGAGCCTGGGTATCTGTTACGGTCACAACCTGAGTGTGCTCGGCAGTGTTCCCGCAAAGATCGGTAGCCGTCCATTTTCTTGTAAGCGTATAGCTTCCAGCACAAGCACCATCGGTCCTTGTCTCGGCAAAAGTTACGGTCGCGCTTCCGCAGGCGTCGGTCGCAGTAAGCACAGCCGCAGCAGGGATACTGTCGCAAGATGCAGCCACTTCGGCAGCAGGCAGTGTTCCAGCGAACGCAGGAGCCTGGGTATCGGTCACGGTCACTACCTGTACATGCTCGGCAGTGTTACCACAAAGGTCGGTAGCCGTCCATTTTCTAGTAAGGGTGTAGCTTCCAGCGCAGGCACCGTCGGTCCTTGTCTCGGCAAAAGTTACGGTCGCACTTCCGCAGGCGTCGGTCGCAGTAAGCACAGCCGCAGCAGGGATACTGTCGCAAGACGCAGCCACTTCGGCAGCAGGCAGTGTTCCTGCAAATACAGGAGCCTGGGTATCGGTCACGGTCACTACCTGAGTGTGTTCGGCAGTGTTACCACAAAGGTCAGTAGCCGTCCATTTTCTAGTCAATATATATGATGACGGACAGTTTCCGTCAGTCCTTGTCTCGGCGAACGTTACCGTCGCGCTTCCGCAGGCGTCGGTCGCAGTAAGCACAGCCGCAGCCGGGATACTGTCGCAAGATGCAGCCACTTCGGCAGCAGGCAGTGTTCCAGCGAACGCAGGAGCCTGGGTATCGGTCACGGTCACTACCTGTACATGCTCGGCAGTGTTGCCGCATAGGTCGGTAGCCGTCCATTTTCTAGTAAGGGTGTAGCTTCCGGCGCAGGCACCGTCGGTCCTTGTCTCGGCAAAAGTTACGGTCGCACTTCCGCAGGCGTCGGTCGCAGTAAGCACAGCCGCAGCAGGGATACTGTCGCAAGACGCAGCCACTTCGGCAGCAGGCAGTGTTCCTGCAAATACAGGAGCTTGGGTATCGGTCACGGTCACTACCTGAGTGTGTTCGGCAGTATTTCCACAAAGGTCGGTAGCCGTCCATTTTCTTGTAAGGGTATAGCTTCCTGCACAAGCACCATCGGTTCTTGTCTCAGCAAAAGTTACAGTCGCGCTTCCGCAGGCATCGGTTGCAGTTAACGTAGCCGCAGTTGGGATGTTTCCACAAGATGCAGTGATACTAGCCGCAGGCAATGTTCCTGCAAATACAGGAGCCTGGGTATCGGTTACGGTTACTATTTGCGTATGTTCGGCAGTGTTGCCGCATAGGTCGGTAGCCGTCCATTTTCTTGTAAGCGTGTAGCTTCCAGCACATGCACCGTCAGTTCTTGTCTCAGCAAACGTTACCGTTGCGCTTCCGCAAGCATCTGTTGCAGTTAACGTAACTGCAGTAGGTACGTTCTCACATGAAGCCGTGATGTTTGATGGCAATGTTCCTGTAAAGGTAGGGGGCACATTGTCTTGTACGGTTACAATCTGAGTGTGTTCAGCAGTGTTCCCGCAAAGATCGGTAGCCGTCCATTTTCTTGTAAGCGTGTAGCTTCCTGCACAAGCACCATCGGTTCTTGTCTCAGCAAAAGTTACAGTCGCACTTCCGCATGCATCAGTTGCAGTTAACGTAACTGCAGTAGGTACGTTCTCACATGAAGCCGTGATGTTTGATGGCAATGTTCCTGTAAAGGTAGGGGGCACATTGTCCTGTACAGTTACTGTCTGAGTGTGTTCAGCAGTGTTCCCACAAAGGTCGGTAGCCGTCCATTTTCTTGTAAGCGTGTAGCTTCCGGCGCAGGCACCGTCGGTTCTAGTCTCGGCGAATGTTACAGTCGCACTTCCGCAAGCATCGGTTGCAGTAAGCACAGCCGCAGTTGGGATGTTTCCACATGAAGCAGTAATACTGGCCGCAGGCAATGTTCCTGCGAATACAGGGGCCTGGGTATCTGTTACGGTCACAACCTGAGTGTGTTCGGCAGTGTTACCACAAAGGTCGGTAGCCGTCCATTTTCTTGTAAGCGTATAGCTTCCAGCACAAGCACCATCGGTTCTTGTCTCAGCGAATGTTACAGTCGCGCTTCCGCAAGCATCGGTTGCAGTAAGCACAGCCGCAGTTGGGATGTTTCCACATGAAGCAGTAATACTGGCCGCAGGCAATGTTCCTGCGAATACAGGGGCCTGGGTATCTGTTACGGTCACAACCTGAGTGTGTTCGGCAGTGTTACCACAAAGGTCAGTAGCCGTCCATTTTCTTGTAAGGGTGTAGCTTCCGGCGCAGGCACCGTCGATCCTTGTCTCGGCGAATGTTACAGTCGCGCTTCCACAGGCATCGGTCGCCGTAAGCGTAGCCGCAGTTGGGATGTTTCCACAAGATGCAGTGATACTAGCCGCAGGCAATGTACCAGTAAATACAGGAGCCTGTGTATCGGTTACGGTTACTACTTGCGTATGTACGGCAGTGTTCCCGCACAGGTCGGTAGCCGTCCATTTTCTTGTAAGCGTATAGCTTCCGGCGCAGGCACCGTCGATCCTTGTCTCGGCGAATGTTACAGTCGCGCTTCCACAGGCATCGGTTGCAGTAAGCGTAGCCGCAGTTGGGATGTTTCCGCATGAAGCAGTGATACTGGCCGCAGGCAATGTTCCTGCGAATACAGGAGCCTGGGTATCGGTAACGGTTACTGTTTGCGTATGTACGGCAGTGTTCCCGCACAGGTCGGTAGCCGTCCATTTTCTTGTAAGCGTGTAGCTTCCGGCGCAGGCACCGTCGGTCCTTGTCTCGGCGAATGTTACGGTCGCGCTTCCACAGGCATCGGTTGCCGTAAGCGTAGCTGCAGTTGGGATGTTTCCGCAAGATGCGGTGATACTGGCCGCAGGCAATGTACCAGTAAATGTTGGAGCCTGTGTATCGGTTACGGTTACTGTTTGCGTATGTACGGCAGTGTTCCCGCACAGGTCGGTAGCCGTCCATTTTCTTGTAAGCGTATAGCTTCCGGCGCAGGCACCGTCGGTCCTTGTCTCGGCGAATGTTACCGTTGCGCTTCCACAGGCATCGGTTGCCGTAAGCGTAGCCGCAGTTGGGATGTTTCCGCATGAAGCAGTGATACTGGCCGCAGGCAATGTACCAGTAAATACAGGAGCCTGTGTATCGGTTACGGTTACTGTTTGCGTATGTACGGCAGTGTTACCACAAAGGTCGGTAGCCGTCCATTTTCTTGTAAGCGTGTAGCTTCCGGCGCAGGCACCGTCGGTCCTTGTCTCGGCGAATGTTACCGTTGCGCTTCCACAGGCATCGGTTGCAGTAAGCGTAGCCGCAGTTGGGATGTTTCCACAAGCTGCTGTAATGTTTGATGGCAATGTACCAGTAAATACAGGAGCCTGTGTATCGGTTACGGTTACTGTTTGCGTATGTACGGCAGTGTTCCCGCAAAGGTCGGTAGCCGTCCATTTTCTAGTAAGGGTGTAGCTTCCTGCACATGATCCATCAGTCCTAGTCTCGGCAAAAGTTACAGTCGCGCTTCCACAGGCATCGGTCGCAGTTAACGTAGCCGCAGTTGGGATGTTTCCACATGAAGCAGTAATACTGGCCGCAGGCAATGTTCCTGCGAATACAGGGGCCTGGGTATCTGTTACGGTCACAACCTGAGTGTGTTCGGCAGTGTTACCACAAAGGTCAGTAGCCGTCCATTTTCTTGTAAGCGTATAGCTTCCAGCACAAGCACCATCGGTTCTTGTCTCGGCGAATGTTACCGTTGCGCTTCCACAGGCATCGGTTGCCGTAAGCGTAGCCGCAGTTGGGATGTTTCCGCAAGCTGCTGTAATGTTTGATGGCAATGTACCAGTAAATACAGGAGCCTGTGTATCGGTTACGGTTACTGTTTGCGTATGTACGGCAGTGTTCCCGCACAGGTCGGTAGCCGTCCATTTTCTTGTAAGGGTATAGCTTCCAGGGCAGGCACCGTCGGTCCTAGTCTCGGCAAAAGTTACAGTCGCGCTTCCACAGGCATCGGTCGCAGTTAACGTAGCCGCAGTTGGGATGTTTCCGCATGAAGCAGTGATACTGGCCGCAGGCAATGTACCAGTAAATGTTGGAGCCTGTGTATCGGTTACGGTTACTGTTTGCGTATGTACGGCAGTGTTCCCGCACAGGTCGGTAGCCGTCCATTTTCTTGTAAGCGTATAGCTTCCGGCGCAGGCACCGTCGGTCCTAGTCTCGGCAAAAGTTACAGTCGCGCTTCCACAGGCATCGGTCGCAGTTAACGTAGCCGCAGTTGGGATGTTTCCGCATGAAGCAGTGATACTGGCCGCAGGCAATGTACCAGTAAATGTTGGAGCCTGTGTATCGGTTACGGTTACTGTTTGCGTATGTACGGCAGTGTTCCCACAAAGGTCGGTAGCCGTCCATTTTCTTGTAAGGGTGTAGCTTCCGGCGCAGGCACCGTCGGTCCTTGTCTCGGCGAATGTTACCGTTGCGCTTCCACAGGCATCGGTTGCCGTAAGCGTAGCCGCAGTTGGGATGTTTCCGCAAGCTGCTGTAATGTTTGATGGCAATGTACCAGTAAATACAGGAGCCTGTGTATCGGTTACGGTTACTGTTTGCGTATGTACGGCAGTGTTCCCGCACAGGTCGGTAGCCGTCCATTTTCTTGTAAGGGTATAGCTTCCAGGGCAGGCACCGTCGGTCCTTGTCTCGGCGAATGTTACGGTCGCGCTTCCGCAGGCATCGGTCGCGGTAAGCGTAGCCGCTGCCGGGATGTTTCCGCAAGATGCGGTGATGCTGGCAGCAGGCAGCGTTCCTGCAAATACAGGAGCCTGGGTATCGGTTACGGTCACTACCTGGGTATGTACGGCAGTGTTCCCGCACAGGTCGGTAGCCGTCCATTTTCTTGTAAGGGTGTAGCTTCCGGCGCAGGCACCGTCAGTCCTTGTCTCTGCAAATGTTACCGTTGCATTTCCGCAGGCATCGGTTGCGGTAAGCGTAGCCGCAGCTGGGATGTTTCCACAAGCTGCAGTGATACTGGCAGTAGGAAGGGTTCCGTTAAATGTTGGAGCTGTAGTGTCGTTTATAGTGATTGTCTGAGTAAAATTTGCAGTTGTACAATCTGTAGCAACTGTAAATACTCTAGTGACAACCGTAGGACAACTTCCTATTTTAGTGTCTTTATAAGTTATTGTATGTGCCAGAGATGCATTTGAAGTTGTTCCTCCTGCACTTTGGAATTGTGCCAATGTAATTGAGACAGGTGTTTCGCTATAAGTCAAAGGAGTAATACTACTTTGGTTACAACCCTGAATACTGGCATTAGTCGGACCAGTCAAGGTAACAGTAGGTTTTACATTCACAGTTACCTGGGCACATGCTGAATTTCCACAACTGTTTTCCCAACGTACATAATAGGTAGTTGTTTGAGTTGGAGCTGCAACTGAAAGGTTATTTCCTGTTCCAATTGCTGTTCCGCCACAACTTGAAGTATACCATTTTAAGGTAGTGCCTGATCCTCCTGTAGCAGATAAAACAATATTTCCACCTGTATTTGAACAGATATTATTATTGTTTACGCTTGCAGCAGTTGGCGCTACAGGCGCTGAATCAACATTAACAACTACCTGATCTGTTGATGTACATTGTCCGTTAGCATTGGTTACTGTCAGTGTGTAGGTAGTAGTTGTTGTTGGAGAAGCAATAGGATTTGCAATATTATTGAAATTTAATCCTGTTGACGGACTCCAGCTGTAAATAATACCACCGCTACCGCTTAGTTGCGTATTTCCTCCCGGACAGATAGTAACATCAGGTCCAGCATTTGCAACAATAGGAGTAGGGTTTCCAATAGTAGCAGTACCACTAAGATTTGGTTTACAACTTCCTGGGTCTTTTACAACTACAGTATAATTTCCTGGTGAGAGGTTTGAAAAAGTATTGATACTTTGCCAATTTGCACCATTATCAATAGAATATAAGTAGCTTCCTGAGCCACCTGAAACGTTTACGGTCAATGTTCCATTGTTTTGTCCGTTACACTGTGCATTAGTAGCATTGATAGAATTAAGAACAGCCGTTTCGTAGATGGTCATCGTTTGCGTTACATATACTACGTCACTGGAACAAGGACAGCTTGTTATTGTCCTTACAATAAAAGTTTCGCTATTGTCTGAAATAGCATCAGCTACAGTAGTATAAGGTATGTCGATATAAGTTTGGTTAGCCGGAATTGTTACCTGTGTTGGGAATGGTTGTCCACCAGTTGTCTGAATGTCGACTCCATTGGTAAAAGTTCCGGATAAAAGCAGATTCACAACTAATGGCTGTGAAATATCACTGCCAGTTCTTTGTACTCTGAATTTATTATTACATCCTTCAAAAATATTGTTCTGGTTTTCAATCATGTTTCCATAGTTCGTAAGAACTATATTTTCTGAGTTAAAACTTCTGGCTCCTAAGAAAACACCCGAATCCCATTGCTGGTCACTTGCATCACCAATACTCAATTTGATTCTGTAGGTGGAGCAAGGTGTAACTGGATAGGTAGCAGTTAGGATAACAGTATTTCCATCAAATTGTGTAGTAGTTGATCCAGATGCATTATTTTGATAATATTGCCCGTTTACTGCAGGGAAATTAACACCATCAACGTTTGTTCCTGCTGCGTGGATTGTATTGATAGAGATTGGAGTTGTACTACTAGGAAGTAATGCCAAATTGATAGCATTATTTCTGTAAGGGCCTGAAATTCCAGGACCGCTTAAGAAAAAACCAAAGGCATCATTATATCCGGTTTCACAATATTCCAAATATTCTTCTGAAGAAAAGACATATTTAAATTCTAAAGTATTACCTGCTGGTACGAAATCAAATTCCAAAGTCGCGGCATCGTAAATTCTTCTACCTGTAATGCTTGCCAAATCAGGATCATTGGCTGCACTTACCATTTCGTCCGTGCTTCCTCCCGTATTGTTTGGCCCCATTGCAGATGAAGCTTTTCCGGTCGTAAGCAATAATCCTTCTTCAATAGGAAAAGTAGAAGTCCCTTTATTGAAATAAGCTAATTGGCGATTTCCAGGTGTTGATGACCATGTATGGTTTTGCCACGTGTAAGTATTGTTATTTCTTGAATAATAACCAAATCTTACATTGCTTGCCGATAAGCAACCCGTAACAAAAAGGTTTTTCACCAATTGTTCTGGTGTATAAGCATTGTATGTAGCATTTTCTGCTACCGAAATTGATCCGGCAACAGCCATGGTTTGATATTCCAGTCCGCCCTTATTCTCTTTTACTTTAGGAGCATAGGGAATATTAGGCTTTGTAGCCCTGCCGGATACTGGAAGTTCTTTTTGCTGTGCAAACGAAGGTATCGCAACTAAAATTAACAAGCCTAGGAGAAATAATCTACTAAGAACTATTTTGTTATTAAATAGGACTTGTTTTTTTAGGCAGCCATTTTTCTTTTCGGTGATAAAAGCTTGTGGAACTTTTATTTCCTCACGCAGCGTAAAATTTTTCATGTACGTATTTTTTGGGTAAAGTTTTTAAAAAGCATAGATCTTATTTTGATAGAAATAAGAACATTCGAATTACTTTTCGGGATAAAACTAACATCTAGTTTTTTAGATAAATAATTTTATCCGTGAATAGCATAAATAGTCGTTAAAGTATCTTTTTTACATAATTCTCTGGTTATTCAATTCAATTTTTTAATTATTGTCAGTTTTCTGGTTTCTTTATTGATTTATCGTTAAAATAAAAGCATAGAATGACAGTCCAAGTATTTTTGGATACAGAGTATTTGTTAAAAGGGAAATTTTGCAACCTGACTGATAGAAAACTTCAAAAGGTGGTATTAAGTTTTGCTATCTAAAATTTGCAACTGATGGTAGTCTAAAGTTTATATTAATTGACTTTTCTATAGCGAATTTATGTTAATAAATATTTAACTAATCGAAATCGGTAGTTTTTTCGATAAAAGTGCTTAAAATGTCTGTGAAGTAAACTTTTTTTTGTAATTTGTTCTTATAAATAGTGGTGTTTTTTGAAGTCTAACTAGTTTTTTAAATTATCATTTATGAAAAATTTGATATTAATACGACATGGAAAATCAAGCTGGAATGCCCCACTTCTGGATAAAGATCGTCCTTTAGCCAGTAGAGGAATGCAGGATGCCCATTTGGTTTCGATGGAAATAGGAAAACACCTTCCTAAAACTTTTACTATACTAAGCAGCACAGCAAAAAGAGCTTCAGAAACGGCTATTATTTTTGCCCAAAATCTTTCATGTCCGATTGAAAGCATTATTTTTAAGGACGAACTGTATACTTTCGATGACCGTCAGCTGGAGAAAATTATAAAATCATGTAATAATGATTATGACAACGTTATTCTTTTCGGACATAATGATGCTATAACAAATTTTGTTAATAAATTTGGGAACGTTTTTATCGATAATGTTCCTACAACGGGATTTGTTTCTATTAATTTTCAAAGCAATGACTGGCAATCGATCGATAAGGGCAAAACGCAACAAGTGATTTTTCCTAGAGATTTAAAAAAATATGATTCCACCAACTGATTACCGTTATATTGATCGTGAAAAAAGCTGGCTTGCTTTTAATGCGAGAGTTCTTCAAGAAGCCGCCGATAAAAATGTACCACTATTAGACAGACTCCGATTTTTAGGAATTTTTTCCAATAATCTTGATGAATTTTTCCGTGTCCGATTTGCAGCTATCCGCAGATTGAGCCATGCTGGTGTTTCAGGTGAAAAACTTTTGGGAGGCATCAGTTCACAGCAATTGGTCAAGGATATAACAGAAATCGTAATCCAGCAACAATCGGAAAGTTTAAGAATCCTGAGCAATATTGAAAGTGAGCTCGAAAACGAGAATATTTTTATCATTAACGAGACCGAAATTTCCCGTGAACAGGAAAATTTTATAAAAGACTTTTTCATACAGAAAGTTAGTCCGGCTCTGGTAACGATTATTTTGAATGACCTTGCTGAATTTCCTATTTTAAAGGATACATCCGGATATCTGGCTGTTAAATTGGTTATGACCAAACCCAAATCAACAACCAAAATAGTTGTTAAGGATACGGTATTAAAAATCAAAAAACCAAAAAAAGACGTACGTTATGCCGTTATTGAAATTCCAAAAACCATAAACCGGTTTGTTGTATTACCATCAAGCAATGATAAGCAATATATCATATTGTTGGATGATGTTATAAGATATAACCTGGGCAGTATATTCAATATTTTTGACTATGAGAGCATATCAGCACACATGATAAAAATAACGAGAGACGCGCAGCTGGATATTGATAGTGATCAGAGCAAAAGTTTGATGGAAAAAATTTCCACCAGTGTAAAAGATCGCAGGATAGGGGAACCGGTACGTTTTGTATATGACCAGTCTATAGAAAAAGATACGCTGAAATTTTTCCTGAATAAAATGGGAATAGACTCGACAGATAGTATTATTCCTGGAGGAAGATACCATAACCGACGGGATTATATGGATTTTCCTAACCTTGGAAGACAAGATCTTTTATACCAGTCTAATGTTCCTTTGCCGGTTGACGGATTAAGCCTGGAAGGGAGCATGCTCGAAAAGATTGCCAAAAAAGATTATCTGGTCAATGCGCCTTACCAATCGTTTTCTTACCTGATTAAATTTTTACGTGAAGCAGCACTGGATCCAAAAGTAATTTCGATAAAGATTACTTTGTACCGTCTGGCTAAAAATTCCCAGATTATCAGTTCCTTGATTAATGCAGCAAAAAATGGCAAGAAAGTAACTGTGCAAATCGAATTGCAGGCCCGTTTTGATGAAGCCAGCAACATTTCGTATGCAGAACAGATGCAGACTGAAGGAATTGAATTGATTTTCGGAATAAAAGGGCTGAAAGTTCACAGTAAGATATGTGTGATTGAACGTGTTGAAGAAGGAAAGGTAAAACGTTACGGACTAATTTCGACCGGGAATTTTAACGAATCAACAGCTAAGGTTTATACTGATGTGACCTTGTTTACGAGCCATTCTAAAATATTAAAAGATGTCGCAAAGATTTTTGATTTCTTTGATATCAATTACCGCGTACACCGATATAAACACCTTATCGTTTCACCCCATTACACAAGAACGCGTTTTGAAAAACTGATTGATAGGGAAATTGCCAATGCTCAAGAGGGAAAAGAAGCTCATATCAGTTTGAAAATGAATAGCCTTTCAGATTATGGTATGATTGATAAACTGTATGATGCAAGCAGGGCAGGAGTAAAAATAAGGCTGATTGTGAGAGGAATTTGTTCCCTGATTCCGGGTGTTCCGGGAATGAGCGATAATATAGAAGCCATCAGTATTGTCGATAATTATTTGGAGCATTCCCGTGTTTATATTTTTAATAATGATGGAGATCCGGAAGTTTACATCTCATCAGCCGATTTTATGACCCGAAATCTTGATGAAAGGGTTGAAGTTACCTGTCCTATTTATGATGAGAGCATAAAACAGGAATTGATAGACACCTTCAATATAGGTTGGAAAGGAAATGTAAAAGCAAGGCTGCATTCTGAAAAATTAGACAATTTGTACAGGGTTCGCAAAGATGCTCCTGTTTTCAGGGCACAGTTAGAAACCTATAATTATTACAGAAACAAACTGGAAGTAATTGCAGAAAACCTTAATTAGTTTGTACATCTGTTAACGGCCAGAAATGGTATTGTTTCCGGCTTTATTAAAATGATAGAATAAATAATTTATGATTACGATAAGAAAATATGCGGCGATAGACATTGGCTCCAATGCGATGCGCCTGCTGATTGCCAATATTGTTGAACAAAAAGGAAAAGAAACCCAATTTAGCAAAAGTTCCCTGGTGCGTGTCCCGATTCGTCTGGGTCAGGATGCTTTCACCGTAGGGGAAATTACGGAAGAAAATATCGAAAGAATGGTGGATGCCATGAAAGCATTCAAACTTTTGATGAAAGTGCATAAAGTAGAAAAATATATGGCCTGCGCAACTTCTGCTATGCGTGAGGCATACAATGGCAAGGAAGTCGTAGACCTGATTAAGAAAAAGGCAGATGTAAAAATTGAAATTATAGACGGGAAGAAAGAAGCGGCTATAATTGCTTCTTCAGACCTGCACCATTTGCTGAAAACCGACCAAACCTATCTTTATGTAGATGTTGGCGGAGGTAGTACTGAATTTTCTCTTTTTACAGAAGGCAAGATAGTCGCCTCCAAATCATTTAAGATTGGAACCGTACGTTTGCTGAATAATATGGTTAATGACATCGTATGGCAGGAAATTGAGAAATGGATTAAACATGTGACGGAAGATTACGAACACATCAACATGATTGGTTCCGGCGGAAATATTAATAAGGTTTTTAAAATGTCAGGAAAATTACAGGAAAAACCTTTGTCGTATATGTATCTGAATTCTCAGTTTTCTTTTCTCAACGGACTTTCCTATGAGCAAAGAATAGCCGAACTGGGGCTCAATGCAGACCGTGCGGATGTAATTATACCCGCGCTCAAAGTATATCTTAATGCAATGAAATGGAGTGGTGCCCGCAATATCTATGTGCCAAAAATAGGGCTTTCAGACGGTATTGTTAAGGCGATGTATTATAATAAGATTTAAGAAGGAAGATTTTAGATTTAAGATATCAGATTTAGGATTTAAGAGCGAAATTCAAAAATCTTAAATCAAAAATCCTAAATATCCAGGTCGAACGTTTTTCGCAAAATATCCAGGCTCGGATTAATTTCATTGAGCCTGTTGTATTTGTCCTGAGGTGTAAAGGCAAACTTATTCTCAACGGTTTCGTTGACAACAACCTCGATTTGGATATCGTAATTATGGAGTTTCCCACGCAAATGCCCTAAAAGGTCATGCTTTTCAGATTCAAATTCAATTTTTGAACCTTCGTTAGGAAGCTCATGATAAATGGTAGTTCCTTTTAATTTAGGGTCATTAATTAATAAAAGCGCTTCCAGAATTTTATATCCTTTATCGCCCAAACGCTGTGCATATTTGTTCCATTGCAACAGCATGTCGGTTTCTGTAAAAGGTTCTTTAGGCAATTCAGCCTCATGTCTTACAATAGTACTGTTTACTTTTTCCAACTCTCGTTTTGCTCTAATGCTGGAAAGTGATAAGGCAGAAATTTTCGTTACACTTTTATCTTCGATAGAAGTAGATGTTTCAACCTTGGCTACCGGAGCAATTTCTTTTTCCGGTTTTTCTTCTATAGCAGGTACAGGTTCAGCAACAACGGGAGGAGTTGCGACTTGGATAATTTCGGGTGATTTTACAGGGATTTCGAGTACTCTTCCGTAGAAATGATTAGGAGGAATTATATATCCGTCAACTTTTTTTTTTCTCCATCAAAAGTGATAGAGGCCAATTGCATTAAGCAAAGTTCAACAAGAAGACGTTGGTTTTGGCTGGATTTGAATTTCAAATCACAGTCATTTGCCAGGTCAATTCCTTTTAAAAGAAAATCCTGTGAAGCTTTTTGGGCTTGCAATCCATACATTTTCTGTGCTTGTTCTCCGGCTTCGAGCAAAGCCAAAGTGCTAGGGGTTTTTGAAACCAGCAAATCCCTGAAATGGGAAGCAAGTCCGGCAATAAAATGATGTCCGTCAAAACCTTTGGATAGAATTTCATTATAAGCAATCAGCAGTTCCGGGATTTTGTTTTCCAAAATCAGGTCGGTCATGTTGATATACGTTTCATAATCCAGTACATTCAGGTTTTCGGTTACCGCCAATCGGGTAAGGTTGTTTCCTGAAAAACTGACAACCCTGTCAAAAATAGACAAGGCATCACGCATCGCACCATCGGCTTTTTGGGCAATAATGTGCAAAGCATCATCTTCAAAAGTAATTCCTTCGCTATTGGCTACATCTGCCAGATGATTTTTGGCGTCTTTTACCGTAATTCTTTTGAAATCGAATATCTGGCAACGCGATAATATCGTTGGAATTATTTTATGCTTTTCTGTAGTTGCCAATATAAAAATGGCATGTTTTGGCGGTTCTTCCAGGGTTTTTAAAAACGCATTGAAAGCAGCCTGTGAAAGCATGTGAACCTCGTCAATGATATAAACTTTGTATTGACCTGTTTGTGGTGGGATACGTACCTGGTCAATCAGATTTCGGATATCGTCAACCGAGTTGTTGGATGCGGCATCCAGCTCAAAAACGTTGAAAGCAAAATCTTCGGTTGGGTCATCATAACCTTCCTGATTTATTTTTCGGGCCAGGATTCTGGCACAAGTTGTCTTACCAACACCACGTGGTCCGGTAAAAAGCAAAGCCTGTGCAAGGTGGTTGTTTTCTATAGCATTCAACAAGGTATTTGTAATAGCCTGCTGACCCACAACATCTTTAAATGTTTGCGGACGGTATTTGCGGGCTGATACAACGAAATGTTCCATAGAAATTTGACTGGACGACAAATATAGGTCTAAATTTAAAGATTAAAAAATACTGTTGAAAAGTTTTAAAATTAGTTTTTCTATACTTAAAAGCGTTCCATATCGGGATGGAAAGTAATGTATTCGTCAGTTACTTTTTTGCTTGTTTCATGAACGATAATACTGATACAGTTTTCTTTTCTGATTTCAAATGCAATTCCCAAATCTACAGCATCATATATTTCAACGGTGCCTTCTGCATCTTTGTATTTTCCACATAATACTAATTTTGGATAACTTTTTCGGATTGTATTTATAGAACTTCCTGTTGAAATTCCTTCTTCCGTTTTAAATTCCGGAGAAGTAATACGGATAAGCCGGATTACTTTTTCGGTCATCTCAGAATTTTTATAAGTTGTATAAATATTCAACTCGTTTTTCTTATCGTCTTTGGAATACCAGGTACTCCAGGCTTTTCCCATAGCTGCATCAGAAAAATCAGGTCGTCCTAAAGCAGCGAGTGTTTCTGCATTTTGTCCCAAATGGGTAAGTCCTATGCTTTTTCCCGGAACGATAAGCTGTTTTTTATCGGTAGTTTTAACCAAAATAGTTTCAGCAATCGTATCTGAAACAGGAGTGGTTTCAATAGTTTTTGCTTTTTTGTCGGAACATGAAATAAAACCGATTCCCATAAAAAGCCAGATTGTTTTTTTCATGACAATTTTTAATTTATCCTAAAACTTCAGCAATAGTTTCTTTTTTCAAGAGCCTGACCAATGCTTCTTCTTCGGGGTTCAGTTTATTGTTTTTAATATTAGCTTTTACCTTGTAATTCCAGATAGAACCTTTTTCATAAGAGGCGATGACGGTAGGATGCACATAATACTTTTTACAGACAGCTCTGGTATTTCCCAACTTTTTGGCCACATCATCAATAACCGAAACGATATTTCTTTTGCATTCCGTAACCGTAATAAACTGGCCTATTTCCTGAAAAGTAAACAGTGCGTGTACGCTTCCTGCCCATACCCTGAAATCTTTTGCCGTAAAATCTTCGTGTGTAATTTCTTTGAGATAATTATTAATGTCTGCCGAGCCAATGGAGTGGTGTTTTCCTTCATCATCATAATACTGGAAAAGTTCCTGTCCCGGAATTTCTTTGCATTTTTTGACCAGATTGGCCAACTTACGACTTTGCAGGCTTATTTTATGCGACACGCCTTTTTTGCCTTTAAACTCAAAATAGACGGATGAATTAGAAAACTTCACATGTTTGTCCCGCAATGTTGTTAATCCAAAAGAGCCATATAATTTTTTATAGGCATCATTTCCAACACGAATATGGGTTAGTTCGATTAGTTTAACAACCAACGCGACTACTTTTTCATAAGGAAGTCCTTTACGATTCAAATCTTTTTCGATTTGTTTTCGTATCATTGGAAGGGCATTTGCAAACCGTCTCAATCTGTAAAACTTAGATTGATTCCGGATTTTATTCCAATTCGGATGATAACGGTATTGTTTTCTTCCTCTGGCATCAATTCCGGTGACTTGCAAATGCCCATTTTCATAAGGAGAAATCCAAACATTCTCCCAAGCCGGTGGTATGACCAGCTTTTTTATCCTTTCGATTACAGACTTATCTTTAATTATCGTATTGTTTTCATCCTTGTAGACAAAAGCATTGTCTTTGCCTTTTATTCTGTAATAGCCTTTATGCATTTGAGGAGCATATCTCAATCCTACAGACTGGGCCGTTACTTTTGGATTACTGCCAATTTTTTGAAGTTTTGCCTCTAATCGGTTCATGCTTTATTCGGAAGGCTGTCTGCCTTTAATTACGAGTTCATGTAAAGTTTGGGCTGCTTCGTCTTCTGAAAAAGACAGGTCTCCGGAAACATAGACTCCTTTTTCACCTTTGTCCGATTTGATTCCGTATACGGTTGCTTCGTCTCCAGGGTCGGTAGCTCCTTCATAACGGTATATGTGGACAATTTCAAAGCAATCACCACAATCTTTAATACGGTCTGCTTCAAGATTAAAATCTACTGTGAATCCTTTTTCTGCCAACTCTTCCAAAGCTTTGGATACGGTGGCATAATGATACATTTGATGGTCCATGACTTATATTTTTAATTGGTTTTTAGTATTTCTAATTTACAATATAAATTTCCCTGAAGCTGCTAACGGAATGTTAATTGAGTTTATAAGATTATAAGGTAAGATTACAGATTAATGGAAATCTTGATTAATTGTATTAGTTTTGCAGTCGCAGACCGCCTTATCGCCGTCTTGAAAAAGAGGGAGGAAAGTCCGGGCACCATAGAGCAACATAGCGGGTAACGCCCGTCACCGAAAGCAATTCCGGGAGGACAAGTGCAACAGAAAGTATGTACAGGTAATGCTGTAGTGAAACCAGGTAAACTCTATGTGGTGAAATACCAAGTATATCGGCTTTTAAGGGCTGCTCGTCCGTTGCCGAAGGGTAGGTAGATTGAGTTCCGGAGTAATTCGGAATCTAGATAAATGATAAGGGTTTCTTTTTAAGAAATACAGAACCCGGCTTACAGGTCTGCTTTTTTATTGTTTGAGTTTGAACTCCAATCCGATATTACGGATACTTTCAATAGAGATTTTTGGGTCATTTCCAAAGTATTTTCTCAAACGGCTGATAAAAACATCCATGCTTCGACCTGAAAAAAAATCATCATTTCCCCAAACAGCTTTTAGTATTTCTTCCCGTTTCAACAGTTGGTTTTTATTTTTGTAAAGGAAAAAAATTAAGGAACCTTCTTTTTCAGTAACTCTTTGAATAGTTTCTCCGATTTTCAATTCCAGACGTTGCGGATTAAAAACATAATCACTAATTCGGATTTCTTCTGAAACAGGCAGAGATGTCTTTTCACTTCTTCTTACTATATTATTTAAACGGAGAACCAGCTCATCTGCTTCAAAAGGTTTGGCAATATAATCGTCGGCTCCTAATTTGAGTCCTTTGATTTTATCGTCTTTTAATTTTCGGGCTGTGAGAAAAACAAAAGGAACTTCCGGATTAATCTTAATGATTTTTTCTGCCAGTGTGAATCCGTCAATTTTAGGCATCATGACATCAAAAATGCAGATACTGAATTCTTCGTTTTGGAAAAGGTTCAACGCTTCTTCGCCATCTTTGGCCCAAAAAACCTGAAAATTATGAAGGTCAAGATATTGCTTGAGAATCATTGCAAAATCAAAATCATCTTCTGCTAAAAGTACTTTTTTGATAGTAATCGCCACTGCTTAAATAAATTATCCGTTGGAAACCTGAAGTCTAAGGTCAAAAGTAGCTCCTTTGCCAAGGTCGCTAATAACATGAATGCTTCCCTGATGTGCTTTTATAATCTGGTCTACATAATAAAGTCCTAACCCCAATCCTTTGGCATCATGCAGGTCGCCCTGTTCTACACGGTAAAATTTATCAAACAGGAGGGAATGCTTGTTTTTCGAAATACCAATTCCGTCATCTGAAATGCTGATGGCAAACTGACCTTCCTCCAACGAAGATTTTACCTTAATGTTTGTACAGCCATATTTTACGGCATTTTCTAAAACATTGGTGATAGCGGTGGTCAGGTGGAACTTATCTAGGTTAATACTGATTTTTTTGGAATCGAGCATTTTTTCAATCAAAATATCGGGATAGGCAATCTGGAAATCGTTGATAATTGAATTTAAAAAGTCCGGCATCAGCACTTTTTCTTTGTGCAGTTCGATTTCTTCATAGCCTAAGGAATTGGTCATTACCTGGTCAATTAGATTTTGCAGACGATTATTCTGGCGAATAATGGTTCCCAATACCGTGTTGTAGGTTTCTTCATTTTCGCGTATTTCCTTACGTTCCAGAATTTTTGCAGAAACAGAAAGTGTGGTTAGCGGTGTTTTGAGCTCATGGGTAATATTATTGATAAAGTCAGTCTTGATGTCACTGATTTTCTTTTGCTTAATCAGGGCTTTTAATGCGATTACGAAAAGGGTGATTAGTGTGAGTATGGAAAAAACAGCAAAAATAAGAATGAGTGCCATTCGTTTAAGTACGATATATTCCCAGTTTTTAATGGATACGTATAAGGTGTCTTCCGTCAGAAGTTTATAATCGGAATTGAGTTCCTGTTTTTTGAATGAACCGCTGGTAGTTCCCACATAATTCCGAATCAGAAAAGCATCGTCCAGAGAAGCCAGGTCACCGTATAATTTATTTTCAATGAAAGGCTTTTCTGCGAATATAGTGTCGGCTTCTTTTGTAGCGTCATAAATCACGAATTTGTCTAAAACAATCGCAAAATCAATAGTCAGGTTTGGTATTTCATTTTCGAATTCTTCCTGTAGTTTTCGGGTAAGTTCACTTTTGAATTCATTTTGCAGTAGGGCATTTTTAATATGGAATCGTGTGCTTTTATCCCGCAAATAATTTTCTGCTAATTGTTTATACAACAAGTCTTTTTTGCTGAATATGGTAGAATCGATATCACTATAATCGTTGGTGATTTTTGCAATTTTTGCCTTGATTTCAGAACGGAACTGCTCGACTTTATACTCATAGGTAGTTTTGACCAGATAGTATTGTATGGCCGAAAGCACGACCAGAACCAGAGCCGAGAATCCTATTAATAGGTTGATTTTCTTTTTCATACTAACAGATTGCAGAACCAAAAATAAGCGATTTATTCTGAAAAAAAGATATTAACCCAGCATTAACCTAGCATTAACTCTCGCAGTCTGTTTTTAAACCAATTTTGCTACATACGATATATGAACAATTTCAAATCGCAAAATGCAAACCAAACAAGTATTTATAATTATGCTGCTGTTTTCAAAAATCTATTCCTATTCACAGAAAATCCCGGAAGATTTCGGCTACAGACATATTGCCATGAAATATCAGGACGACCCGGTTGATATTATTGTTATCTCTAAAAAAGGCGAAGAAAAGTTAGCCAAACCTGTTTTCTTCTTTTGCCAGGGAAGTCTGCCGCAACCTGTTGTAAAATATGATGAAAAAGGGCTTTACGGTACACTACCATTTGATGAGAATTCCTTTTTGGAAACCTATCATATTGTTATTGTCGGAAAACCATTCATACCAATTATTTCTGATGTCAATAAATTAGGAAAAGACTATATGTATTTGAAAGACATAGAAAAGGAAATCCCACCCAAAGGATATACCGAAAGAAATTATCTGGATTATTATGTGTTTCGGAATAACTTCATAGTAAAGCAGCTGGCTAAAGAACGTTGGGTAAAGAATAAAAAACTGGTTGTAGCCGGACATTCCGAAGGCAGTTCTATTGCTGCAAAAATGGCCTCTATCAATAAAAAAATCACCCACCTGATTTATTCAGGAGGCAATCCTTATGGAAGAATAATGAATATTTTGGCACAGAGCAGAAGCTTTGACACGGATTCCATAGATGAAGGAAAAAATACGATAGAACATTGGAAAAAGGTCGTTGCACATTCTAACGATACAAGTCTGACGAATGGCGATGCCTATAAAACGACCTACAGTTTTTCATTGCCTCAAAAAGATAACCTGATGGGCTTAAAGATTCCGGTATTGGTTTCTTATGGAACCAAAGATTGGTCAGGTCCGTTCAATGACTTGTTTCAGATTGAAGCCATCCGCGAAAAAAAAGACAATTGCATTTTTAAAAGCTATCTGAATCTGGAGCATAATTATTTCCCTGTCAATGAGGATGGTACTGTTAATTATGAAGTATATAATTGGGATAAAATTGCTGTAGATTGGTTAAACTGGCTAAACAATTCTGATAATGAAAATTAGGTTAGTAGTACTAACCGTACTATTGGCAAGTTATCCTTCTTTTGCCCAGAAAACAGAAAACGACACCTTGAATCAAATGGAAGAAGTTGTCATTGAAGGAAACACGAAAACATTTATTTATAAAAACGGAAATGTTAAGATTGATATCGCAAATTCAATTCACAAAACCGTTTCCAATACTTTAGACCTTTTGTCGAGGCTTCCCAAAATCCAAATAAGCCCGGATAGGGAAAAAATTACGGTTATAGGAAAAGGAACGCCATTAGTGTATATAGACAATCAGAAAGTTGAAATGAACGACCTGAATGCGCTATCGGTTGAGGACATCAAAACAATAGAAATCATTGATAATCCGTCGTCAAAATATGAAGCTGAAGGCAGGTCTGTTATATTGATTACCAGAAAAAGAAACAAAAAAGAAGGCTACCAACTGACTTTTTTAGAAACTGCTGCTTTTAAAAAAAATTCAATAATTATGTCGGACTGAATTCAAGCTTCAAATTAAGTAAAACAGAATTTAAGGCAAACTTCAATTACAACAAGTTAAATCCTTGGGAAAGCAACGGAAGTGACTATAAGATTCCGGCAAACAATATCCAATCTGATTACCGGGTTGCAGGCTATACGAACAGAGATAAATACGTCTATGGCGTGAGTGTCTATCATAAGATTAATGAAGAAGAAGATTTTTCATTTACCGCAAACGGAACCTCCAAAAATGATGATTTTGACTTTTCTACCAAAACAAACAGCAAAATTGGAGAAGAACAAAATCGTATACGGACTTTAGGGAAAAGTAAAGAATATGAAAATTTTATCAATTCATTTTTAAATTATAATAAAAAAATAACCAGTTGGGAAGCGTCTCTTTTTGCAGGATTGCAGTATTCTAACTACAATTCGGAATCGTTTACAAGTGCTTTGAACAATTACAATGAA
Source organism: Flavobacterium lindanitolerans (assembly GCF_002846575.1). Classification (NCBI taxonomy): domain Bacteria; kingdom Pseudomonadati; phylum Bacteroidota; class Flavobacteriia; order Flavobacteriales; family Flavobacteriaceae; genus Flavobacterium; species Flavobacterium lindanitolerans. The sequence goes on from NZ_PJND01000009.1 coordinate 20,709, forward strand.
ACAAGCTACGAGCCTTTCCAACAGACCCAGGATGGTTTCAATGTAAATGTCTTTTCAGGAAGGATTGATTTTGAAAAGAAATTTAAAAATGAAATGAAGTGGGAGACAGGAGCCCAATATTCTTCAGCTATTGCCCATACAGATTTAGATATTAAAAATTTTGAGCAGGATTTGGCTTCCAATTCAAAGTACCAACTCAAAGAAAAAAATACGGCGGCCTATGCTCAATTATCAGGAACACTTATGAAGATTTCCTGGATGGCAGGTGTGAGGGCAGAAAACACGAAAATCTTCGGACGTTATGAGGGAGAGCCGGTTTCAGTTGATAAGGACTATACTACTTTATTTCCAAAAGCGCAGCTAAGTATACCTATTGACAGTACAAAAACGCTGAACCTGAATTATGGAAGAAGTATTTCCAGACCTGATTATTCATCTACCAGCCAAGGTCTTACTTATATCAATCCGTATTTTGCCTTTGCTACCAATATCAATTTAAATCCATCTATTACGAGTGAAATAGCGGCTAATTTGCAGTATAGGGACAAATCTGTAAAGTTGAGCTACTACGAAAACAGCAACGTAATAAACTATGGTTTTTTATATAATGAACCGCAAAACTTATTGATTTACAGACCGCAAAATTTTGAAAAAGAAACTGGATATAATCTGGAATTTTTGTTGCCTTTTAGCAGCAATTTCTGGTCTTCGAACAATACCGTCAGCTTTATTTTAAATAAAATTGAAGACACATCAGCAGTAATTGGAGATACTAAACCGTATGCTTATTATTATTCCAATCATGTTTTTAAATTAAAAAATGAATTGCAGTTTTCCTTAACGGGCTGGGGACTCACGAGCAGAAATGAAGGAGTTTTTCAAAGAAACTCTTATTTTCAATTGGATTTAGCGGCTTCAAAGACTTTTATCAAGAATCTTTCCTGTACGGTCAATTACAACAATGTGTTTAGAAACAGAACGTTTACAGAAAATTTTGAAGTCAGTAACGTACGTTCCAACGCTATATTTTTTGTAGATAATTGCGAATTTTCAATAGCAATCCGATATACTTTAGGAAAAATAAAAGACTCTATTTATAAAGAAAAAGAAGTAAACGAAAATTCAGGAAGGATAAAATAATTCCGCAGCGTTATTCATCAATCAAAAATCACAAACGGTTATGTCTGCGGATTATCCTTCGTCATCTTCTGTAATTTCGGCTTCATTTTTTAATTCTTCATCTTCACCGCTGTTGATTTCAAAGAATGAAAAAACAGAGCCACCATAGCTTTTCTTGAACGAAAAATTAATCATGTGGTCCAGCTTTGTATATTTTGAGTGTTCGATAATCATCATGCCGTCTTCTTCGAGAAGTTCATTGGCAAAGATAAGTTCGACGAGTTTTTCAAATGTTGCCTGATCAAGGTCATAAGGCGGGTCGGCAAAAATAATATCATAAGCCGCTTTACTCTTTTCAACAAACTTAAACACATCGCTTTTGATTCCTGCTATGCCAAAACCAAATTCATCGGCTGTCTGTTTGATAAATTTTACACAGCCAAAATCACCGTCAACACTTGTAATCGTTTCACAGCCACGGGAAGCAAACTCATAGCTAATGTTACCGGTTCCGGCAAATAAGTCTAAAACTTTCAATCCGTTGAAATTGAAATAATTGTTCAATACGTTGAACAGGGCTTCCTTGCTCATGTCTGTCGTTGGACGGACCGGCAGGCCTTTTGGAGGCGAAATACGCCTTCCTTTATATTTCCCGGATATAATTCTCATTTATGAGTTGAATAAGATAAAATATTTTAAGTTTTCCAGTGTTGAAAAATCATTGTGCTTTTGCGTATGGAATACATTCATCAATGAAATGTTCCTGATATAACGATAAGCAATCTTAAACAGGTCACTCTCTTCTGAAATTTCGCCCAGCAATTGCAGTTTAAAAGTTTCAGGGTTCAATTTTAGCTGCTCAGCTGTAAAAAGGATATAGTAGATAAAATCCTCTTTGGTCTGGTATTCAAACGAATTAAACAACAAAAGCTTTTGGTTTTCTATCACGACAATCTCGAAATGCTCTTTCCCTACATGAACAAATAGCTGTGTTTCTGAAACATTCTTTGAATTCTCAAGAAGTTTCTGCACTAAAATGCTGTTCACGTGCAGGTAATCAAAACTATCAAACTGGTCCAGCAGATAATTATTGAAATTAACATACGGAATGTAAGTATTGACCATATCAAAAGGTTCAAGAACGTCAAAGGCAAAAAAATCAGATTCAAAAACTTTGGTACTGTATTGCAGATAACTTCCTAAATAGTTTTCATCAAACATCGCTTTTGGCACAAAAGAAGAAAGATTGTTTTCGTGGAGAACAACTACTTCGTCATAGGTTGCCGTAAGTTCTTTATGGTTTACAAAAGCCTGCCAGTAATGATCTTCTACCTTAATAGATTTTTCAAAATCATTAAAATCGACTTCCTTGACAAACAGAACGGTCTGATTCAAAGTATCAAAACAGCAAAATCGGAATCCATTCAAAGATACCTGAATGGAAAGTTTCCTGTATTTTTTTTCTGTTATGTTTGTGTTAGCCGACATTGATTTTTTCTGGTGTTCGCAAACTTACAATTTTTTGTGGCATACTCCTCATATTTATAGGGCAAAACTTATACTAAATCTATAACTTTACAGCAAATAATAAACCATGAATGCTGCATTTTTCTACAAAACCCTGAAGTCGAAGTTTCCGTACCAGCCTACTGTCAAACAGGATATCTTCTTCCAGAAAATTGCTGAATTTCTGACCAATGACAAACAGGATGAAATTTTTGTGCTAAAAGGTTATGCCGGAACAGGAAAGACAACCGTAATTTCGACTTTGGTCAACAACCTTACAGAAATCAATAAAAAATATGTGCTTTTGGCACCCACCGGTCGTGCGGCAAAGGTCATTGCCAATTATTCGCAAAAGCCGGCCTATACCATCCACAAAAAAATCTATTATCCTAAAACAAAAAGTGGAGGAGTGACCTTTACTACTCAGCAGAACAAACATAAAAATACGATTTTTATCGTTGACGAATCGTCTATGATTTCAGATTCAGGTAATGAAACCAGTATGTATGAAAATGGTTCACTGTTAGACGACCTCATATATTATGTGTATTCCGGAGTTAACTGTAAAATGATTCTTTTGGGTGATACGGCACAGTTACCGCCGGTAAATCTTGACATATCGCCGGCTCTGGATATTAATCTGCTACATAGAAATTATGATATGGAAGTTTCCCACATCGAATTTGATGAAGTAATGCGACAGGAAGAAAATTCCGGAATATTGTTCAATGCAACTGAACTGAGGGAACAATTGGAGGAAGACTTTTTTGAAGATTTCAAGTTTGATGTAACGCATTTTAAAGATATTGTCAGACTAACAGACGGTTATGACATTCAGGATGCCATCCACACAGCCTACAGCAATTACGGATTGGAAGATACCGCATTTATTGTACGTTCCAACAAAAGGGCCAATGCCTATAACCAGCAAATCCGGACTAGAATCCTGGATAAGGAGAGTGAACTTTCTACAGGCGATTTCCTTATGGTTGTAAAAAATAATTATTTTTGGCTCAAGGATTCTACAGAAACCGATTTTATAGCCAATGGCGATATTGTCGAAGTTATGGAAATCTATAAGATGCAGGAATTGTATGGCTTTAAGTTTGCTACCGTAAAAATAAGAATGGTGGATTATCCGAATCAGATACCATTTGAAACGGTCTTGATTTTAGATACATTGACAAGCGAATCGGCTTCATTGACCTATGAAGAATCAAACCGACTGTATCAGGAAGTAATGCTGGATTATGAAGAGGAAAGAACAGCCTACAGGAAATTCCAGAAAGTAAAAGAAAACAGGTATTTTAACGCCTTGCAGGTAAAGTTTTCCTATGCCATGACCTGCCACAAATCACAGGGTGGACAATGGAATACCGTATTTGTTGAACAGCCTTATTTGCCTAATGGAATCGACAGAGATTACATCCGCTGGTTATATACAGCCATTACCAGGGCTAAAGACAAATTATATTTGATTGGCTTTAAAGATGAAAACTTTATAGAATAGTGGATAGGCTATAGTTGGTAGTGGATAGTGAATAGGCGTTAGTTTATAGTTGAGAGTCAAAAATCTAAAATCATAAATCTAAAATCATAGATCTTAAATCAAAAATATTTAAAATGAAAATAATAGCAGTAATCCCAGCGCGTTATGCTTCAACCCGATTTCATGCCAAGCTGATGCAGGATTTGGGTGGGAAAACGGTAATTACCAGAACCTATGAAGCGGCCGTTTCAACACAGCTTTTTGATGATGTTTTTGTAGCCACCGATTCTAAGCTCATCTTTGATGAAATTGTTTCGAATGGGGGCAAGGCTATCATGAGTAAAAAGGAACATGAATCCGGTAGCGACAGGATAGCGGAAGCTGTTGAAGACCTGGATGTTGATATTGTTGTAAACGTGCAGGGCGACGAACCTTTTATTAATAAAGAACCGCTTGAAAAACTTTTAGAAGTATTCAGAAATGATGAAGCCCGCCAGATTGACCTGGCGTCTCTGATGCGCGAAATAAAAGACAAGGAAGAAATTGCAAATCCAAACAATGTAAAGGTAATTGTTGACCAAAGTGGTCTGGCTTTATACTTCTCACGTTCAGTTATCCCATACCCGAGAGATGAAAATGCAGGTGTGCGTTATTTTCAGCACATTGGTATTTATGCGTTTAGAAAACCGGCCTTAATGGATTTTTACAGCCTGCCGATGAAATCTCTGGAGGCTTCTGAAAAATTGGAACAGCTCCGATATCTGGAATATGGCAAGAAAATAAAAATGGTAGAAACCACTCATGTAGGAATTGGTATTGATACGGTTGAGGATTTGGAGAAGGCGAGGAAGTTGGTTTAGGATTTAAGATTTAAGATTGCAGATTTCAGATGTGAGATTTCAGCTTGCAACTTGCAGAATTGCATTTAGTTTGTACTGAAATAAAGTAAAGAAGATAATGCCTTTTTACTTAAAGACTAAAAATATTTACCTATCTTAGGGTTATCAAACTAAACGGTAACATTATGAAAAGACTGTCTCTTATTATCATTTTTGCTTTCGCTTTTGCTGCCTGTGATAAGGATGACGGTAAAAGTATAGTCGATTGCCTTGGTGAATCCCTATTTTTAAATGCCCATCATTCTATATCCAGTGAAAATCCAATGCAGGTAAATTATAGCGTTACTTATGAAGGAAGCCATACACTGAACAATACTGTTAAATGGGATTTTGGTGACGGAACACAACAGACAGTTACAAGTACTGAAGTAAGTCATACATATTCGCAACCAGGAAACTATACAGCTACGGCTTCTGTTAAGGTTAGTGTAAATGGGGCAACCTGTTCGTCAGACCTTCATGAGCATGTTACCATACAATAAGACGAAGCAAAATAGATTTTAAATTTCTGATATAAGATTTTGGATATGAAAATCTGTTTAATTTGTACAATTTGTGGCAGACAAGACTAAGATAGCAGATTTCAGAATGTACAATTTCTGAGGACAGTCTGGAAAAAACAATCTTTGCAATCAGTGGCAAAATAGAATACAAATGTAAGATTACAGAAATCTAAAAGTGAATTTTTTGCTGGGAATCTCAATTATTTCTTTTCTATTATAATGAGTTCGTTATAACGCTCAATTCTTGGGATAGTTCGTAAAGTATAGAATTCCGAATTGATGTTGGACAGATACTCTTTGTTACGCAGCCTGTCTTTATCAGTAAGACACATCGTATTAAAAAGAATAATTCCCTTTTTGTCTAAAAGTTCACAGATTTGTTTCTGAAAAAAATCTTCAAAAAGAAAGTCCGGCATTGTAGTATCCTGAAAAATATCAACAATAATAAGTCCGTATTTGTTTTTGTCTTTTAAAACATATTTAGAAGCATCATCAACAATGATTTCTAAATTCGGGATTTTGTCCAATCCAAAATAGGAATTGGCGATTTGCAGTACTTCAGAATCGATTTCTACTCCCGTAATCCTGCCTTTAAATCCAATTTCTTCACTTAAAGTTTTAATTACGCTTCCGCCTGCAACTCCAAGAACAAGAATGTGTTCCGCTTTTAATACAGTTTCAAAACCTATGTTTTCCAATCCTATTCTAAGAATACGCTGCAGGCTTCCATAAGAATAATTGGTGTTTTTAGAATCCAATACCAATTCACCATTGGCCCAGGTGACTTCCAGGTTTTTACTCACGGACGAATGCTGCTTATAAACATTTATGGGCAGGAGGTAGCTTAGTATTCTTTTTAGCACAAAACTTAATTTGCCCAAAAATAAGTATAAATGTTACATTTACAGAAAATAATAAAGCATGAAGCGTATTATTTATAAACTTATCTTTTTCAAAATAATGGGATGGAGCATCAAAGGAACGATGAATCCCGAAATTAAGAAATCTATTATTATTGTCGTGCCGCATACCAGCTGGCATGATTTCTACATAGGCCTTTTTGCCCGAGGCATTATCAATCTGGAGATGAATTATGTCGCCAAAAAAGAACTTTTTAAATTTCCATTCGGCGCTTATTTCCGTTGGATGGGTGGTGCTCCACTCAACAGAAACTCCCGACAAAATACAGTGGAGGCCATAGCGGAGATTTTTAAAAAAAGAGAAATCTTCCGACTGGCAATCGCTCCGGAAGGAACCCGTAAAAAAGTGACAGACTGGAAGACAGGCTTTTATTATATTGCATTGAAAGCAGAAGTTCCCATAATTCCGGTTGCATTTGATTATGCAAAAAAGGAGGTAGTACTCAATGAGGCTTTTTACCCGACTGGCGATATACAAAAAGATTTTGCAGAACTAAAGAGCAAATACAAAGGTATAGTAGGCAGGATTCCGGAATACAGTTTTGAAATTTAGGCAGGTTTTAAAAAAATAAATCCACATCCGTTTTTTTCTCGTATTTATAATTATCAACCTTTTTTAAAACCATAATTATGAGAAAAAAACTTTTACTAGCAGGACTTTTTTGTAGCATTTTAGGATTTGTTTCGTGCAGCAGTGATGACGATTCAAATGGAAATCCAGGCAGCGCAAAACTTGAATTGTTTACTTCGAGCAATACAAGCGGAACAATTACCTACACGGATTTATTAGCATCAATGCCAATGGCAAAAACATTTACTGTAGGTTCTCTGGATGCAGATGGTATTTATTATAATAATACCCGTGACGAGGTTATCATTGCATCCCGAACCAACAACCGTCTCGAAGTTTATGGCAATTTCAGAAATGCATTATCGTCTTCTGCCACATCTTTAACGATGACGGCCAGTAGTGCAACAGGCGATTTTACCAATGCAAGAGAAATAGCCGTTGTTGGAGACAGGGTAGTTGTAGTACAGGATCAGGCCGAAATTAATGGTAACACTAATAAACTTTTAGTGTATCAAAGAACTACATCAGGATTTACATTGGAGAAAACATTTACTGTAGGTTTTAAACTATGGGGAATTACTGTTTCTAATGGAAATTTATATGCAGTAGTAGATCTTAGCAGTGATATAGCTGTCTTTAACTCTTTTTTTTCAAAGCCAAACGGCACATTGGTGGCAGACAAGAGAGTTAGCATAGAAGGATTAACCAGGACACATGGAATTGCCTATTCGGAACAAGATAATGTTATGGTTCTCACAGATGTAGGTTTAGCTACTTCTGCAACAGATGGGGGAATTGTAGTTATAGAAAATTTTAACTCAGTATTTTCGTCAACAGCATCAGGGGGTTCTATCGCCTTGTCGAAACAAAAAAGAATATACGGGCCTAATTCATTGTTGGGAAATCCGGTAGATGTTTCTTATGATGAACAGACCAATAAAATCTATGTGGCTGAAAGATTAAATGGTGGAGGACAGGTATTAAGTTTTGCTTATCCAACATCAGCCCAGTCAGATGTCATGCCGTTAACAGCAAGATTAGAACCGGGTGTTACCGGAATATATTTAAGAAGGGAATAATGTTTGTTTTTTATGTATTAGTTGGGAAAACCTTGGCTTGAGAGTCAAGGTTTTTTTATGCCGTCTATTGGGGGTGATATTCTTTAAAAGCTCCGTTTTTATAAAAGATTACTATTCTTTCAATTGTATCATTTTTAATAATCGTTTCTTCCTTTTTGAAATTGACGGGTTGTTTTTCATCGGTATCTGATAGAGTAGGCGGATATGCTATATTGTATTCTTCATTATTTTTCGGGAATGAACCTTTGCCGTTTAAAATCCAATACAAATCAATTTCAGGAAATACATCTAAAATTTTTAATATAAAATCAAGGCTTGGTTTGTTTCTTCCGGATAGAAGATGTGATATGCTGGAACGTTGCACACCAATCTTATCGGCAAAAGAAGAAGCAGTGAGATTGTAATAGTCAAGAATTTTTTCAAGCCGTTTTATAAAATCTTCCGTGTTTACCATTGTAAAGCTTTATTTTAATAAAAGAACGTTACAAATGTAAATATATAGTTGTTATAAATGTAATTTATAAATAGAATCGGGTGTTTTCATCTGCTTTTTTAGTTTATATAATTATATTTAAATAATTGATTAATAGATTTTTAGTTATTTTGAAGTCGCTTAAAGTAAAATGTGTTAAAGTTTTTCTAACGAAAATATAGTGGTAGGGAGTATTTTGTTTACAGAGTTAAATTATTTTGAATTTTAATTGATTTACAATTGTAAATAATAAGATGTTTACTTTTGTAAAATATAATTCAGCACTATGGATTTTGAAAAAGTATTCCGGGAGAACAAGGAAAAAACGTTAGAAGGAAGATATATTACTCTTGATAAAATTGAGCCTTTATTAAGAACGATTAACAAGAATGAAAATTTAGATGTAATTGGAAAATCAGTATTAGGAAAACCAATCTATTCCTATACTATCGGAACAGGCAAAATTAAGATACTGCTTTGGTCACAGATGCATGGAAATGAAGGAACGACTACCAAGGCATTATTTGATCTTTTAAATGTATTAAACAGCGACACGATTTTAGGAAAAGAGCTTCTAAGCCATTTTACTTTTCTGGCCGTACCCATGCTTAATCCGGATGGCGCGGAAAGATATACGCGCATTAATGCTAACGGAATTGACCTTAACAGGGATTTCCAGGATTTAAGCCAGCCTGAAAGCCGTCTGCTCAGAGAGCTATATAATGACTTTAAACCGGACTTTTGCTATAATCTTCATGACCAACGTACCATTTTTGCGGCTGGAGATGTTAATAAACCTGCAACGGTTTCCTTTTTAGCACCTTCGTTTAACGATGCAAGAGAAGTTAATGAGGTTCGTATAAAAGCAATGGATGTCATAGTTGCAATGAATACAACTTTACAAGCTTTTATTCCCGGACAAGTGGGGCGTTTTGATGACGGTTTTAATCTGAATTGTGTTGGAGATACCTTTACTTATCTGGGATCGCCAACTATTTTATTCGAAGCCGGACATTATCAGCAGGATTACGAACGCGAAATGACGCGAAAATTTATTTTTATAGCATTGATTTCAGGGTTGAAATATATTTACGAAAACGATATAGTTCTCAATGAAACGGAAAAATATTTCAATATTCCTCAAAACAAACCAGTTTTTTACGACTTCATTTATAAAAATATCAAAATTTACTATGATAATAAACAAATTATTACGAATTTTGCAATTCAATTTACGGAGGTTTTGAATGAAGGGAAAATTGAATTTATTGCCTTCATTGTCGAAATAGGTGAGCTGACACAAAACTTTGGACATTTTGAATATGATGCAAAAGGAGCTTCCTATTCTGATGATCAGGACAACATTCCGAAATTGGGTCAAAAAGCTGAGTTTTATTTATCAGAAAAAGTTAAAATTGTTAACGGATTGCCAAATGTTTAACGATTCGCTTTTTTTATTTAAAAAAAATTAATTTTTTTGTAGTCGAATTTTGAAAACAAATACAAACATAAAATTATATGAATAAGTTTCGTTTAGATGAAGTTGATCATCAGATATTAGATATGCTGATTGACAATACAAGAGTTCCTTTTACAGATATAGCAAAAAAACTACTAATCTCTGCAGGAACTGTCCATGTGAGAGTTAAGAAAATGGAAGAAGCTGGTATTATCATGGGTTCATCTTTGACCTTGAATTACGAGAAATTAGGATATTCTTTTATTGCCTATGTAGGAGTTTTTCTTCACAATACTTCACAAACTAAATTTGTATTGGAAAGAATCAATGAAATTCCTTTTGTTACTGTTGCCCACGTAACTACCGGAAAATTCAATATCTTCTGTAAAATCCGTGCTATGGATACAAAACATGCAAAAGAAGTAATCTTCATGATTGATGATATCGAAGGAGTATACAGAACTGAAACCATGATTTCTCTTGACGAAAGTATCAACGATAAAAAACGTTTGATGCACACTATCTTCAAGGATATGTAATCTTTTGATAAGAATAATTTAAGACCCTCTTGTGAAAACTTGAGGGTTTTTTTATTAATTTAATGCAAAATTATACCCATGTACACTTCCCCGAGATTAGAGAGGTTTGAAGAAAACGTACTCGCTAAATATCAGATATATAACAGTATTCTTATTACGCTTCCGTTTGACAATATTGGCAATACAGGAATAATGCTGCCGCTTTTTGCAGAAGTTTGTGAATCAGGTTACAAAAAGGAATGGAATCCCCAACAGATTGTAGATTTTTTCTCTGAAAAATACCTGGATAATGCTTCCGAAAAAGAAAAAATAGACCTTATGTTCCGGTTTATCCAATATGTAGAAAGGCAGGTAGTCTTGTTTGATGCTATTGAAGATGCTGCTTTTTCTGTAGTGAATAATCTCGATGGAGAAAATTCACTCAGGAACACAAAAGACAAGGCGGAGTCTAAAGACAATCTGAAGGAACTAAAAGCTTTTTTTGAAGAATTTAAAATCCGGACTGTACTGACAGCGCATCCTACACAGTTTTATCCGGGATCAGTATTAGGGATTATCACAGATTTAGAAGATGCCATCAGAAACAATAATCTGAAAAGGATGCGTGAACTTCTGGCACAGTTAGGAAAAACACCATTCATTAAAAAAGAAAAACCAACTCCTTTTGATGAAGCGGTCAGCCTGACCTGGTATCTTGAAAACGTTTTTTATGAAACGGCAGGAAAAATGATGCATTTTTTCCAGAAAAATATTTATGATGGAGAATTGCCTAAAAATCAAATTTTAAATCTGGGATTCTGGCCCGGAGGTGACCGTGATGGAAACCCATTTGTTACAACAGATATAACTTTGCAGGTAACACAAAGATTGCGTACTTCAATACTCAAATGCTATTACAGGGATATTCGGGATTTGAAAAGAAAGCTGACTTTTCATCAGGTAGACCAATTGTGGACAGAGCTTGAACATAAAATTTACCGTTCTGTGTTTTATTCGGAAGGCGATTTGTATATAACTTTGGACGAAATGAAAGCCACATTGCTGGACATTCGCAATAGGATTATTGAAAACCACCAATCACTGTATCTTGACGATTTGGACGAATTTATTAACAAAGTAAATCTTTTCGGATTTTACTTTGCTACATTGGACATCAGGCAAAACAGCAAAATTCATGATAAGGTTATTAAGGATATTGTAAAAGTTACAAACGAACGCCAATTGTCTGTTTTTCCTAAAGACTATTCCTCATTGAATGAAAGTCAAAAATTAGATTGGATGGCGAAAGCCACTGCCAGTCTTGATCCGGAATGGTTTGAAGATGAACTGACCAGAGCTACTGTTGAGTCAATATATGCCATACAGAAAATACAGGAACAGAATGGTGAAATGGGGGCTAATCGTTACATCATCAGTAATAACCAGAGCGCACTAAACGTTTTGGAAACCTATGCACTTTTTCGTTTGTGCGGATGGGAAAATTCTTCTGTTGATATTGTTCCGCTTTTTGAAACTGTAGAGGATTTGGAAAATGCGCAACGAGTAATGCAAACGCTTTATACCAATCCGCTGTATTCGGAGCATTTAAAATCCAGAAATAATAAGCAGACCATTATGCTTGGTTTTTCTGATGGAACAAAAGACGGAGGTTATCTGATGGCTAATTGGAGTATTTATAAGGCAAAAGAGGCGCTGACTTCAATTTCCAGAAATTATGGTATTGAAGTTGTTTTCTTTGACGGAAGAGGAGGGCCACCGGCCAGAGGAGGAGGTAAGACCCATAAGTTCTATGCTTCACAGGGACCCGATATAGAAAATAATGAAATTCAGATAACCATTCAGGGACAAACCATCAGTTCTAATTTTGGAACTTTGGATTCCTGCCGTTATAATCTTGAAAATCTGTTAAGTGCCGGAGCAGCCAATCAGTTTTTTAATAAGGGAGAAAATAAACTTTCTGATACTGAAAAAAAGACCTTGGAATCGCTTTCGCAAATAAGCTATAAAGAATATTCCGATTTTAAAAACCATCCTAAGTTTATCCCATATCTGGAAAGAAGAAGTGCGCTTAAGTATTATGCAATGGCGAATATAGGTAGCCGTCCTTCTAAAAGGAGTCAATCCGAAAAACTTGATTTCAATGACCTTCGGGCAATTCCTTTTGTAGGGGCCTGGAGTCAATTAAAACAAAATGTTCCCGGATTTTTTGGAGTAGGTACAGCTCTGAAGCATTTTGAAGACAATGGAAACTGGCAGGAAGTTCAGGAGTTGTATGACCATTCACTTTTCTTTAAAACCTTGATTGAAAACAGTATGATGTCGTTGGCAAAATCGTTTTTCCCTTTGACATCCTATATGAAAGACGATCCGGAATTTGGTGAATTTTGGGAAATCATTTTTAATGAATTTAAAGAAACAAAAAGGCTGGTACTGAAATTATCCGGTTTTGATGCCTTGATGGAAAACTATCCTGACGGGAAAGCTTCTATACAAATGCGGGAACAAATTGTATTGCCATTGCTTACTATACAACAATATGCCCTGACTAAAATAAACGATTTAAACCTTAAAGGCAATCCGGACGAAGAAATGCTGAAAATCTATGAAAAAATAGTAATGCGTTCTCTTTTTGGAAATATTAATGCCAGTAGAAACTCTGCTTAAAATAACTATGAAAACAGACCAATTATTACCAACTGAATTTGCACCGTATTATTCTACCTATATTTCCAGGGTAGATCAGGAAGCAAACCTGCTTGAAGAGCTTGAAATTTCTGTACATGAATTTATAAAATTTGTACAAAACATTCCTTTGGATAAGTATGATTATCGATATGCTGAAGGTAAATGGACCATTAAAGATATTATCCAGCATTTGATGGATTCTGAAAGGATTTTTGCTTATCGTGCCCTCAGAATTGCAAGAAACGATAAAACACCATTGCCTGGTTTTGAAGAAAATGATTATGCCGATACTGCTAATGCAAATGAAAGGAGTATTAGGGATTTGCTTACAGAATTAGCTATAATCAGACAGTCTACAATAGCCTTGTTTGCTACGTTTAATGAAGAAATTCTAAAAAGAATGGGGATTGCATCCGGATATGATGTCTCAGTCAGGGCTTTGGGTTTTATAATCATCGGACACCAGAAGCACCATCAGAAGATCTTTATGGAACGTTACTTATAATTTGGAAAAATAACGGGTTCCGGCAAAAATATCAATCGCCTGTATAATAGCAAACAGTACAAGGGCAAACAGGAACAGAACAATCCCTTTTTCTTTTCTATGTTTATTTCTGGAAAATAAAGACAGGATGAAAAAGCCAAAGGCAATTGGGATGGCGATTTTAAAGCCGCGTGTGATTTCGAACATCCGCAGGTAGATTCCTAAAATAGAAAGACCCCATAGGAGGAAAATTATTTTTAGAGCTATTAAAGTTTTGAAATCAAACCATTCCTGGCAATGCTTTTGTTTCCGGTTGCTTTTAAATAACATGGTCATTAAGATTGTGGTAGAGTGTAAAAATATGAAATATGTATTTATTTTAGAAAAAACATCGATGTATATTTAGAAATATACGATAAATTACGTATGTTTGTTTTAGTAATTGTTAAATAAATGATTTTTTTACATCTGTTCCACTCTGTGGAATAAAAAAAACGGAACTCAAATTGAGTTCCGTTTTTTTTATGGAAATAGCTGGGAAGCTAGTCTTCATCATCATCTTCATCGTCAGCGATATCAGCAATATCTCTGTCCTCATCATCATCTTCGTCATCCAATTCGATTTTGTCTTCTTTTTCTTCGTCGTCATCATCGTCTGCATCATCATCCATGTCAAGATCTTTGATGGCTTCCATTGGTACAACTACATCTTCTAAATCATCATCTTCATCAAAGTTTTCGATTCTGCTGGCAAGTTTGGTGCTCACTTTTACCAGATAAATAGTGTCTTCTGTTCTAACTTCTACAGCCTCTACCAACTCGTTTTTAGCATTTTTGAAACGGATGATATTGGAGTCGTCATATCCATCAGGAAATTTTTCGACAAGCAAAGTCAGAATTTCATTGGTTAGTTTAGAATAATCTACAATAATTCTTTTCATACAATTTTTATTATAAGTCTAGTAGGTAAGCAAAAATTAATGGAGCTACGATGGTAGCATCCGACTCAATAACAAATTTTGGAGTGTTTATGTCTAGTTTACCCCAAGTGATTTTCTCATTTGGAACAGCTCCTGAATAGGAACCGTAGCTGGTAGTCGAATCTGAAATCTGACAGAAATAGCTCCAGAAAGGAACATCATGCATTTCCATATCCTGATATAGCATTGGTACAACACAGATAGGAAAGTCTCCGGCAATTCCTCCTCCAATTTGGAAGAATCCGACACCTTTGTCGCTGTTTTTTGTATACCAGTCAGCAAGGAAAGTCATGTATTCGATTCCTGACTTCATTGTAGAAGCTTTTAGTTCTCCTTTGATAACATAAGAAGCAAAAATATTACCCATTGTGCTGTCTTCCCAACCCGGTACAATGATAGGAAGGTTTTTTTCTGCAGCAGCATACATCCAGCTGTCTTTCAGGTCAATTTCGTAATATTCTTCCAATACTCCGGAAAGTAGCATCTTGTACATGAATTCATGCGGAAAATAACGTTCTCCGGCATCATCAGCATCTTTCCAGATTTTATAGATATGTTTTTGTAATCTTCTGAAAGCTTCGTGTTCAGGAATACATGTGTCTGTAACACGGTTTAATCCTCTTTCTAATAAATCCCATTCTTGTTGTGGCGTCAAATCGCGATAATTTGGAACTCTTTCATAGTGAGAATGCGCAACAAGATTCATGATATCTTCTTCCAGATTCGCTCCTGTGCAGGAAATAATCTGAACTTTATCCTTTCGAATCATTTCGGCAAAAATCTTTCCGATTTCAGCCGTACTCATGGCGCCAGCCAAAGTCACCATCATTTTTGATCCGTTCTGTAACTGTTGTTCATAAGCTTTTGCAGCATCAACTACGGTGGCAGAATTGAAATGCAGATAGTACTTCTCAATAAATTGACTGATTGGTCCTTTACTCATTTTGTTGTTTGTTAGTTTCTTTTAATGTTTGTCCGACTGGCAATCCAAAATAATTTTGAAATGGGGTAAGTCGGGATGATTGTAAGTGGGAAAAAACCACTTTTAATTATTTTCCAAAAATAGATTATTTTTTCGCGTAACCTAATATTTTTAAAATATCTTCTGAACTTTGTTGCTCAGAAAAAACTTCTGTGGCTAAAATACCATTTTCATCCCTGTCAATCAAGATGTGTTTTGGCTGTGGAATCAAACAGTGGTGAATTCCGCCAAAGCCTCCAATGGTTTCCTGATAGGCACCGGTATTGAAAAATCCAATATACAAAGGTTTTTCCTTATTGTATTTTGGCAGGTAAATCGCGTTCATGTTCTGCTCAGAGTTGTAATAATCATCGCTGTCACATGTCATTCCGCCCAATAAGACTCTTTCGTATTGGTCATTCCATCGATTGACGGCCAACATAATAAAGCGTTTGTTGATTGCCCAGGTATCTGGCAGTGTAGTAATGAAAGACGAGTCAATCATATTCCACTTTTCTCTGTCGTTTTGCTGTTTTTGATACAATACCTGATAAATGGCACCACCACTTTCTCCAACAGTAAAGGAGCCAAACTCAGTAAAGATATTCGGAACATCAACTTCAGCTTCGTCACATGCAATTTTAATCTGATTGATGATTTCGTCAATCATATACTGATAGTCGTATTCAAAAGCAAGAGAGTTTTTGATGGGAAAACCACCGCCAATGTTCAGTCCGTCCAATGTTGGGCATTCTTTTTTAAGCGCGATATATACCTTAATACATTTTACAAGTTCGTTCCAGTAATAGGAGTTGTCATTAATACCGGTATTGATGAAAAAGTGAAGCATCTTCAGTTCCAGGTTCTTGTTTTCCTGAATCTGTTTTTTGTAGAAGTTCACAATGTTTTTATATCCTATTCCTAATCGGGAAGTATAGAATTCGAATTTTGGCTCTTCCTCAGCAGCAATTCTGATTCCGATTTTAAATTTTCCTTTTATTTCAGCCTGAAGAAGGTCTAATTCTTCATAGTTGTCAATAATCGGAATGGCATTTTTATGGCCATTATTAATCAGTCGTGCAATATTGGTAATGTATTGGTCTCTTTTGAAACCGTTACAAATAACATAAGTGCTTTTGTTAATTTTACCGTTCTCAAGCAGGTTCTCAACAATATTAATATCAAAAGCAGAAGAAGTTTCGATATGGATGTTGTTTTTAAAAGCCTCGTTCATCACAAATTCAAAGTGAGAACTTTTTGTACAATAGCAATAGTAATATTTTCCTTCGTATTTGTTTTTTTCCATCGCCTTTCTAAACCAGGCTTTAGCCCGGTTGATATTGTTGGAAATTTGTGGCAAATAGGTGAACTTTAAAGGTGTGCCATATTGCTCCACCAGTTTCATCAGGTCGATATTGTGAAATTGAAGGTTGTCTTTGTTTAATTTAAACTCGTCTTGAGGGAAATAATAAGTTTGGTTGATTAGGTCAAAATATTTTGTATTCATTTATTTGTCAGTGTTTTAGATTAAAAATAAGAAAAAAATAATTTTTAATCTAAAGTTCAGACCCTAATATTTGCATAAATGATTGGGAGCTTTTCCTGATACATATTGGAGTATTGAAAAATATCAAAATTATGGATGCTCTTTACACCAAAAGAACCTTTCAGGAAATACTGAAAAGTTGCTTTGTTTTCGGCTCCCACGCTCGAAAAAGAATTGGCGTTTTGACTTTTTTTCATTGGGGCAAATGTAAAAAATATTATAACTGATATGCAATGATTTTTATTAAAAATATATTAAGAATTATATTCTAAAAACGCATCTATAATCAATTCGTTATCAGCTTTTTGTCCTGTGGATATACCGCCAATTCCATCAAGAAGTGCAAATTGGATTGTTCCGTATTCGTTTTTCTTGTCATGAATAAGCAATTCCAGTATGGGTTGGATGTCTTTTTCTTCAAAAACAACCCTTTCAAAAATATTATCAATTCCGTTTTTGATTTCTTCAAATTCCAGGTCGGAAATGAGATCTTTTCTCAGTGAAATATAACTCTCTAAAATCATTCCGGCAGCAATAGCCTCACCATGCAACAGTGATGTTTTGTTTTCATTTTCCAGAAAATAACTTTCAATGGCATGGCCTAAAGTATGTCCAAAATTCAAGGATTTTCGCAATCCGTTTTCTTTCGGATCCAGGGTTACGATAGTGTTTTTTATTTCAACTGATTGATAAATAAGAGTGTCTAAATCACCTGTATTTAAATTATTTAAGTCTAAAAATAATGACCAGTATTTTTTATCGAAGATTAGTCCGTGTTTTAGCATTTCAGCCAATCCGGAACGCATTTGGTTTTGAGGCAATGTTTCCAGATAGGTCGTGTCTATCAAAACCATTTTTGGTACGTTAATAACACCGATTTGATTTTTAAGGCTCCCGAGGTCGATTCCGTTTTTACCCCCAACTGAAGCATCGACCATAGCTAATAATGTAGTCGGAACATTTATAAAATCAATCCCTCTTTTAAATGTAGAAGCCACAAAGCCTCCCATGTCGGTTACAACGCCACCACCAACATTAATAACAAGACTTTTTCTGTCGGCACCCAAATCAGTCAGGACATTCCAAAGCTCAACACAGGTTTCTATATTTTTATTGATTTCTCCAGGCTCAAATTCGATGATTTCGATGTTTAAATCGGTTTCAAGATTAGGGAGAAATACAGGGAGGCAATATTCATTAGTATCACTGTCTGCAAAAATAAAAATAGAAGAATATTGATTTTCTGCCAAATGGCTGTTTAATGCTTCGTAGGCATTTTCATTAAAAAAGATGGAATATCCGTTGGCTTCAATTGGTTTCATCTGATGTTTTTGAGTGGCAATTCATGACGTATTCAGACAAGCGCCATAAAAATTGCTTATTTGTAATTTTAAAAGGCAAAATAAGGCAATTTTTAAGAAAAAATCACGAAGCTCTATTTATATTTGCAACATTATTAAACAAACGAATGGAAAAGATTTTCAACAATACACAAGTTGCTTTTGCACTAAAGAGTGATACTGAACTTGATAGGGCTTATTTTCTTTTTAAAATGATTGCTTCAGAACCGCTAGTTCGTATTGGCACGGCAGTCACAAATTTTGCCTTAAAGGCACATTTACCGGTTGAAGGCCTGATTCGGGCGACAGTCTTCGATCATTTCTGCGGAGGCGTTAACGAAGAAGATTGCCTTACAGTAGTAGATAAAATGTTTACAAAAGGTGTTTCGTCTGTTCTGGATTATTCGGTAGAAGGAAAAGAAGAAGAGGAGCAATTCGACCTGGCGCTCGAAATGACTTTGAAAACAATTGAATTTGCAAAAGAAAGACAGGCTATTCCGTTTGCGGTTTTTAAACCTACCGGATTGGGAAGATTTGAATTGTATGAAAAATTAGGAGAAGGAAAAGAGTTTTCAAAAGAAGAAACAGAAGAATGGCAACGTGTTGTTAACCGATTTGATCTGGTTTGTAAAACCGCTCATGCGAAAGATGTTGCGCTTCTAATCGATGCTGAAGAAAGCTGGATGCAGGATGCGGCAGATGATTTGGTATTGGAAATGATGCGTAAATACAATAGAGAGAAAGCGATTGTTTTTAATACGTTGCAATTGTATCGTTGGGATAGGGTAGACTATCTGAAAAAAATCCATGAGATTGCCAAAGTTGAAGGATTTTATATCGGTATGAAGCTGGTTCGAGGCGCTTATATGGAAAAGGAAAATAAACGTGCTGAAGAAAAAGGTTATGTTTCTCCAATCTGTATTTCAAAAGAAGCGACCGATGTGAATTATGATACCGCTGTAATCTATATGGTGGAACATCTGGAAAAGATGGCCATTTTCGCAGGAACCCATAATGAAGACAGTTCTTATAAGCTGATGAAACTTATGGATGAAAATAATATCGAAAAAGGCGATACTAGAGTTTGGTTTGGGCAATTGTATGGAATGAGTGACAATATCAGTTATAACCTGGCTTCGAATGGCTATAATGTTGCCAAGTACCTTCCTTTTGGCCCCGTGAGGGATGTTATGCCCTATTTAATCCGCAGGGCTGAGGAAAATACTTCAGTAGCAGGACAGACTAGTAGGGAATTGAACCTTATTAAAGTAGAAAGAGATAGGAGAAAAGGGAAGTAGTTTCCTGAATATAAATATAAAAGCCGGTTTCTCTTGAAACCGGCTTTTTGCTGTCTGCTCTTTTTTAAAAGCATTGTCCTGACTATAATGCTGTCATTAACAGAATTGTTTAGGGATTAATTCTTAACCAGTTTTGATTTAAAAATTTTCCCATCTACAGTGGTAACGGTAACAAGATAGACTCCTTCTTTATAATCGTTAACTGCCACCTCATGTTTTTCAGCTTCTTTAATTTTCTTATCAAGCATAATTCTTCCATCCATTGAAACTATGGATATATGTTGTATTAAAGAAGAATTTAGCATAATGGTTACGCTAGTGCTTGAAGGATTTGGAAACAGGCTGATTTTTTCCTCTTTCCCATTATTCTTATTTGGTTCAAGATTGGCCTTTCTTCCCACAAAGTCACTCGGGCACTCTTGGATGTAGGCTCTGAACCGGGAACGATACATACTGTGGAATCCTGGTTTAAGTACAATTGTATTTCCTGCATGATATATACCAACACCTCCATCACTAGTGTTACTGATTATGCTATTTGATGCAGTTATAGAATTTGATGCTTGTCGATTATCATGAGTTCCGATATTTACATCATGAGTTGGAGATATAAGGACAAGATCAGGAAGACAATCTTTAATCGCTATAGAACAGATTTCTTCTGTTGTATTGTTGATTTCTGCTGGAGTCATAATAAAATCTGTTTTATTCAAAAGAAATCTGGGTGTTATTCCAGCTCCGTCAGGATCAGTAGGATAAGATTCTACAATTCCTGTGTAAGTTCCCCCTGTACTTGCTACAGCAGCTGCTGCTTGTGTTGCATTTGCATTTGGGGAAACTATTGTTACAACAAATTTAGCATTACGAATTGTTTTGAAAGTCGTATAGTTCTGGAAAGCAGTACTGGTGTTCATTCCTGGGGAACTAGTATTTACAATATAGGAAGTTGGAGAATTTCTAGTAGCATCAGTAAAAAAATAAATAACTAACGAGTTGCCTGCTGTTGGACTTAACGAGGTTATCGGACTTACTATGCCAGGATTTGGGATTCCATCAAGTGCATTTCCTATCAAGCCTAATGCCTCGTGTGCAAAATCACCAATACCTACAGCATTTCGTCTGGTGAAAACAGGTACAACGTTAGTAAAAGGGGTTTCAATCCAGATTTTACTTTCAGAAGCATCACCTGTAGAACCATATTGCACTATGGAGATTCTATTATTGGGGTTGCAGACTATGACTTTTTCCATTATTGCCTGAACAGAACTGGTCATTTGCGTATATTCTAAATTGCTAATAGAACCGCTATTGTCAAGCCAAAATATTACGTCACTTCCTTGTGGATAGCCTTTAAAGGTAAATAGCAGAAAGGAAAGGTATATTAAATATACGTTCTTCATATTGTGTGTCTTTAATGTTAAACGAATATCTAATTTCTCTCTGATAAGATTTTTACCTGTTTCGTAAGCTCTTCTATTTTCTTATTCTGCTCGATCAAATAAAGTGTCAGCTCCTCGATTTTTTCTTGTTGTATTTTAGCCATTTCACCCAATTCAAGACCTTCTTCTGCTACTTTTGCTGCCGAAGGAACATTTGGGAGGTGACCATTTTCTTTAATAAAAGTCTCCACTTCAGCCAATGGCTTTAACTGATACTCTGGCGCAAAAACATAATCTGCCCATGCCGACATAAGATTGACTCTTACTTCTTCTGTTAAAATGCCTCCTTTGACAAATAGCTTGTAGTTGGCCAAGCTAACTGCTCCAGCTGTTGCAGGGAAAGCATCTGGTGTTGCATAGGTATTGATTCCGCCAATACCTACTTTTCCGGTTGAAAAATCGCCATAGATTAGCGTAGTCGTTGCACTATTTGCGATATGGAGCTTATTACTTCCAAGTTCGTTATATCCTGCAGAATCTCCAAGAAATACATTTCGTGAACCAGTATTGTTGGAATATCCTGCATTTGAGCCGATATAAGTATTGCCTTGCCCACTTGAATTTAAAGCTCCAGCTCTACCTCCAATAAAAGTGTTATATGAAGTTGTTGTGTTAAGTCCTGCTATAAAGCCCACAAAGACATTATTGACTCCTGTGGTATTTTCATATCCTGAACTGGCACCAACATATACATTATCATAGCCAGTTATATTGCTAAACCCTGAATTGGTGCCTGTAAACGTATTACGATAGCCTGTTGAGTTTGAGCGGCCTGAATCGTACCCATAAAAACTATTTGAATAACCATCTTTATTATAAAGTCCTGAATTGTTTCCAGTAAAAGTGTTGAATGTTCCAGTCGTATTATTAAATCCTGAGCTGGATCCTACAAAAACATTATATGAAGCCGTAGTATTAAGTCCGGCTGAATAACCCACAAATACATTGTCATTACCAGTAGAATTCTTATATCCGGAATTTGCTCCTAAATATACATTTTGTACACCTGTAGTATTATTCAGTCCAGAAAGGGCGCCAAAAAAAGTATTTTCGCTTCCACTTGTATTACTAAGACCTGAGAAAGCACCATAAAAAGAATTATTATCTGCAATATTATAATATCCTGACTTGTATCCGCTAAATACATTATGTTCGCCTTTAATATTAGAATATCCTGCCGACCATCCTGTAAAAACATTATTACTTGCCTTGGAAGAATTAAAACCTGAATAAGATCCTGTGAATGTATTATAATTACCGGACGAATTTTTATTTCCGGAAGAATAACCAATGAAAACATTTTCCCCTCCAGATATATTATTTACTCCTCCTAATGCTCCTAAAAAAGTATTTTTACCACCACCTGTATTGGTCATTCCTGCCTGATAGCCAAAAAAAGAATTTGATCCTCCAGTGTTTCCTGCACCGCCAATTAATGACCCGACTACTGTGTTCTGTGTTGATGGGGGAGCCACGTTACCGGTTCCTAAAGTTCCTGTTCCTACTACTGTATTTTGTGCTTGTATGTAAAATGTTCCTGAACAAACAGCCAGCACTGCTAATTTAATTTTTGTATTCATAAGTATCAGATTAAGTTATTGTTTAAAAATGATGAATTTGTTTACAGCTATAATCATAATTTATTTATTTGCATAATAAGAGAGATTTGTGTTTTTAAATATTTATAACACTTTAATGTTGAAAAAATCAATATCAGTATTAAATTATTGTTTTTGTTGTAAAACAAATAGCAAAAAGTAATAAGTGGAACTATATGAGAATAAGCGGGTGATTTTTACCGATAACTGGTAAAAAGAAAATTCTTAAAACTGAGTTTTAATCATAAAAATATGTTTACTAAAGAGTTAGAAGAAGAAGCAAATAGTTTCATTGCATAGAAATAAAAAAGCCAGTTTCAAAAGAAACTGGCTTTTTTATTATTTAATATGGGTGGGTCATACTGGAATCGAACCAGTGACTTCTACCCTGTCAAGGTAGCACTCTGAACCGCTGAGTTAATGACCCTAATGTGTTGAAATAAAAAAAGCAAGCCTAAAGGCTTGCTTTGTGGGCGATGAGGGATTCGAACTACGTTCGTTTAACCTGCATAAATCCACTATTCCTGTGCATTTGAACCAAAATTGCCACGAATGTGCCAATTGGTCTATTTTGCATAAAAAAAGCCACCAAAACGGTAGCTTTTTTCGTTTTGCGGAAAGGGAGGGATTCGAACTTGATTGCCTTATCCTTTTAAAGCAAGTTTTTTATTGACTTAATAGATGTGCGCCATGAAAGCGCCATGTCAAACTAAACTACTTTTTACCTTTTTATATCTTAAAGGGCTCCTGCCTCGAAGCCGACTGAATTTAAAGAACGCCGTAATCTCATGTTAATTGATGTGTAAATTTACCGATATTTTTTTTAAAATAGAGGTCAGCAACTTAAATTATGAGATTAGATTGTTAAAAACATATTTTTATCCCTTAACCTTCCCAAACGTTTCTAACTCCATAAACTTTGATTTAAAAAGATTCGAAGGTATTTTCTTCTTTAGTAGGTTATGAAAATTTTCGTCATGAGTAGATAATATGATCTGTTTTTTTGATTAACAACAATACTTCGTAATAAATCTATAGTTGATAATATATTGATACTATCCATTGACTGTATTGGGTCGTCCACAAAGATACAGTCGATCGGCTTCCCCTTACCATCTTTCGTATTCGAAGCTTTTGCTAAAAAATACATAAACTCAATATATTTAGTTGTGCTTGGCTAAAATATAAATTTGGAATAATATAGCTTTTATCATCATTTTCCTTGTAAAGGCAAACATTTAGTTTTGGTTTATTATCTTTGAAATCGGGAATAAATTTAACTTTTTTATAATCAGGATGCGGATCTATTCTTTTGTATAGATCATTAATCAAATCTTCATAGAAAAATGATCTAATTTGGGTTTCGATATGTAACGATACTTTATCAGCTTCATCTTTCAGACTTTTGGTCACTTTATTTTTCAAGTTTTTATTTGCCTTCAGATCATTTTCTATTTTTTTGTTTTTTTCAAAGTTCAGATAGGGAAGAATATTATCTTTTAATTGAGATAAAAGCTTAAGTTCCTTTTCTTCATTATTTTTCTTTAATTTATTAATTCGATTCAATAGAACAGGATGCCACCACGCCACGCTCGCCGCCGCCGACAATCAGCGGAATCCCGTCCAGCTTGGAATTTGCCAAGATTTCGCAGGATACAAAAAATGTATCCAGATCCATGTGAACAATCGCTCTCTCCATCATCATCAAATTTTACTTCAACAAAATTGCTAATATATTTAGTATCATATACTATCTTTGTTGCTACAAATCATAGCAAAATGTCGATACTATCAGAAAACCTACGCTATTTGCGCGCGCAGCGGGGATTATCTCAGCAGCGTGTCGCTGACGATCTTATCCTTACGCGGGCCAGATATTCCAAGTACGAGGAGGCTGCGGCCGAGCCGCCGCTTGAAGTGCTGTTGCGGATATCGCGCTATTTCCAGATCAGCATCGACCTTATATTGTCCTTGGACGTGCGGAAGGTCCCGACAGGCGATCTACTGAAACTTGAAAATAACAGGTTGCTTCTTCCTATCAAGGTCGATGGCGGGGGCGAGAACTATATCGAAGTGGTCACGCAAAAAGTCAAGGCAGGCTACCTTGAAGGCTATGCCGATCCCGAATATATAGAAGGCTTAGAACATATCTCACTACCGTTTTTGAGACATGGAAAGTTCAGGGCATTTCCAATAAGCGGAGATTCGATGCCGCCACATAGAGATGGTTCTCTCATTGTGGGGCAGTATTTGGAGAGCTTGAATGAGATAACAGAAAGCAAGTCATATATACTGCTGACCCGAAATGAGGGTATTGTTTATAAGAGAATAAAAAGGGACGGGGAAGGGAGGTTGGTACTCTATTCAGATAATGACTTTTATAAGCCTTATCCTATAAACCCCGAGGATATCATCGAGGTCTGGAGCTACGCCGCAAGCATCACTACCCATGAATTTGAGCCTGAGGACTTAAGCCCACAAAAAATCAGAGAAATGTTTGAGCAAATAAGGAATGAGATTATCGAGATCAGAAAAAAATAAAACCGGATATAACAGAAAAGAAAAGGGTGTATTATACACCCTCTTCCAATCAATATGCCTCGCAACCTGCTGTCATAATTCTTCTATCAGATTGGTAATCTGAACCACATTAGTATATAGCAGGTCATCGAAAACCGGGTTCCAGTCTGTAAGCTTGTAATGTGCTTGAAAAACCGTTTCCAGTCTTACAGGTGCTACGTAACTACGATAGGAAAGATAGTCCTCTTCAGCTCTAGTAGCTTTTCTGATTTGTTTCTCAAAAAAATCTTCGATGTAAACCGGACCAGTTCCAACTTTGTAATATGGCAATTTTATGTCCTTGAGATTCGACTTCTCGTTGCCGATAATAATCCAGTGTTTATGATGTAGCTTAGCATCGAAGGTATTGGCGAACAATAATATATCATCCTCTATTAGGTCTTTTATGTCGGGGCGTGATTTATATAGTCCCTTGAAGATAATTACAGAAATAGCGTTCTTTTTAAATTTACTTACTATCTGCCCATATCCTGTATTCTTTTCGTTTACCTGAAACTCGAATATATCTCCTTCCTTTAAATTCATCGGTTAATTTTTTTGTTTAATTACATTTTTCTTATTTGATGCACCCCCCGTCGGATTTGATTTGTTCGTTGGACCACCCAACTTTTCAAGCGCTTTCTGTTCCTTCACATCCAGCGATGTCGGAAAATTACCTTTTGTATTGCCTCTATCAATTATCTTAAATTCAAAATCTGCATTCGGATGGGCTCTTGCATGCTCAGCCTGACGAGCAAGATAGCGTGCCTCATTTTTTGCCTGTCCGACATACGGTTTTATCTTTCCTGTCAAATCAGTCCTTAAATATACTACTCCTTCTGCGTTAATCCTAGGTCTGAAGGCTAGTACTCCAGCAGCTCCAAGCACTCTCTGTGGATCTGTCCATTGGCTCAATGCTTCAGAATATGACATCGCCAACGCATTCTTCATGGTTGGGTTTTGTAAGTAGTCAATCGCATTTTGCCTTGACCACTGCGTTGTAAAGGCATCAAGCAGAGAATGCAGCTTATTTACTGTCTCTATGCCTAAAAACTCAGACTTGAAATGATCGTTCCACTCTTGGGAATTATAAAGAACCGGTGCTGTATATCTTACTAACGACTTGAATTTTTTAAGCTCTGAATCGGGAACCGTAATAATATCCTCGCTACCATCATCAGTTTCCAATATCAAATTGCCTTTGGTGTCAATGTACTTTGTTGCCCAAGTCTGCCCTGTTAGCCCTGTCGGATCTAAATAAGCTATTGGGTTGTTATGAGCATATTGAAAAGGTGTTTCGTCATCAGAAATTTCCGCTAGCGGGTCTATGGTTGTCCATCTTCCGATGGCAGGGTCATAATTCCTAGCTCCATAATCATAAAGATTGAGGCCTATTTCATCCTGAAACTCTTTCTCATTGTATTTAAACTGGTATGCCTTCCTGTAACCAGGAGGCAATGGAGAAATTCCCAATGGGTATTGAACTCCAAATTCATTTAAAACATACTCATATCGGTCAGAATTATATTTTTCATGTTTGGCTCCGAAAGGATAATAATGATTCTCTTCCAAGATCACTAACTTGCCTTCCTTGTCATCCATTCCGTAGCTCAATCTAACGTTGCCCAAATGGTCAGTGTAATTGAACACATACGCAAAGCGGGTTTTTATGGCTTGTACATACCCCTCGGTGGTTTGAAAAAAGTCAAGTATTCCAGAACTATATTGGAATCCGGAAAGGTATTCAGTCTCTGTAACGACCGTACCCTCGGTTACTGTTTTTTTAAGCTTTTCACCAGATGCGTTGTAAAGGTAGTTTATTTTTCCTCCAGCCCTAAAATTAATTTCCAGGGGTAGATCCATATGGTTATAGGAGATAGACAAAATGCCTTTATTTTCATCCTTGATTATATTTCCTCTATTATCGTAAAGATATTCTTCCTCCATATCTGCACCATCCCTGAAACCTGCAGGATGGTTTGTATTGTCTTTTACGCTTTTAAGCCTTCCGTGCGTATCATAGGCGTAGTCCAGTGCATCTATCTCAATGGAAAAACTATCGTAATCTAAGTCGCCGAAACGGTTTATATGCATTATGTTTCCATTTTTGTCGTAGTCCATAAATTCATTGTATGAATTCGATGCCCTACCATTTTTAAAGTAGAATGCACTTCTGAGTCTGTTTAACGGATCATAATAGTATGCGTAATCTCTTTTCTTGTAATCACTTCTTGATATCCAAGAAGATTGCGATATATTGCCATTGAAAAGCGGTGGAAGGTTACTATCAGGACTATCGCCAACCTCCCAATAATTAAGTTTAAAGGCAAAAAGGTCTTTGTTTGCGATTATCTCGTCCTCGAAATTATTTATCGAATTTATCTCCGTCAGCCAACCACGAATATTATAGGAGAAGTCAATTTTCTGTAATGGCCAGTTTCCATCAAGGTCCGTACCACCTACTTTTTTGGAGATTAGTTGTCCAAGTTCGTCATAGGCATTTAGACTAAGCAACTGCTCTGGATTCTGCCCTAGAATCTCATGAGTATGCAATAATAATCTGCCTTGGGCAGTGTATTTATACTTGTCGTATATCTTAATTTCTCCTTTTGCACCTAATCTGCTGTGAGCTGTCAATGTATGTATAGGCTTTCCCGAAAAATCAAATCTGCTGTCAGTCTTAGTATAGCCCCCTAAATAGTTGGTAATATACTTTCTGATCTCCCTTTCCTTATAATCATAGAGAATATATAAAAGCTCTCCTGTATAATTACTGGAACTCTGTAACGCACGACTCCATGTTCCTGTTGTGAGGCCATTTGGTTTTCTTACGAGATTGAAATAAACTTCCTGTCCTTCGACGGACCCAAAATCGATAGGAAAACCACCATAAGAATAATCGTCATAGTAGTTGATTGATAGTATATGGTAGCCTGAAGTTGGGAAAGCCTGATTAGTATACCGTACTGGAATACCATTTATATTTGAGTCTGAAGCAGACCTACTTTCATTAAAATATGTAGTTTCTGCATTCAGTTGCATCTGTAGGTTCTGTCGTGTTGTGCTATTAATTTCGGTTCCAATAGGCATCCATCCTGTGAGTATCTGTCTGTCAAAAGCATCAAACTTTGTAATATGCCATCCCACGGAGCTTAAATCACTAAAGGGAGATGCCGTGGGGCCCATGGCGATAGCTCTATCAAGTTTGTCATATACTATATATTCCCATTGCCTACCAGGTACTTTTTTTTCTACGAGTCTAAATTTCGCATCATATTTGTATTGGTAACACAGATCTGAAACTATGTTTTGATTTATGACTGTGGTATAAACAGTTTCACCGCTACCAAAAGCAGACGTATCCAAGGGGGCCGAAACAGAATGGTTCAGAGTGGTAAAATTTCCTGCATTTGGGTAGTTGTCAATAAATTTTAATTGGTTATTCTGTACGTATACTGTATATCTTGCAAAACCGGCAATTAGCGTTCCAATGGTCATATCGGGAATTGGTTGGCTCGCATTTATTGTAATACTCTTTGAAACATCTATTTGTGTAGCGGAAAAACTACCTGCAAAACTTACTGTTATTGAATTATTATTAATGCTAATACCGCCGTCGCCACCACCGTTATAGCTTAACAAGATGTTTCCGAGACCGACGCGTTGGTAATAACTGTATGGAAGTTGAGATGATGATGTTGTAGCTACTGTCTCCGAAGCTGCTGGCGGGATAACAAAGGCAAGGTCTCCACTTGTATTGTACACGTAGTAGGTATCCAGGATGGATGTTTCACTTTTGTAAGTTCTTTTTAATAGCACCCTATCTAAACCATCCTTGAATTCTTCGGCAGTGTTGCGTTTTCCCGATGTCCAGTTTTCGTCCTTGGTGATTGTCTTATAGAGTTTTCCTGCTGGACAGTAACCCCTTGAGGCTAATATACCAGCATCTACATAGAAATCCTGTACTTTGTCGTCAGTGGAATTTACGTCATACACATACTTTAGTGTCCTATCGTTGTCATTATTTTCGTTACCGGCCCAAGGCGCGCCGGGAGCAGCTTGTTTGAGTACTCTATCCAGTGGACTTTTGTCAAAGAAAATCTTGGTATAGGGGTTAGAATTCCCTGTATATAGTGGATAGTTGAGAGTATTTACTTCCGCATCAACGTCAAATAACATGTCTTGGCTACCTTTTTCGTACGGAAGGTATTGTCGATCTTCTCTTCCTAGAATATCGTAGGTCATATGAATGCCAAGGTCCTTTCCAGAACCAGACTGCTTATGGGCTATTTTCTGTATAGGACGCCCCAGACCGTCATAGTATGTGATATCAACTTTTACTTGTTCAGGATCATTATCTGGTAGTGAAACGGAGGATTCAACCTTATAGGTTTTCGCTTTCACATAGTTTTGGTCATGACTCTGTGCTGATAATATATAGGGTATCAGGAGAAATATCTTATATATGTTTTTCATAATCTTTTTATTAATTAAGGTCTAAAATGGTATTCATATTCGGCCAATAATTTTTCTCTTTCATCCCTAACGGAAATCAATCGGCCTGCGTCGTCATATTTATAATATGCTGTATTCCCTTTGGCATCCGTGATACTACTTAAGCCGATTCCTTGTATATGAGTATAACTGGTAACCATGGCCGATGGAAGAGAGCTTCTTAGATTGTCCAAAGCAGCGGCGAGCATCGTCTCCGTTCCAGTATCTGAGATGTTCTGTAAATTTGATATAAGTGGCGCTATTTGGCTATATTCCACTTTGTCTATTTTTGCGATTGGTAATGTGCCGCCATATCCCCAGATCACACATGACCTCAATCCATTTTCGATATGGAATTCTGCTAAATTCCCCTTATCATCATACCTGTCATAAATCACCTTTTTCCTATGTTCAGGAGCCGTACTTCCGCTGGGCCTTACCTCCACAGACGTTGGTAGTATCATGCCCATTGATTCCTGATAGCTGTAAACTTGCTGATTCATTTGCCCATTTTTTGTAACGGACTTAACAAGTGGTAAAGTCAGCCAGTTTCTTGAGGTACTTGTTGGAGTGTTATAATAAACTGTATTCTGAAGACTTATCAGAGTCCCAAATTGATCCCTTATTTCAAGTGATGTTGGCAGATTATAATTATTATAACCATAGCTTGCGGTCGTCCATCTAGATCCAGATGGGAAATACTCCGTAGTTTTTTCGGAAGAAAGAAGGCTCTGCTTCGCGTAAATGGCATAATAGCCGACCAGATGCTGCGGCTTATAATATGGAACGCATCCGCCACCAGCACAGTCAAATCCAAAGAGATTTCTAAAACCAACAATCGTATTGCCATAGTAGATATTTGATTTTTTTGTCGTATAAGTGTATTCTGTTCTTACAAGAGGTGATTGAGATCCAGCTGTATAGATTTCCTTACCCAATAACTTGCCGTTTTCTATAGAGTTTATGTCCATTAAGGAAGGCATTTCGATGTCGATTTTGTAGTCATGTTGTTGGAGAGACCTCTCGTCCCTGTTATTGGCGAAGCTAAACACCGTTCTGCCATTTCCCTCCTGTGATTCATGCGACATCGTTACAGTAGAATATCCTATGGCGTTATAGGAGCCAAGAAGGGCCGGACGCTGGTAATTGGTATTGTTGAATTCGTCAACCACGAAGTTAGAGCCTTGGTAGGTATCATTAGTGAAGGGGCCACCACCTGGCACAAAAGAATAGGTGGTAGCGGTATAGTGTTTTAGTATTTCAAATGGAACTATTGATATACCTCCTGAATATGTATAATTTGTTTTGCGTTGCACTATATTATTATCGGAGAGGATGATGCTGCGCACTCTTAATCCGTTGCCCCGTACGAAATCGCCGACAATATTTCCGGCATTCGGGATGGCAGTCTCAAACACCGCCCGTTGGTATTCATTCAGTTCGTAATCATATTCGACCTTTCCTCCAGTTGGGTATTGTATTGTTTTCAGTACAGATGCTTTAGCGAAATTTAGGTACGCTGATTTATCGTTACCATTGTCACCGAAAGCGGGATAGCCGACAGCTGTTGGATTAGGTGCAAGTGAGGTGTTTGTCGTCCTTCCATTGTAGAAGCCCCAAAAGTCTACTGCCGTAGATGTCTTTCTAGGAAGGTTGGTCTGCTCATAGCTAAAAAGATATGGGCTGCTGCCGATTTCCTGTAAAGAAGTTAATTTTAATCTATATGAATTATGGACTGGGTTGTAGTTCGGATTGTTTGGAGTTGGTGTCATAAAGACATTTCCATTCTCGGTTGCAATAAAATAATCATAGGAGAACCGAAAATCTTTGAGTATTATATTCTTTAAATTTTTTATGACAACTTTATCTAATTTCTTGTCATTTATCCTGTCCAAGCGATCGGAATATTCAAATGATATG
Source organism: Flavobacterium lindanitolerans (assembly GCF_002846575.1). Classification (NCBI taxonomy): domain Bacteria; kingdom Pseudomonadati; phylum Bacteroidota; class Flavobacteriia; order Flavobacteriales; family Flavobacteriaceae; genus Flavobacterium; species Flavobacterium lindanitolerans. The sequence goes on from NZ_PJND01000009.1 coordinate 52,569, forward strand.
GTTTCGTTTGGAGTAAAAATTCCGGTTACATATATCATTCGTTCGCTCATGATACTGCTTGTCAATGGATATGATGTCAAATCTCCGCCCTGAAATGAAGAGGTGCTAAGATTCCCGTAGCGGCGCCCCTGTCCCGCATAAAAGTTCCATGGACTTACTTGGGATATCCTACGCAATTTTTGATTATACGAACCTGTCTTTGTAATTCCGTAATCTGTATATTCAAATAGGATTTCCTTGTTTTTAGTCGTAATGATCTTTATTAGACTCCATGTATTGGTGTAGCTGTTTCCGCTCGACTGAAGGAAATCAGGTGTGATATCGTCTGTACGTGTTGAGGTGTTGTCCTGACGCATTTTTCCAAATATATATTGGTTTCCATCAGGCGTGGTAATTTTCCAGCCGATGGGGGTTGGACTAGCGTTATCAACGATCTGTTCCACGTTGTAGCCTTTATTATCGAGCACTTCTATGGTCCCATTAGTCGTATCGAATCTTTTGATAAACTTGAGTGAATGGCCCAGGAATGCCACCCTGAAGATGTCGGGTTCACTATCTATATAAGGATCGTTGACGTCCCAATCCTGCGTTTGACAGAAGGATCTTCCTTCAATAGGATAACCATTTGTTGCGATAAAAATAGAGTTCGAGACAGAAGGGGGTGTGGTTACAAAACTAGGTTCAGGTGTACAGTTGGTCCCGTTTGGTAGGCTTTGGCAGATTGATGGAGAAAGGTTGCTACAATTCATCGGCCATTCGTAGATTACAGGATTGACAGCTTTCTGGTATTTTAATAGTTTTCTAGTATATTGAACAGTAGAAAGGTCATCCTTATCATTGATTGTCTGCATGATCTGACCAAAGTTCATATTCCATCCAAGACCGACATTGCTGGACTCCTCACTTACCCTAAATCCCCCGGCATGATAGGTCAGCGCTATGGGAAGTATAACTTCGTCCACTTGAATATTATACATTGGTATGCTTATTGGCGGAACGCCAGTGTATTCACCAACTGGGATCTGGTCGTATTTTGTAAATTCGAAGGACTTTGAAGGTTCCGGCGCTTTGAAAGAGGGAAGATCCTGTGCGCTCATAATACCAGCATTAGCCAGAAATATGATAATTTGAAGTACTTTTTTCATAGATATGATGATTAATTGTTCTTATTCACTGTCTTTGCAATCTTTACAGAATCTGACTGTATATTGGTCCGGATTTCTACAATGTAGATACCTTCGGGGACGCCCCCTAGATCAACTGGAATGGTACGACCTGCAGTAAGTTCGAAATGTTGGAGCTGTCTGCCAGAGATATCGTATACTGTGGCTGTACCTTTTTCAAAATCATAGCCAAGTACCACATTTGAATAATGTAAGGTTGGATTGGGGAATGCCTCCAGTGATTTCCTTTTCTCTTCTTTCTTTTTCCTGTCTTTTAACTTAACAACCCAAAAATCATTTCTTCCCTGTATGGAACTCCTGTCACGTGACGCACCGCCACTCGAAGTCCCTGCGAGTAGATAACCACCATCCCTTGTTTGAAAGGCCTTTCGAAGAATGTCCTCATTTGCACTTCCTACATTTTTTGTCCACTGTTCTTGGCCTAACTCGTCAGTCTTGATGACAAAGAAATCATTTATACCCTCACGATCTTTTTTCTTAATTACCGTCACTTCGCTTTTGCTGTGACCAGCCAGTAGAAGTGACCCATCGGCATTTTCTTCAATAGATGTCAGGATATCAGTAGCACCGTTGTCGTATGATTTTTGCCATAGTATTGCTCCGGCAGTATCAATCTTTACCAGCCAGAAATCTGTGCCCTTACCATGCACGCTGGTTTTATTGCCTCCCATGGAAGAATTTGAATATCCGGCTAAAATATAATTGCCATCTATTGTTTGCTGAACTGACTGTAGCTGATCATCTGCGTTGCCACCAAATGTTTTCTGCCACTCAAGAGTTCCAGAACTATCTAATTTAATTACCCAGTAATCGGATTCTCCGTAGTTTTTTTCCCTCTTATTTCCAGATTCCGGCGAGTTGGAAGATCCACCGAGAAGATAACCTCCATCACTGGTTTGCAGGACGCTTCGCAGTTCATCTGAATATTGCCCGCCGTAAGTTTTCTGCCATTCGATTTTTCCGTCGCTATCGAGCTTTACGATAAAGTAGTCGAGGTTCCCCAAACACTTGTCTGTCTTTCCGAAGAGATCTTCGACTCCATTTTTTAGCGTGCTACTTTTTCCGGAACTTGAAGAACCACCGATAACGTATCCGCCGTCTATTGTCGGTACGATACACTGCAGGAGTTCCTGCCCAGAACCTCCAATTGTACATTGCCACTGTTCTGCGCCTTTGGCATTCAGCTTAAGGATCCAAAAGTCTTCCAAACCGCGGCAAGAGTCTTTCTTATGAAGATCTTTCTCTGAGTCGGAAGTTCCAGCAAGTATGAATCCGCCATCGCGGGTAAGCCTGATACTCTGTAGCATATCGGCTCCCGATCCACCGAAGCTTTTCTGCCAATCCAAATCGCCTTTCTCGTCCATTTTCCAAATGAAATAGTCCAAGTCACCATTGCCGTCGTCTGTCTTGTTGCCACTCTTGTTCGATAATGAGCTTCCGGCTAGGATAAATCCATAATCAGGGGTGGGTTGCGCGTCGAAGAGATAATCCGAGTGTTTTCCTCCATAAGATTTTTCCCAGAGGATATCCTGTGCCTGCACGGGCGTGCAGAGCAGTGCCACAATTAGCACGAACAAAATTTTTGTTTGCATAGAAATCTGTTTTGTTGTTAAATAATTACTTATAACGGGCATAGGTATCCCAATCAGTTTTGGCTGCCATGTCATTGTTATAGTGAGGTTAGTGGGTTTCAAAAGCGAATGTAGTGATGTTTTTAATAGGCTGTTTTCTATAAAAGCATTCTTTTTAGAAATTTATTAACAATTGAAATCCAATGGAATACAGGAGAGGGTCAGTCGGCTACAACTTGAATTCCAGGCTGTCTAGTGGTCCAGCCTGAAACAAAGGAAAGGATCATCGGATAACTGCTATCTGCAGCTTTCTGCCTCCGCTACGCCATTCCTAGCGTGAGGCAACATTGCGTGGTATTTGGAAAAGTATATTTTGATAAAGGCTTATACGGGGTCGTCGACAAAGATATAAAAACGGAGTAAACTCCGTTAATTTTAAATTAAATTTCTTGCGTCTATGTGCAATTTTGCATTATGGAGAAAGAACTGAACGAAATCAAGAAACAGCTGACAGCCAGAATACATCTTGTCTTCCTAAAAGACTTCAATGGAAACAAGACGCTGTTCGCGAGGACGGTCGGCTGCGACGAGAAAGCGATCAGGCTGCTGTTCGATTTCGGTCAGGGCATGTCTCTCAATCTTCTGCTTAAAATCTCCCGTGCGATCGGCAAGACCCCAAGCGAGCTACTGGATGGGCTGGCTCTTCCGCACGATGTCGAGGTTCCACTGCCCAACAAAAGAAAGCCTACAAAAAAGGGTTAACACTTTTATGCACGTCTCCTAAATTTCGACTTATTTTCTTTATTATTTACGATGCATCCTGCTGCTATCTGCCCTTGTTGTGCTATAGATTTCGCATAGGCCGGCTTATATTTTTTGGCTGAAATTAATTTTATTTAAATCAAGTTGTTAGCGTGCTTTATGTGTTGATATACAGTTGTTTACATTGTTTTTCGTGGCACTTTTTTTTAGAAAAAAAAGTGCCACAGATTTACCATATATACTTTGTAAATTTTTGAAAATTTTGTAGGTAGGCCGTAAAACAGAAAAACCTGCGAATTTCAAAATTCGCAGGTTTTACGTCTCTCTTCAGATATTTTTTGCAAAAGAAACGGCAATTTAATGCCATCTTCAATCAGGTTGTGGGCGATGAGGGATTCGAACCCCCGACCCTCTGGGTGTAAACCAGATGCTCTGAACCAACTGAGCTAATCGCCCCAATTGCGAGTGCAAATATACACGAACTATTTGTATTTGCAAGCGTTTCACCTGCTTTTTTTAATCTTTTTTTATTTCGTTCAGAAGGACCTTGTCTGAATAATTAACCATGGAAACCGTAATTGGTTCGCCTTTAGTGTTTTTGCCTTTTATAAAATAAATTTTGCCTCCTTTAAATGGCTCATTACTTTTCGAGAAATCAACATCGCCATATTGCATGCAGTTCTTAACATCCTGTAATGTTACCCAATTTTCTTTTAAAGTGGCTTCGGATTCCGCACTGTAATGAAGCGGCTTTTTTCTTAAATCCTGAAGTACGCGACAGTTGGGTAAATAACAGAAACTTACATTTCTGGATTCGGCTTTGGCCTGAAGAAAATAAACGACAATTATGGTTCCTAGTAATAATCCTCCCAGATAATAGGCGAGGCGTTGTGAAAATTTCATTAGAATTGATTTTGGCGCAAAGATAAGATTAAAAAACAATTAAATTGATGTCGCTTCCCGGCAAATCAAACCAATCTGCAATGGTTTTATTGGTCAGTATGCCATGATAAAAGTAAACTCCGTTTTTGAGTCCTTTGTTGCAGCGGATGGCACTTTCAATTCCACCATCTTCGGCAATCTGTAATAGGGAAGGAGTAATAATGTTGCTGATGGAAAGTGAAGCTGTTTTAGAATAACGTGAAGGTATGTTGGGCACGCAATAGTGGATTACATCATTCTTAATAAACGTAGGTTTTTCATGCGTGGTCACTTCCGAGGTTTCAAAGCAACCTCCGGTATCAATACTGACATCTACAATTACAGCGCCTTTTTTCATATGTTCGACCATTGTTTCTGAAACCACTACAGGGCATCGGTCTTTACCTTTCATCGCACCTATGGCCACATCACATCTGCGTAAGGCTTTTAGTAAAGATTTAGGCTGTATGGTCGAAGTAAAAATTCTTTGGTTCAGGTTGTTCTGTAGTCTGCGTAGTTTTGTAATAGAGTTATCAAAAACTTTTACGTTGGCTCCAAGACCAATGGCAGTTCTTGCAGCAAATTCAGCTACCGTTCCTGCCCCTATAATGACAACTTCAGTAGGAGGTACTCCGGTAATATTACCAAAAAGAAGCCCTTTCCCGAATTGGTTATTAATCATTAATTCGGCAGCAATGAGTATAGATCCGGTTCCAGCAATTTCACTTAGTGATTTTACTGCAGGATAGGAGCCGTCATCATCTTTTATGAATTCAAAAGCAAGTGCCGTAATTTTTTTTCTGGCTAGAGCCTCAAAATATTCTTTTTTACGGGTTTTGATTTGTAATGCAGAAATAACAAGCGAATTGCTGTTCATCATTTCAATCTCCGGCAATGTCAATGGTTCGACCTTTAAGACCATTGGGCAGTTGAATACTTTTTTTGTATCCTGTGTGATTTCAGCACCGGCATTGCTGTATTCCTGGTCACTATAACTGGAACTTTCTCCGGCTCCGGCTTCAATCAAAATACGGTGCCCATGAGAGGTTAACGTATTCACGGCATCGGGAGTCAGGCAGATTCGGCGTTCCTGAAAAGAAGATTCTTTAGGGATTCCAATGAACAGGTCGCTTTTTTTGCGTGCAACTTCCAGCTTTTCCTCCTGTGGAATCAACTGCTGCTTGGTGAAAGGTGTGAATGACATATTTCCTGCTGTGTATTAAAGGTCTAAGTTAAGAAAAAGTTATGAAGTCGCAAGAGTTCAGTACTATAAAAATTAACAACCCTGGCAGGGTTTTAAAACCTGTCAGGGTGAGTTTTTAAAAATTATTTTAATGTCAGTTTTCTTTTTCCGTCCTTTTCAACTTTTATCGTAATAATCGAATGTTCGGAAGGGATAAGACTAGGAATTTTTTCAGCCCATTCAATAAAGCACCATTCTCCGGAATAAAGATATTCATCGACTCCCATGTCATAAGCTTCACTTTCATTATTCAAACGATAAACATCAAAATGATAGACAATTTCACCGCCATCAGTTTCATATTCATTAACTAAAGAAAATGTAGGACTTGAAGTCGCGTTAGAAACTCCCAAAGCTTTGGAAAGTGCCTTAATCATAGTTGTTTTTCCGGCTCCCATGTCGCCATGAAACAATATGACTTTATGCGGCTTCTGTACTAATATTTTTTGAGCGACCTGATTGATTTCATCAAGCGTAAATTGTATTTCCATAGATTCAAAAGGTCTATTTCGGGTTGAATACCAAAAACGGAATAATCATTTCTTCCAGCGATATACCACCGTGCTGATAGGTATTTCTGTAATAGCTGACATAGTGGTTATAATTGTTCACATAAGCTAGGAAATAATCATTTTTTGCAAAAATATAAGAACTGCTCATATTTATGGCAGGCAGTTGTATGCTTTTTGGATCTTTTATGGCAAAAACATCTTTTTCTTCATAGGTAAGGCTTCTTCCTGTTTTGTAACGAAGATTCAGGCTGGTATTTCTGTCACCAATTACTTTTGATGGGTTTTTTACGTTTATCGTACCGTGGTCCGTTGTCAGAATCAGGCGGAATCCTAATTGCTGTGCTTGCTGTATGATTTCTAAAAGAGGCGAATTTTTAAACCAGCTCAAAGTAAGAGAGCGGTAGGCCTTGTCATTGGAAGCCAGTTCTTTTACCACTTCCATTTCGGTTTTGGCATGCGAAAGCATATCCACGAAATTATAAACAACCGTAACCAGATCGTTGTTTTTCAATGTCTTGAAATTGTCAACCAGTTTTTTTCCTCCTGCAAAATTGGTGATTTTGAAATAATCCTGTTTGATATTCATTCCGAGGCGTTTCAACTGTTCGGTAAGAAATTCAGCTTCGTATAAATTTTTCCCCCCGTCTTCTACATCATTTTTCCAGTATTGCGGGTACTTTTTCTCCATTTCTAAAGGCGTCAATCCTGAAAAAATAGCATTTCTGGCATATTGGGTTGCAGTAGGTAATATGGAGAAAAAAGGCGTTTCTTTTTCCAGTTTGTAATGGTTGGCAACCACACTTTCAAAGGCTTTCCATTGATCATAGCGCAGGTTGTCGATAACTACAAACAATATAGGGCGGTCTTTTTTCTTTAATTCCGGAAGAACCAATTCTTTAAAAAGTGTGTGTGATAAGGTAGGCCTGTCTGCATTTTGTTGGAACCAGTCTTCATAATTACGTTCTATAAACTTTCCAAATTGGGAATTGGCTTCTACTTTTTGGGATTCCAGGATTTCAAACATGCTCTGGTCGTCAATATTTTCAAGTTCTAGTTCCCAATACAGTAATTTTTGATACAGTTCTATCCAATCCTCATAAGAATTCACCATAGCCAGTTCCATAGAAATCTTTCTGAATTCTTTTTGGTAGTCCAGTGTGGTCTTTTCAGAAACAAGTCTTGTATTGTCAAGATTTTTTTTAAGGCTAAGAAGTATTTGATTTGGATTAACCGGTTTGATTAGATAATCTGCAATTTTGGAGCCAATGGCTTCTTCCATGATATATTCTTCCTCACTTTTTGTAATCATGATGATTGGGGTGGCGGTCTTTTTTTCTTTCATTTCAGAAAGTGTTTCCAGACCACTCATTCCGGGCATGTTCTCATCAAGAAAAACAATATCAAAATTGCCTTCTTCGAAGATGTCTATTGCATCCCGACCATTATTGCAAGTGGTTACGTCATAGTTTTTTTTCTCAAGAAACAGAATGTGAGGTTTAAGCAGATCAATTTCATCATCAACCCAGAGTATCTTTATTTTGTCCATATTTTTCGGATAGGTTTATCGTAACAATTACATCGCAATTTAACACTTTTGTCTTTCGAATCTCTTAAAATTTATGTAAAAATAAACCAACAAAAATACGTTATAATAAAGTTCAATTTTATGATTTTTATTCTCAAAAAATCTAAAAATAAGGTATGGATATATTTTATTTAAAATAGATGTAAATTATTGAAATATAAACATTTAATTTTTGTTTTAACTATTTTTTTAGTAAATTTACGATAGTTAAATGGCTTGTATAACTTAACACTTTTGCAATCATGGAAACGGACAGAAACAAAACAATTGAAGAATGGGATGGAGAATGGTTTGGCGGTAATCAAACGCTTGCCTACAATAACATGCAAAACCTAAAGTATCTTGAATCAGATGAGTTCAATGAAAAAGCAAAGGTTATGTTTGAAAAATCTCTTGAAGAAGATCATGTTGATTACAGACCACATTCTTTTACGAGATCCTCATTGAGGACGCCTGAAGCCAGGGTAATAACGGAGAACATCCCTGACCGATAGGCATTGATGGACAAGTTCGGAATTTTTCGGACAAATTTATTTTAGTTAGCGAATATAAAAACAAAAGGCTCATTTCGAGCCTTTTGTTATTTGGTATAAGTGCTGTCTATTTTAGCAGCCTGTTTTTCCTGACTGTTATCACTTGAAGTGCCATCGTCGCAATTACTGCAACCTGCTATAAATGCTACCAATAGAAGCAATAGTGATATTACGAATTTTGTGTTAGTTTTCATAAGATTGTGTTTTTTGTTCAATTTCAAATATTCTAAAACAAAAGCGATTTCTTCTTATGTTTTTATTTTTTTTTGTTATACAATTCCACGGTTTAAATATACCGGAAAATAAAAAGGTCTCCCGCACTACTAGGAGACCTTTTCTTCAATACTCTAAATAGAATCTACTTATTTCTTGGTTTTTTCACGGGTTGTACACCCTTGCTACTATCTTTTGTGACAGGAGATAGTTTGTCGGGATTCACTTTCGTGTTATTTTTTGATTGTTGCTGGTCTGCTGCCTTTTTTTCAGTTTCAAGCTTTTCTTCCTCTTTCTTTTTATCAGCATCAATTCGGGCAGCTCTTTCCATTTGAGTTTGAGTAGGACGGGGAGGCTCCTGCTGTATTCTGTCTTGTATATCAGCCTGAGGGTTGTCGTCTTTATCAATTTGGGCAGAACCAAAACCGAGGCCTGCAAAAAAAGCAATGGCTATAAATATCTTTTTCATAATTTCTTTTTTTAGCTTTTTCGATACTTAAAGTTACGGCTTAAAAACTACCTGCTAAAGTTTGTAATCCTAATTAACTGCAATTTAACGGCATATATTAAATAGTGTTAATTATACTTTTTAGTTAAAAAATGGCTAACTTGCTTATATTTGTACTCCAATTTAACAACAGTGAGCTATACGAACAAACTGAAAATATTTAATGATCCTATTTATGGGTTTATTACGATTCCGGATACGCTTTTATATGATTTAATCCAACACCCTTATTTTCAGAGGCTTCGTAGGATTTCACAGATGGGATTATCATACCTGGTATATCCCGGTGCGCACCACACCCGATTCCATCATGCCTTAGGCTGCATGCACATTATGCAAAAGGCTGTTGAAGTATTACGGTATAAAGGCGTTATTATTTCAAATGAGGAAGAAAAAGCATTATACATTGCAATTTTATTGCATGACATAGGACATGGCCCGTTTTCGCATGCTATGGAACACAGTATAGTAGAAAATGTAAATCATGAAGCAATTTCATTATTATTTATGAATAAGCTTAATGAAGAGTTTGATGGACAGCTTACTTTGGCAATACGGGTTTTCAAAGGTGAATACCATAGAAAGTTTATGCTACAGCTTATTTCGAGTCAGCTGGACATGGACAGGATGGATTATCTTAGAAGAGACAGTTTTTACTCGGGTGTTGCAGAAGGAAATATCAATTCGGACCGATTAATTCAGATGATGAATGTGGTTGATGATGTTTTGGTCATTGAAGAAAAAGGAATCTACTCTGTCGAAAAATTTCTGATGGCAAGAAGGCTTATGTACTGGCAGGCTTATCTTCATAAAACGAGCCTGGTAGCAGAAAATATGCTGGTTAGAGTACTCAAAAGAGCAAAGGAATTATCACAAAAAGGAGTCGTATTGCCGTGTAGTGAACCGTTATTGTATTTTATGCAGCATAAGGTTGAATTAAATGATTTTGACGATGCTGTTCTTGAAAGATTTTCACAACTGGATGACACCGATATTATTGCGGCTTTAAAAGCATGGCAAAATCATAATGATTTTATATTGAGTAATTTAAGTAAAATGATTGTGAATCGGGATTTGCTGAAAATTAAGCTCAGTAGCGAAAAATATACACCTGAAGATGTGGAAGACCTAAAATCAAAGTTGACTAATTTTTACAGGATTTCACAACAGGAAGCTTCCTATTTTATATTCAAAGGAAAAATTAAAAACCAGGCCTATAATAAGGATGTTGAACCTATCAAAATATTAAAAAAGGATAGGACAATTGAAGATGTTGTTGAAGCTTCGGATCAGCTCAATCTCAAGGCACTTTCAAAGCCTGTAACCAAATATTTTATTTGTTTCCCAAAAGTACTTGCGGAAAATTCATAAATAAAATCAAATTTTTATATTTTTGTCAAGATGAAATTCACAGCAGAACAAATAGCAGGTATTTTAGACGGTGAAGTAGTAGGGAATCCCCATGCGGAAGTTTATAAATTGTCAAAAATAGAAGAAGGTTCCGAAGGATCCCTGACATTTTTGGCAAACCCTAAATACCTTAATTATATTTATACCACTCAGGCAACGATTACGATTGTAAATACTACATTTACTCCGGAATCTGAAATTACTACCACACTTATTAAGGTAGAAGACGCCTATAAATCCTTTTCCAAATTATTAGAATATTACAATCAGGTTAAACTGATGAAGTCTGGCATAGAACAGCCTTCTGTAATTTCTGAAAACGTGACCTATGGTGATAACCTCTATCTGGGAAGTTTTTGCTATATTGGCAAAAATGTCAAAATAGGAGAGAACGTTAAGATATATCCTAATAGTTTTGTAGGAGATAATGTAACTATTGGTGATAATACTATCCTTTTTGCAGGTGTGCGTATCTATTCAGAAACAGAAATAGGAAGAGGATGCACCATCCACTCGGGAGCTATTATAGGTTCTGACGGTTTTGGTTTTGTGCCAAATGAAGAAGGTGTTTACAGTAAGGTACCACAAATAGGAAATGTTATTATTGAAGATAATGTAGATATTGGCTCATGCACTACCATTGACAGGGCTACATTAGGTTCTACTATAATCAAAAAAGGCGTTAAGCTCGATAACCAGATTCAGATTGCTCACAACGTTGTAATTGGAGAAAATACGGTTATAGCTTCACAAACGGGTGTTGCGGGTTCTACCAAAATAGGCAGTAATTGCATTATTGGCGGACAAGTAGGCATAGTAGGTCATATTACTATTGGTAATGGTGTCCGTATTCAGGCGCAGTCCGGAGTGGGTAAAAACCTTGCTGACGGAGAAACAGTTCAGGGTAGTCCGGCATTAGGCTATTCTGATTTTAATAAATCGTATGTTCATTTCAAGAACCTGCCAAAGATAGTATCAGATATTGAAGCCTTAAAAAAACAAGTAACAAACGAAAATAGCATAAACAATGGTTAAACAGAAGACCATAAAGAATGAAATCTCACTAACAGGCGTGGGATTGCATACTGGTAAAGAAGTAAAAATGACTTTCAAGCCTGCTCCTATAAACAATGGTTTTACATTTGTAAGGGTAGATTTAGAAGGCCAGCCTATTATTGAAGCAGATGCCAATTATGTAGTAAACACACAACGTGGCACCAACTTAGAGAAAAAAGGAGTAAAAATTCAAACTTCTGAACACGTATTGGCAGCATTCATTGGTTGCGATATCGATAACGTTATTATTGAATTGGATGCTTCGGAACCGCCTATTATGGATGGCTCCTCAAAGTTTTTTGTTGAGGCGATTGAAAAAGCCGGAATCGAAGAACAGGATGCCGAGCGTAAAGTATATGTAGTAAAAGAAGTTATTTCTTATACTGATGAGGCTACCGGAAGCGAAATTTTGGTAATGCCATCTGACGATTATCAGGTAACCACTATGGTCGATTTTGGTACAAAAGTTTTGGGTACTCAAAACGCTACCATGAAAAGCATTGCTGATTTCAAGACAGAAATTGCAGATGCAAGAACCTTCAGCTTCCTTCACGAATTGGAAGCATTGCTGGAAAACGGATTGATAAAAGGAGGCGACCTAAACAATGCTATTGTTTATGTTGACAAGGAAATTTCTGATAGCACTATGGAAAACCTAAAGGTAGCTTTTGGAAAAGATAAGATTTCTGTAAAACCAAACGGAGTTTTAGACAACCTGACTTTACACTATCCAAACGAAGCAGCCCGCCACAAATTACTTGATGTTGTTGGTGACCTGGCCTTAATCGGAATGAAGATTAAAGGAAAAGTTATAGCAAATAAACCAGGACATTTTGTGAATACGCAATTCGCTAAAAAAATGTCCAAAATCATCAAAATAGAACAAAGAAATCAGGTACCTGTTTATGATTTAAATCAGGAACCTTTAATGGATATCCATAAAATTATGAGCATTTTGCCTCATAGACCACCTTTCCTGTTTATTGATAGAATTATAGAAATGTCAGATACACATGTTGTTGGATTAAAGAATGTGACTATGAATGAAAGTTTCTTCGTAGGCCACTTTCCAGGAGCACCGGTAATGCCAGGCGTTATCATTGTAGAAGCCATGGCACAGACGGGAGGAATCCTTATTTTGAGCTCTGTACCGGATCCTGAAAATTACCTGACTTATTTTATGAAAATTGACAATGTAAAATTCAAACAAAAGGTATTGCCGGGAGACAGCCTAATTTTCAAATGTGATTTGATGTCTCCAATCAGAAGGGGAATTTGCCAGATGCAGGCCAGTGCTTATGCTAACGGAAGATTAGTAGCAGAAGCGGAGCTGATGGCGCAAATTTCAAAAACTAACTAATCAAAAAAGATTTATGAATCAACCTTTAGCATACGTTCATCCTGGTGCAAAAATCGCTAAAAATGTTGTAATAGAGCCATTCACAACAATTCATAATAATGTTGTTATTGGTGATGGAACCTGGATAGGTTCTAATGTTACAATTATGGAAGGTGCAAGAATAGGGAAGAACTGCAATATTTTTCCGGGTGCTGTAATTTCAGCAGTTCCGCAAGACCTTAAATTTGGAGGAGAAGATTCTTTGGCAATTATTGGAGATAATTCAACAATCAGAGAATGTGTTACCATCAACAGAGGTACAATTGCTTCCGGACAGACCGTTATAGGCAAGAATTGCCTGGTTATGGCAACTGCGCATATTGCCCACGACTGTCATATAGGCGACAACGCAATTATAGTTAATGGTGTTGCCTTAGCAGGTCACGTAACTGTAGGTAACTACGCCATCATAGGAGGTTTGGCAGCCGTTCACCAGTTCATCAGCATTGGAGATCATGCTATGATTTCCGGAGGATCTCTGGTAAGAAAAGATGTTCCCCCTTATACAAAAGCGGCAAAAGAACCGCTTTCTTATGTAGGAATTAATTCTGTGGGATTGAGGAGAAGAGGCTTTTCTACTGAAAAAATCAGAGAAATTCAGGAAATCTACCGAATCTTATACCAGAAAAATTACAACACGACTCAGGCTTTAAGTATAATTGAAGCAGAAATGGAAGCTACTCCGGAAAGAGACGAAATTATCCTTTTCATCAGAAACTCATCAAGAGGAGTAATGAAAGGATATACAGGAATTTATTAATAATTAAAGCAAAATAAAAAACGAAATAACAAACAAATGGCAAGTACTGCAGACATTAGAAACGGATTGTGTATCAAATTCAACCACGATATTTATAAAATTGTAGAGTTCCTTCACGTAAAACCTGGAAAAGGCCCGGCTTTCGTTAGAACTAAACTAAAAAGCTTAACTTCAGGAAAAGTTTTGGATAACACTTTTTCTGCAGGACATAAAATTGATGTAATCCGTGTTGAAACACACACTTTCCAGTTTTTATATGCTGAAGGAAATGAGTATCACTTCATGAATGCTGAAACCTTTGAGCAAATTTCATTAAACAAAGATGTGCTTGATGCACCGGAATTACTAAAAGAGGGAACTAATGTAATGATCCAGATCAATACAGAAACGGATTTGCCTCTTTCTGTAGACATGCCGGCTTCTATAATTTTAGAAGTTACTTATGCAGAACCTGGAGTAAAAGGTAACACGGCTACAAACGCAACAAAGCCGGCAACCGTAGAAACCGGAGCTACTGTAAACGTTCCTTTGTTTATCAATGAAGGTGACAAAATCAAAATTGATACCGCTACAGGAGCTTACATGGAGCGTGTAAAAGAATAATTAAATTAGTAAATTTGAAAATGAGATAGCTTTTAGTTATCTCATTTTCTTATTAGCTCAATTTCAAATCATACGACCAATATGAAATTTCCTAAAACACATACTTTAAAAGAAGTTGCTGACATTATTGACAGCAAATATATTGGCGATCCAAATTTTCCGGTTTACGGAATGAATGAAATTCATGTCGTAGAACCAGGAGATATTGTCTTTGTCGACCATCCAAAATATTATGACAAAGCGTTACAATCAGCAGCTACAATTATTCTGATTAATAAAGAAGTAGAATGTCCGGAAGGAAAAGCATTGCTTGTTTCAGATGATCCGTTTCGGGATTTCAATAAACTGACAAGACATTTCAGACCTTTTAGGGCTACTGAAACGGCGATTTCGCTTAGCGCAGAAATTGGTGAAGGAACCTATATCCAGCCCAATTGTTTTATTGGTAATCAGGTCAGAATAGGAAAAAATTGTATCATCCATTCGAATGTCTCTATATATGACCATACGGTTATTGGAGATAACGTAATAATTCATGCAGGAGCTATTTTAGGGGCAGATGCTTTTTACTATAAAAAGCGCCCTGAAGGTTTTGACCAGCTTATTTCCGGAGGAAGGGTTGTTATTGAAGACAATGTAGGAATAGGTGCCTTATGTACTATCGACCGTGGGGTAACCGGGGATACTACTATTGGTGAAGGAACAAAACTGGACAATCAGGTTCATGTTGGACACGATACGGTAATCGGAAAAAAATGCCTTATCGCTGCACAGACCGGAATCGCAGGTTGTGTAAAAATCATGGACGAAGTAACCATTTGGGGGCAAGTAGGAGTTATTAGCAGTATCACAATTGGTGAAAGGGCTGTTGTTATGGCGCAATCCGGTATTACAAAATCAATCGAAGGCGATAAAACCTATTTTGGTACTCCGGCCGACGAAGCCCGTGAAAAATTAAAACAATATGCCAACGTAAAGAAAATTCCGGAAATCCTTAATAAACTGAAATAAGAATGACACCAAAAGAAATCGTACAGAATTTTTACAAGTCAGATGCACTTCTTGACCAAAAAATAATGGAATCTTCATTGCATCCTGAAGTTGTTTTAGACTGGAATAGTTCAAAAGGATTTTTGCAGATGAACAGGACTGAAATATTAGCCTTGTCTGCTGAACTTCAGGTTGCCTATACACGATCAAAAATTCGCATCAGCCATATTCTGGAAGAAGAAAATTTGGTTTCTGTAAGATATTCACACTATGTAAAAACATTTGAAAACCCAAGAGAAGAGATGCTTTTGGCCCATTTTATGGTAATCTGGGAAATAAAAGACGGCAAACTTTACAGGGGATTTCAAATGAGCCAACTGTCCTGATTTCTTAAATATTTAAGCATAAAAAACTTTCCTATTAGGCATCAAAACCTTACTTTTGCAACACCATTCAAAAAAATAAATTTAAAAAATATATTATGAGCGTTTTAGTCAATAAAGATTCTAAAATAATTGTTCAAGGTTTTACAGGAAGCGAAGGAACTTTTCACGCTTCTCAAATGATTGAATACGGAACAAATGTTGTAGGTGGTGTAACTCCGGGTAAAGGAGGAACAACTCACTTAGACCGTCCGGTTTTCAACACTGTTAAAGATGCTGTTGATCAGGCTGGAGCAGATACTACAATCATTTTCGTACCGCCAGCTTTCGCGGCTGACGCAATTATGGAAGCTGCAGATGCAGGAATC
Source organism: Flavobacterium lindanitolerans (assembly GCF_002846575.1). Classification (NCBI taxonomy): domain Bacteria; kingdom Pseudomonadati; phylum Bacteroidota; class Flavobacteriia; order Flavobacteriales; family Flavobacteriaceae; genus Flavobacterium; species Flavobacterium lindanitolerans. The sequence continues at coordinate 68,570 of NZ_PJND01000009.1, forward strand.
AAAGTCATTATCACAATTACTGAAGGAATTCCGGTTGCTGATATGGTTAAGGCTTACGCTTATATTCAAAATAAAGATTGTCGCCTTGTAGGTCCAAACTGTCCGGGTGTAATTACTCCGGAAGAAGCTAAAGTTGGTATCATGCCAGGTTTCGTTTTCAAAAAAGGAAAAGTAGGTATCGTTTCCAAATCAGGAACACTTACTTATGAAGCAGCAGATCAGGTGGTAAAACAAGGTATGGGAATCACTACGGCTATCGGTATTGGAGGAGATCCAATCATTGGAACTACTACAAAAGAAGCTGTTGAATTGTTGATGAACGACCCTGAAACAGAATGTATCATCATGATTGGTGAAATCGGTGGGCAATTAGAAGCTGATGCTGCTAAATGGATTAAAGCTGACGGGAACAGAAAACCGGTTATCGGATTCATCGCTGGTGAAACTGCTCCAAAAGGAAGAACAATGGGTCACGCTGGTGCAATTGTAGGTGGAGCTGACGATACAGCTGAAGCTAAAAAACGCATCATGAGAGAAAATGGTATCCACGTTGTTGATTCTCCTGCTGAAATCGGTAAAAAAGTAAAAGAAGTTATGGGTTAATCTCCATATAATTGATATAAAAAGCCTTGCATATTGCGAGGCTTTTTTATTTAATGACGATTTTTTTATAATTTTAAAGAATGAAACAAGCCTTTCTGCCATTAGTTAATCAAAACTCCAAAATCCTTATTTTAGGAACTATGCCCGGAGAAAAATCGCTGGAATTACAGGAATATTATGGTAATAAAGGGAACAGTTTCTGGAAGCTGCTTTTCACGCTATTTAACCGGCCCTTGCCAAAAGAATATATAGAAAAGAAACAGTTATTAGAAGAGAACAATATTGCACTTTGGGATGTTCTGGCCTATTGTGAAAGAACAGGAAGTCTGGACAGCAATATAAAGAATGAAAAAGCCAATGATTTTGAAAGCTTTTACAAGCAATATCCCAATATTAAACATGTCTTTTTTTCGAGTAAAAATGCATCCAATTTCTATGATAAATATGTAGGTCGGAAAAAAGATTTGCAGTATTCCATTTTACCATCACCAAGTGGTGCCAATGCTTCTAAAAGTTTTTTACAAAAACTGGAAGAATGGGAAGCTATTTTGGAAGCACTGAAATAATTTTAGTAAATTAGATTCCTTAGAATTATCCTTAATAAACAAAACAAAATATGTCAAACATCGACTTAATCATAGAAGAAAGGCCACGTGATATTGGGGACTTTTTGGTAGGCAGACTATTACCTTTCCGTAAAAAAAGAATGGTAGGGCCATTTATCTTTATTGACCACATGGGACCAACAAAAATGGGACCGGATCATTATATGGATGTAGGCCAGCATCCGCACATTGGATTGGCAACATTGACTTTCTTGCTCGAAGGCGAAGTCATGCATAAGGATAGTATTGGCACTGTACAGAAAATAGCTCCGGGGTCTGTAAACTGGATGATTGCCGGAAATGGTGTAACCCATACCGAAAGAACTCCTGAAGAATTAAGACACGGAAAAGAGTATATGATGCATGGCTACCAAATATGGGTAGCACTGCCAAAAGACAAAGAAGATATGGAGCCGGAATTTCACCATTTTGACAGGAACGATCTGCCACGATGGAAAGACGAAACGGCAGAATTTACATTAGTGGCAGGAAAAGGATACGGTAAAGAATCACCGGTTCCGGTACATTCTGATCTGTTTATGGTCGAAATCAAAACCCAGGATGAATACCTTCTCCATACAGAAGGACAGCTTTTTGGGGAAATTGGAATCTGTGTCGTTGAAGGCGCTGTTCAGGCCTGTGATAATCATGTTGAAAAAGGAAATATGTTGGTGTCAAAATTGGACAATGCCTGTTCCATGACCCTCAAACCAAATACCCATATTATTCTTTTTGGTGGTCAACCGCTTCCTGAAGAGCGATTTATCTATTGGAATTTTGTGTCTTCCAGCAATGAAAAAATTGAAGCGGCAAAAGAACGTTGGAGAAAAAAAGAATTTCCGAAGGTAAAAGACGATAACAGTTATGTTGTCATGCCGGAAGTTTAATTCAAATAAAACAAACCAAAAAGCCTCTCTGTTGAATTGATAATAGAGAGGCTTTGTTTTTACAGATAATTTAATTGCGCGGAAGATTATTAAATATTTGTAAAAACTGCAATTACTGTAAATATAATTTAAAATATGCTTTATATTTGCATCCGTTATCACGAATCTCATAAAGAGATAGCAACCTGCAACAACAAGCAAGGTGCTAAAACGATAAGCCAAATCCTTTGGAAAAAATGTTGCCATTCCACACTTTTTTCGGTTTGCTTTTCGTCGTGAGCTTTATTAATTTTTAAGCAATCGATGATGAAACATCTTATTAAAACTAAAGGTTCTATTGTAGCCTTATTGCCCTTTTTCATTTTTATCTTTACATTCCTTGGTGTCGGAATCCTGCTCAATGACTTTTATGCTTTGCCGTCTCCAATAGCAGTAACTTTTGGGATAATTACAGCCTTTTTACTTTTTAGGGAATCTATTGAGGCAAAAGTTGACACGCTGATAAAAGGCTGCGGAAATAATCAAATCATCACAATGTGTCTTATTTATCTGCTGTCCGGAGCTTTTGCTGTCGTTACTCAGGCAATGGGAGCTGTAGACGCAGTTGTAAATTTAGGAATCAGTACAATAGACACGGAGTATTTCCCATTAGGCATCTTTTTAATAGCCTCATTTTTATCAACTGCCACAGGAACTTCTGTCGGCTCGATAGTAGCCTTAGGACCAATCGCCATCAGCCTGGCTGACAAAAGCGGTGCTTCCATGCCTTTAATTGCCGGGTCATTACTGGGCGGCTCCATGTTGGGAGACAACTTGTCTATTATATCAGACACTACAATTGCTGCCACACAATCGCTTGGATGTGAAATGCGCGATAAATTTAAAGTCAATCTCTTTATAGCGTTACCGGCATCTATTATCACAATACTATTACTTTTCTATCTAGGAGTTAATTCAGAAATAAGTCCGGTAGCTATTGAAAAAGAAAGCTACGAACTCATTACAATACTGCCATATATCCTTGTAATAGGCCTAGCTGTGTCAGGTTTAAATGTTTTTATAACCCTGTTGATTGGGATATTGGTTGCGGGAATTATTGGCTTTTTCCAAAATGATTTCACTGTACTGAGTTTTTTACAGAAAAACTATGAAGGCTTTTTAAGCATGACCGATATATTTCTATTATCAATGCTAACGGGCGGACTGGCCGCCTTAGTTGAAAAAGCGGGAGGCATTGATTATGTTCTGCAAAAGATAAAGTCAAAAATTAAGAGCAAAAAATCAGCACAAATGGGAATAGGTACTTTGGTGAGTTTTACCAACGTGGCTATTGCCAATAACACTGTTTCTATTGTAATTACCGGAGCCATAGCCAAAGAAATTAGTGATGAATATGAACTGAGTCCTAAAAAAACAGCTGCAATTCTCGATATTTTTTCATGTATAGTGCAGGGAATTCTTCCGTATGGAGCACAAGTGCTGTTAATTTTAAATTTTGCAAAGGGACGATTGGATGTGATTGACCTGATTGCAAATGCCTGGTATATTTATATACTGCTGATTTTTACACTGATTGCGATTTATAGCAAAACATGGAACAAAAGGATAGATAAATTCCTGAAAGTTTAAAGGCTTGTCTTACAGTATTGCGATTGAATTCTTATATTTGTCACTCAACAAAGACAAACTAAATATATTTTATAATGAAATTACTAGAAGGAAAAACAGCGATCATTACAGGTGCCAGCCGAGGAATTGGTAGAGGAATTGCAGAAGTTTTTGCAAAACACGGTGCAAATGTGGCATTCACTTATAGTTCATCTGCTGAAGCGGCTAAAGTTTTGGAAGATGAATTGATAGCGCTTGGCGTAAAAGCTAAAGGATATCAGTCTAATGCTGCTGATTTTAATGAAGCACAAAAACTAGTAGATGATGTAATCGCAACTTTTGGAACTATTGATATTTTGATTAACAATGCAGGAATTACAAAAGATAACCTGCTGATGCGTATTTCAGAAGAAGATTTCGATAAAGTAATTGAAGTGAATCTGAAGTCTGTTTTCAACATGACGAAAGCTGTTCAGAAAATTATGCTTAAAAACCGTGCAGGTTCTATTATAAACATGAGTTCTGTAGTAGGAGTGAAGGGTAATGCCGGACAAACCAACTATGCGGCTTCAAAAGCCGGCGTTATCGGATTTACAAAGTCAGTTGCTTTAGAGCTTGGTTCAAGAAATATCCGTTGTAATGCAATTGCTCCAGGTTTTATTGAAACTGAAATGACAGGAAAACTAAACGAAGATGTTGTTCAGGGCTGGAGAGACGCTATACCATTAAAACGTGGCGGAACACCTGAAGATGTCGCAAATGCTTGCCTTTTCTTAGCTTCTGATATGAGTGGCTATATTACAGGACAGGTTATGAACGTTGATGGTGGAATGCTAACCTAATCATATAAATTAAGAATTACGGATTTCAAATCCGTAATTCTTAATTCGTAATACGCTACAATTATCTGTGAAAAACAAGTATATCTATATCATTATAATTCTGCTTCTTGGAATTTTATTGACTGTTTTTGGTGCATTATTAAAGATAATGCATTTTGAAATAGGATTCTTTACAGGAAACATAGTGCTTATGATAGGAATGCTACTAAAAGTAATAGCTTTATTTTTGTTTATAGTGAAGCTTATTAGCAATAAAAATGATAGTTTTCTTAACAAGTAGTTGAAAAAAACTAGAATTTTAAATTTCATCCATTTCATATAAAAAATGACGACAAACACCATTCTATTACTTTTACTTTCAATACTAATAGCAGGAGGTTTGTCTTTTTTCCAATACTTTTTCAGGTCTAAAAATAAGTCGAAAACCCAACTGCTTTTAGCCTTTTTACGTTTCTTTTCTATTTTTGGCATCTTACTCTTGCTAATCAATCCCAAAATTACAACCAGTACTCTTGAAATAGTAAAAACGCCATTACCTGTTGTTGTTGATAATTCCAGTTCTATAACAGAATTAAAAGCAAACGAAACGGCTTTGGATATCCATAAAAAACTGGTTTCTGATTCAAGACTACAGGAAAAATTTGATATTCAGTCGTATCAGTTTTCTAATGAATTTGAACTATCTGATGGTTTTAATTTTAAGGGAACGCAGACCAATCTGGATGAAGTTGCCAAGAACCTGAAAAGCATTAATAAAAACACGGCTTTCCCGACAGTCATCCTAACTGATGGAAACCAGACTTCAGGGAATGATTATGTTTATAGCTTTAATCCAAATAACAGAGTATTTCCTGTAATTCTGGGAGATACGACTACTTTTCTGGATTTGAAAATCAGCCAGCTTAATGTCAATAAATATGCATTTCATAAGAACAAATTTCCAGTAGAAGTATTTCTTCAATATTCCGGAAACAAAAGTATTGACGCCAATTCTAGTATTTCACAAGGAGGAGCTGTTTTGACAAAACAAAGCGTTTCTTTTACGCCTTCAAAGAAAACAGCCGTGTTAAACGTTTTATTACCGGCAGATAAAATAGGCGTTCAGGTTTTTAAAGCATCGATAACTTCTAAAGAGGCTGAAAAAAACACCTATAATAATCACAAGAATTTTGCTGTTGAAGTCATTGACCAAAAGTCTGAAGTTGCCTTGATTACTGCAATAAATCATCCTGATATTGGCGCTTTAAAACGTTCAATAGAAACTAATCTACAACGTAAAGTAACGATAGTCAATCCAAATAAAATCAATTCATTACAAGATTATAATATCTTGATTTTATATCAGCCTAATTCAGAATTTAAATCTGTTTTTGAAGCCAATAAACTGGCTGGATTGAATACCTGGATTATTACTGGAATCAATACAGATTTTAATTTTCTGAACCAGCAGCAAAACACATTGCAATTCAAAATGAGTGGGCAAAAAGAAGATTACCTGTCCGATTTTAATGCTCAGTTCAATCTGTTTGCTATTGATAATATCGGTTTTGAAAACCTGCCGCCATTGCAAAATGCTTTTGGAACCGTTACTCCAAAGGAAAACATAGAAGTTTTGGTTTCATCCCGTATCAGAAATGTCAATACCGGAGCCCCTCTATTGGCATATTCCGAAAACCAGGGAAAAAGAAATGCTTTTCTTTTAGGGGAAAATATCTGGAAATGGAGATTGCAAAACCATATAGAGAACCAATCCTATGATAAATTTGATGTTTTTATTGATAAGACCATACAATTTTTAGCATCGAATAATGCAAGGAAATCACTTGTGGTTAATCATGAAAACTTCTATAACTCTGGTGAGGCCATTGAAATTACCGCACAGTATTTTAATAAGAATTACGAATTTGATGAAAATGCCAGACTCACAATTTCCATCACCAATAAAAAGACAAAACAAACCAAAAACTATGACCTTTTAAAAGGCAATAATTCCTATAAGGTCAATCTTGACGGACTTTCTGCCGGTGAATATAGCTTCAAGGTAGTGGAGGCAAAATCAAAAAACACCTACAACGGCTTTTTTGAAGTTTTGGATTTTGATATTGAAAGGCAGTTTGTCAATCCTGATTTGAATAAACTGACACAATTGGCTTCCCAAACTCAGGGAAAGGTTTTCCATCCTAATCAGGTGGAAGAGCTTATTAAATCGCTATTGCAAAATGACGAATACAAAGCCACACAAAAAGAAATTATCAAAAAAACACCGTTGGTAGACTGGATATGGCTACTGATACTGATTGTAGTTTCCCTTGCCGCAGAATGGTTTATAAGGAAATATAATGGGCTTTTATAAAGGTGCTAAGCAGCTAAGGTTCTGAGATGCTAAGGTTGTGTATTCAATGGTAGAAGAGAAAGTATTTTAATAAAACTTCTTTAAAAATCTGCGTAAATTGTTTTAATCCTTGGCCAATCCGCGTTCAAATTTAAAATTTTCAAAGCGCTAAGTAGCTAAGGCTCTAAGGTGCTAAGGTTCTAAGGTTGCGTATTCATGGTAGAAGAGAAAGTATTTTAATAAAACTTCTTAAAAAAATCTGAGTAAATTATTTTAATCCGTGACCAAAACCTGTTCCAAATCTAAAGTTGGTCAGCCTAAATCTAATCTTTGTATCTAATATATAGATTTTCTAAGTTTTTTTGAACTCTAAATATCCTCTATCACATTTTATACTCTGCGATGAAAAGCGTATATTTATGTTTCAATCATAACATCAAAAAAATATGAAAGCTAAATTTTTATCGGTAATCTGTGCCATAGTCTTAGTCGGATTACAATCTTGTAGCTGCAAAAAAGGAGCAGAAGCCATTGCTGAACTTTCAACAGGAAGCTGGGAATTAGAGCAAACTTTTGGAGAGCCCATTGATAAAGGAGAATTTGCTAAAATTCCAGTATTGAATTTCGACAAGACAGAAAACCGTATTTCTGGAAATTCAGGATGCAATTCAATGTCGGGAAGTTATACTATTAAAGAAGACAATATTAGTTTCGGTCCAATCGCACAGACAAAAATGGCTTGTCAGGGAACCGGAGAAGGAAAATTTATGACCTTGTTCAATTCCGTACAAAAATTCAAATTACAGGGAAACAAATTGAAATTATACGATGGAAACGGTACTAAAGTACTGTCTTTCATTAAAAAATAAATCTCATGAAAAAACAATCAATAATCGCATTGGCCGCCTTAAGCTTTCTATTTATTAATTGCAAACCCAAGTCAGCAGAAAAAGAAGTTAGTGGTACTGATTCTCTTTCTGTATCAAAGGATAGTGTAGCCATTAAACAAACAAATGACGTTTTTTTCAAAGCCTCAGGAACAGAGCCGTTTTGGGGAATTGAAATCATGAAGGATTCGGTCCGGTTTACATCACCTGAAACGGAAAATAATTTTACATTATTATACGGAAAGCCGAATAGGGCTATGGATGCCAATGTCATTTCGTATGAAGCAAAATCAGACAGCATTCATTTAAAATTTACGATACAGCAAGGCAAATGTTCTGACGGCATGTCTGATAATGAATATAATTATCATGTGAATGCTTCATTAAAAAGAGGAAAAGATAAAGATTTTAAAAATCTTGAAGGTTGCGGAAATTATATTGTAGATAAGCAATTGGAAGGAAATTGGATTTTGGAAGAATTAGAAGGCAAAAAAATTAATCCCGATGACTTTGAAAAAAAATTGCCGGGCATAGAGATTAATGCTAAAGAATCCAAATTTACAGGTTTTGCAGGTTGTAATGGAATGGGAGGCAAGCTGTTCTATGAAACAGAAATATTGCGATTTACGGATGTTTTTACCACAGAAATGATGTGCCCTAATTATGATAAGGAGAAATTATTTGTAAAAGCCTTACAAAGCACAACAACTTATCAGATAAAAAAAGACAAGCTTTATCTTCTTAATCCTGACGGAACCAAAGCAGTTCTTAGAAAAGCGAATTAAAACAAAAAAGAGGCAAAATTGCCTCTTTTTTGTTTATTCTTCTTGCAGTTCAAAAAGCTGTATCTGGTTTTTTAGTCTTTCAATCAGCATATTCATCATTCTCTTATTGAGCGAGGACGAGTTTTTTATGTATACATCATATTCATGAATTGTAAACAAACCAATCACAATTCCTTTAAGAGAATTCCGGAACTTAATATCCTTTTGAATAGAGTTTTCTATATACGCCAGTTTCTTTTCGACAGGATAGCTGTAGAAATCATTTTTATATTTTGAAATATAATTTCTAAAAACATCAATAAAAAGATCGTTCTGAAGTTTTAATATCGGGCGTAAGACCTGGTTTTGAAAAATTTCATCAGATGAAGACTCGCTTGTAACTGTTCCTAAAGTTTCACCTCTGAATTCAGAAATGAAAGCGTCCCTGTTTTCCATGGTTTTTCTTTTAAAGATAAAAAAAAACCGCCGTATTACTACAGCGGTTTTGAAATATTTATGAAGAAATTATTTAACTCTGAAAGTAACTCTTCTTACGATTTGGCGTGCTTCTTTAGAATTTTTATTTACAGAAGCATCTTCACCATTTCCAATAACCGTTAATCTTGAAGCATTGATTCCTGAATTAACAACAATATCTCTTACAGAATTTGCTCTTCTTTGTGACAAATCTTTATTGTAATCTGAATTTCCTATTTCATCTGCATAACCAATGATTTCTGCATTAGCTGATGGGTTTGCTTTCAAATATTTCACTAAGAAATCAACACCAGACAGGGAAGTCGTTGTTGGTTTGGCTGAATTAAAGTCAAAATATACATTGACATAACCACCGTTGATCAGCTCTTCAATTGTACTGTTGGAAGCAGAAGCTTTACCATTTTGTCCGTACGTTTTATCAAGATAGCTTTCCAATTCATCAGGCACACCATTTTGGTTTCTGTCGATAGACTGACCTTTTGTGTTTACAGCAACTCCGGCAATAGAGTTTGGCTCTAAATCATACATATCCGGCACACCATCCTTATCAGAATCAGCCAATCCTGTCTCAATGTTGCCTACTCTTTCTTCTAAGGCTTTCAATTCATCCAGCTTAGTCTCAGAATACCAGTCTGCGTGTTTCTCATTTTTACCCAGATAGAATGTCAAACCTACAGACGCATTCAATAATGTACCATCAAATGTTCCTGTAGTTGTAGGTCCTTGACCGTCAAAATTATAATTTTGCTTTCCATGAACAATTCCTGTAAGATCTCCGGTCAATACAACACTGTTGCTTAATTTTACCTGACCGGTAATTCCCAGGATTCCATTACCCATGTAATCTTCTCCGTCAAAACCATCTTTGGCAGATAACTGAGAAACCCCAAAACCACCGTGAACTAACAAACCAAATGTATCAGTCCAATCTTCAAAATTCAATACTCTTCCCAGGTTAACAACTCCTTGAAGGCTTGTTCTTAAATAAGTACTTTCAAATGGATTGCTGTCATCATGTTCCTGAAATTTGTCATAACCGAAATCAAGTTTCAAACCAAATTTTGGATTGAACATGTATCGGACACCCAAATCTGCATGGAATAGATTTAATGTTGAAGTATAATAACCATCAGTCATTGCTCTGGTTGGCTTATTTACCCCTCCGTTTACTTCAATCGACCATTTGTTGTAGCCATCTGATGAAGCCTTTTCTACGGTTGCAGCAGAATCTTGTGCGTTTGCAGAAGCGAAAGCCAGCAATAAAAACGATAATAATGGTAAATTCTTTTTCATAGTTCTTAATGGATTTTAATTTAATTTTTCTCTTTTTTGAGCAACATTTCTAAGGCAAAGATAGACTATAGAATTTTAACATTTCTTACTTTTTGTTATATAATTCCCATGTTTATATTTTTTTTAATAATTCTATAACTTTTTTTTATGACTAGTAAATTAAGGTGTTGGCAATAATATTCTAATAGTACACTGTTCATTTAATGCTGGTTACGAGTATCAGAGTGTAGTACTTATCATACCTTCTTTTTTAAAACAGGAAGGAATTACTTGAACGCCCTTTTAGTAAATTTTGGCAAGTTTTTAAGAGTTTTTTCATGTTTTTATCCCGGTTGGATTCAATTTTAATAGGCGAGAAATCATTAATTTTGTCTTGTCAAACTAAAATTATGAGATTTCATACAAGAAAATGGGTAAAACCGGAAGATTTAAACCCAAATCAGACACTATTCGGAGGAAAACTTTTATCATGGATCGATGAAGAAGCAGCATTATATGCCATAATCCAATTAGAAAACGAACGTGTGGTAACCAAACACATGTCTGAGATTAACTTTATCAGCTCTGCCAAACAAGGAGATATTGTTGAAATTGGAATTGATGTCGTAAAATTCGGAAAGACATCACTGACGTTGAAATGTGAGGTGAGAAATATTATGACAAAGGAAACCATTATTACGGTCAACTCAATAACAATGGTAAATCTGGACAGCTTTGGGCGTCCTTCGATTCATGGCAAGACAGCAATCGAATTTGTCCGTGACAGAATCAAAAAATAGGCTTTATTCGGTATGAACTCCTTTTTCAGAAGGTAACTCATAGATTTCCAAATCAAAATAAGGCACGGCAGCAATGATATGGTCGAAAATATCGGCCATAATATACTCATAGTTAATCCAGCGCTTGTCATTCGAAAATGCGTAGACTTCAATTGGAATACCTTTTTCTGTTGGTTGTAAGTGACGACACATCATGGTCATGTCTTTATTTATTCCGGGGTGATTTGCCAGATACTGATTGATATACTTTCTAAACAATCCCAGATTTGTCATGTTCCTACCATTAATGGTCAGGCTTTTGTCAATATTATTATTGGTGTTGTATTTGTCAATATCCTGTTGGCGGTGCTCAATATAAGAACTCACAAGCTGTATTTTTTTCAGGCCTTCCAATTCATCAGTATGCAGGAACCGCACGCTGTTTGCTTTAATCAGAACATATCTTTTGATTCTTCTCCCGCCGGAATTCTGCATACCGCGCCAGTTTTTGAAAGAATCAGAAATCAGGCTATAGGTAGGAATTGTTGTGGTGGTATTGTCAAAATTGCGAACTTTTACAGTAGCAAGATTAATTTCTACCACATCGCCATCAGCACCATATTTTTCAAAAGTTACCCAATCGCCAATTCGAACCAAGTCATTTACGGAGACCTGAATACTGGCTACAAATCCTAAAATAGTATCTTTAAAAATCAGAATTACAATAGCTGAAATTGCTCCAAAAGTGGCAAAAAGCGTAGTAAAAGAAGTTTCAAAAAGAATCAGTACAATGCTTGTAACCCCAAAAATCCAGAGTACAATCATAAATACCTGAATATAGCTGTCTATAGGCTTGTCATTAAAATCCGGCAGTCGCTTGAGGTAATCTTTTATGGCATTTAAAATACTTCTGATAATCCAAAGAACCAGAAATACGATATAGATTTCCAATCCTTTTCTGAAGAATCCTTCCCAATAGGCAAAATCCTTCAGAATGATTGGAACGGTTATGTTTACAAAAAGAAGCGGAATCAGATAAGCAATATATTTAGTGGTTTTATTGGCAACCAGTAAATCATCAAACTGAGTTTCCGTTCTTTGTGCAATAGTACTAAAGACTTCGATTAATATTTTTTTGAATACATAATGAATTACAAAGACAGCTATTCCAAGCAGGATAAAGTTAACGAAAACATTGGCATAGGATGATACCGTGTCGCTATAGCCCCATTCTTTAAATAGATTATATGTCCAATTAAATATTTTCTCGATCATATTTTAGTTTGCTTCTGCATTCAGGTATTTCTTTTCAACGTAAAAAGCACCTAAAGGAATTATGGAGCCTAGAACAATCAATGCGAATTTTTTAGCGCTCCAGTTAAGTTCAATTTTTAACATGATAGCCAGAATAATGTACGCTATAAATAAAAGCCCGTGTGTCATTCCAATAGGAAATAGAAATGTTTTGTATAATTCAGGGTTGCTTCCTTTAAGGATTAACATATTTCCAAATAATAAAAGATAAGAGATACCCTCCAGTAAAGCGACGATTTTAAAAAGTTTAAGCATTGTAAAAAAGAAGTATTATAAATTAGTAATTGAATTTTCGGGATTATTATTTTTAGAGAGCAGGAAATAACCAATTACTCCACCAATCAATGATGCAGCAAAAATACCTAATTTTGCCTGCAGTTCGTATTCAGGGTTCTCAAAAGCAAGATTAGTAACAAAAAGAGACATTGTAAATCCTATTGAAGCCAGAAATCCTACGCCAAAAAGACTTTTGTTTGTCAATCCTTCGGGTAAGCTTGCCCATTTGAAACGTATCATTAACGATGATACTCCATACACACCAATTACCTTGCCTGCCAATAATCCAAAAACAACACCTAAAGTAACAGAACTTGCTGCATTTTCAATAATACCGCTGGAAAATGTAACTCCGGCATTGGCCAATGCAAAAACAGGCATGATAATAAAACTAACTAAGGAATGTAAGCCATGTTCCAGTCTGTGAAGTGGTGACATGGCATCTTTTGATAATTTACGTATATTCTGTAAAACATGAAGCTGGTCTTCAGAAAGAGTAGGAGCATCAGTCGGGTCAAGCTCTTTGAACTGATTCAATCGGGTCCTGATTTTTGAAATGAATAGTGTTTCGTCTATTCTGGATCCGGCCGGAATCGTAAAAGCTACCAAAACAGCCGCGATAGTTGCATGGACACCGGAAAGCAAAAAGGGAAGCCAAACGCCGGCAATACCAACCAAAGCATAAAATAAAATATTTCGGATTCCGAATTTATTGCAGATCAGCAGAAAAACAAAAAAGCCGAGTCCAATCCCTAAGGCTAGGCTATTAATAGAAGCCGTATAAAAAAATGCAATAACCAGAACAGCACCTAAATCATCAACAATGGCGAGGGCGGTGAGGAATATTTTTAATGTTGCCGGTATCTTATCACCTAAAAGATACAGAACGCCCAAAGCAAAGGCTATATCTGTAGCCATTGGAATTCCCCATCCATGAGAAGAATCGGCTCCAAAATTAAATGCGGTATAAATCAGAGCAGGAAAAACCATTCCTCCAATGGCGGCCACAATTGGCAATAATGCTTTTTTAGGCTGTGACAATTCCCCTCCAATCATTTCCCTTTTAAGTTCCAGCCCCACCACAAAAAAGAAAACTGCCATCAGTCCGTCATTTACCCAGTGATGAATAGTATAATTAAGATATAGTTCATCATTAATTGTAAAACCTATTTTGTGTTCCCAAATGTGATGGTACCAATCTTTCCAGCTCGAATTAGCCAAGAAAATAGCTACCACGGCAGCAATAAAAAGAAGAATACCACCTGTAGTAGACTTACTGATAAAGTTGTTAAGGGGGTTAATAATCCATTTTTCTGCGGGAGTTGCTTTTATCGGGTCTTCCATGGAATTTTTTTAGAGATTTGTCAAATTTAAGCATTCCGAATGAGGATTAAAAGCAAGAGTTATGCTATCTTTCTAAATTTGGCAAAGTAGCAGCAATCATAGGATAGTAGTATATTTGTAAAAAGAGAATTCTGAAATGAGCAAAAGAGATTTAAAAAAATATCTTAAAGAATTAGATAAAGAGCAATTGGAAGAACAGCTGTTAGAGTTGTATGAGAAATTCTCTGACGTTAAAACCTATTACGATTTTGTATTCAATCCTAAAGAAGATAAACTGCTTCAGGAAGCAAAATTAAAGGTTACTAATGAATATTTTCCTCTTAAAGGAAAACGTGCCAAGTTACGCCGTTCTGTGGCGCAGAAATATATCAAGCATTTTTTAAGCCTTGGTGTTGATTCTTATGTAATTGCAGACCTGATGCTCCATAATCTTGAAGTAGCACAGAAATATACTGCCCGAAGAGAAATGCGCTATGCTTCATTTTATAAAAGCATGCTGAATTCGTTTGAACAGGTTGTCAAATACAGCATTGAAAACGGAATGGTTTCTGAATTCAGGGAGAGAATACTTCACATAAAAGATAATGCTTTCAAACAAAATTGGGAAAACAAAGAAGAACTGGAAAGGCTTTTTGATGCTATCGAATAGCTCTTTAGAACAGCGGTAGCTGTACATCGAATTCATGATATCCTGCCTGACGTTGTCCCGTACGGAAAAGATTAACCATAACATGTGCCTGTCTTGTAGGTTCGGGAATTCTGTATTTCTGAACTGTACGATTCATGATTTCCAGACTGTCGTCTACTGACATGTGGTGCCCGGGTGAAATAAAAACAGGTTTGACATGGGTTTTTGTGCGGAGCGCGAAGCCTAGTTTGTCCTGATTTTTATAAATAGGGCGGAAGCTGAACTTTTCATCTTCCAAAACATCGTATTTTCCGTGAAGCATATTTTTTGCACAGCCAATTGTTGGATGATCGGTAAGCAGTCCAAAATGCGATGCAATTCCCATTCTACGGGGATGTGTGATTCCTTGTCCGTCAAGAATCAATAAATCAGGTTTTACAGGAATCTGCTCCCAGGCTTTTATCAGGGTAGGAACTTCACGAAAGGCCAAATATTCGGCTTTATATTCAAATTTGGATTCCCCTACAGCCAAAGAATACGAAAGAGGAATCAAATCAGGATAGCTTAAAATAACAATCCCGGCATATAATTTAGAACTGCCTACTTCATGTGAAATATCTGCTCCGGCAATCGTACTAATATTTTTATTACGCGTCTTTAAGGAAATATTCTCCTTCATCTCATTTTGGAGACGTGTTGCCATTTCTATTGTAAAATTATCGTAATTCAGCATATACAGGCGTATTATCAGGCATTAAATGCCAGATTTTCAAAATTAGGCTATTTAAAAACGAATGACATTATATGATTTCCTAATATTTCTATAATTTTTTTTAAAATAAAGCCCAAAAATAACCCTACAAGTCTTTTTAGTCTGTACTTTTGCAAATTATTCAAAATCGCAATGTCCCAAAAAAACCTAGAATTAGAAATCGAAGAAAAAAAAGAACTTTATGCCTACCAGCAAGGGGATATCGATGCGATTTTTGAACGAATCAATAACGCTCCGCATAATCACCATTTGCTTTACCAGCTTCCAACCGGAGGAGGAAAGACTGTCGTATTTTCTGAAATCGTAAGACGCTATCTTTCTTATAATGACAAAAAAGTTCTGGTATTGACACACCGCATTGAGCTTTGTAAGCAAACGTCAAAAATGCTGAAAGGATTCAATGTCAAAAACAAAATCATTAACAGCAAAATCAAGGAATTGCCGGATCAGGATGAATATTCTTGTTTTGTTGCGATGGTGGAGACTTTAAAAAACCGGCTGAATGACGAAAAATTAAAAATCGGAAATATTGGACTTGTAATTATTGATGAAGCCCATTATAATTCTTTCCGGAAACTGCTGTCATCATTTAAAAATTCTTTTATATTGGGCGTTACCGCTACTCCTTTGAGTTCCAATATAAAACTGCCAATGAATGAAAATTATGACGAGCTCATCATAGGGGATCCGATAAGCAGATTAATTGAAAACGGATATTTGGCAAAAGCCGTTACTTATAGTTATGATGTAGGATTGACTTCCCTTAAGGTTGGCATTAACGGAGATTATACCGTTAAATCTTCTGATGATCTATATACGAATATGGTCATGCAGGAAAAATTACTTCATGCCTATACAGAAAAATCATTAGGAAAGAAAACCCTGATTTTTAATAATGGAATTTATACTTCTTTATATGTATATGAAACCTTTAAAGAAGCCGGATATCCTATCAGGCATTTGGATAATACGACTTCAAATGAAGAAAGGAAAGAAATTTTATCGTGGTTCAAACATACTCCGGATGCTATTCTGACTTCTGTGGGAATCCTGACAACCGGATTCGATGAGCCAACTGTTGAAACGATCATCCTAAACAGGGCAACCAAATCCCTTACCTTATATTTCCAGATGATTGGGCGCGGTTCGAGGAAATTACCCAATAAAGACAGTTTTACCGTAATCGACCTGGGGAACAATGCTGCCCGTTTTGGTTTGTGGAGTGATCCTGTTGACTGGCAACATATTTTCAAATCGCCTGAATTCTATCTTGAAAGCCTGCGTAATGATACCGAAATCGAAATGCATTTTAAATATAAGATGTCTCCGGAAGTTCGGGCCAAATTTGCCAATACCGCCGTTGTTGAATTTGATGTGGATGAAGAACACAGAATAGCCATTTCGCAAAACCTGCGTTCTAAGGTAGTTTTAGAAAAATCTCTGGATCAGCATGCTTCTATGTGTGTTGATAATGCGGAAACTATAAACGAAGCCAAAAACCTTTCTAAGCTGCTGTATGACGATATCGAATCCAGAATTAGGTATTATACAAACTGCCTGAGTAAAAGCAGTAAAAATTACCGTGAATGGCTGGTTGAGGATTATAAAACTAAATTATTGCTTTTGATAGGGAAAAAATATCGGGAGAAAATCATGAACGAAGATTAATAAGACCCATTTCCCAAATTTTTCAAAAACAGATTCACAATAGTTGCTTTTTTGATAGTATTTGCGGAATTTTGAGGCACAAATAAGCAAACAAAAATGGACAATACACATTATATAAGCGGTGAATTACTGTCGTTAGAAAATTTAGAAGAAATTATCAGCCATAATAAGACCTTGGCTTTGTCTGAAGAAGCAAAAGTCAATATTCAGAAATGCCGTGATTATCTTGATAAAAAGATGGAATCTCACAAAGAGCCAATCTATGGAATCAATACCGGTTTCGGTTCTTTGTATAATATAAAAATATCAAACGAAAATCTTACCAAATTACAAGAGAATCTTGTAAAGTCACATGCCTGCGGAACAGGAGAGGAAGTGCCAAAAGACATCGTTAAGATGATGCTTCTGTTAAAAATCCAGTCGTTAAGTTATGGCTATTCCGGTGTTCAGTTAGAAACCGTTGAGCGTTTGATTGACTTTTATAATAATGATATTTTCCCTGTTGTATATGAATTAGGCTCTTTAGGAGCATCGGGTGATTTGGCGCCTTTGGCGCATTTATCTTTGCCTTTAATCGGAGAGGGGGAAGTTTATTTTAATGACAAAAAACATGATTCTATTGACGTATTAAACCATTTTGGCTGGCAACCTATCCAATTAAAATCAAAAGAAGGATTGGCCTTGTTGAATGGAACCCAGTTTATGAATGCTTATGGCGCTCATATTTTAATACGTGCGGCTAAATATTCTTACCTGGCAGATTTGATAGGTACGGTTTCCTTAGAAGCTTTTGATGGAAGAATTGAGCCTTTTAATGAATTGATACATTTAATTCGTCCACATAAAGGGCAGATTGTTACCGCAAAAAGAGTCATTGAATTTTTAGACGGAAGTGAGATTATTTCGCAAAAGAAACAGCATGTACAAGATCCATATTCTTTCCGCTGTATTCCGCAAGTACATGGAGCTTCGAAAGATGCGATTGATTATGTGAAGAAAGTATTTAAAACAGAAATCAATTCGGTTACAGACAATCCAAACGTTTTTATTGAAAGCGACCAGATTATTTCAGGTGGAAATTTCCACGGCCAGCCTTTGGCATTGGCTTTGGATTTTCTGGCAATTGCCTTAGCAGAATTAGGAAATATTTCAGAAAGAAGAACTTATCAGCTAATTTCAGGATTGAGAGGACTTCCGGCTTTTTTAGTAGACAATCCGGGATTGAACTCAGGATTTATGATTCCGCAATATACAGCCGCGAGTATTGTAAGCCAGAACAAACAATTGGCAACTCCTGCCAGCATTGACAGTATTGTTTCTTCTAACGGTCAAGAAGACCATGTGAGTATGGGAGCAAACGGCGCTACAAAAGCATTACGCATTATGGATAATTTAGAGCGTATCCTTGCTATAGAATTAATGAATGCCTCACAGGCAATCCATTTTAGAGCACCATTGAAATCGAGTGATTTTATTGAAATGTTCGTAAAAGCATATAGAGAAGAAGTGCCTTTAGTGAGCGAAGATAGAATTTTGCATTATGATATCGAGAAAACGGTTGCTTTCTTAAAAAGCTTCCAGATTGATGAGAGTGTACAGAATTAAAATAAAAAAGCAGGCTGTAAGCCTGCTTTTTTATTTAATCTATTCCGTTTAAGGTTTTATGGTTTCTTCTTCTTTTGTAGTGTGTCTGTTTCAGATTTTCATTGCCTGAAATAATGCTGATATTACCATCTATTTCTAAAAAGGCATATTTTACATCTTTATAATATTCAACGCCGTGTTCGTGCATGGCTTCTGTCAATTCATCGGAAGTAATGCCAAGCCGCGCCAGCGTTTTAAACTCAATTTTTCCTTTGTGGACAAGCACTTCGGGTTTTTGCTGCAAGAAATTATTTAATTTCTTATAACGGAACATGAGTTTTTTCAGAATAAAGTTGACCAGAAACAAAGCTCCTGCAGCTACAAGTCCACCCCATAGCGAAGTATCACTTCCAACCATGGCGTTCTGGACAGAATTACTGATAAGGAGAATCAATATGACATCGGCAGTATTAAGCTGCGATAGTTCCTTTTTCCCGAAAACGCGCAATGCTATAACCATAAAAAAATATACGGCTACGCTTCGCAGGATAATATCGAGATACGGATTCATTATTTCCACTTAAAGTTTTTCTCAATAGCCTTAATCATTTCTCCGGCAATATCTTTGTTTGTTGCGCCTTCAATACCTTCAAGGCCGGGAGAGGAGTTTACTTCCAAAAGAAGCGGTCCTTTTGACGAACGAATAATATCTACTCCGGCTACTTTCAGGTTCATGGCCTTAGCCGCCTTAATGGCAATTCTTTTTTCTTCTGAAGTTACTTTGATGACAGAAGCCGTACCTCCCAAATGGATATTTGCCCTGAATTCTCCTGGTAAGGCTTCACGCTGGATAGCGGCCACTACTTTTCCGTCAATCACAAAGCATCGAATGTCTTTTCCGTTGGCTTCTTTGATAAATTCCTGAACCAGAATATTGGCATTTAAGCTTTTAAAAGCATTGATAACACTTTCTGCTGCTTTTTTTGTTTCTGCCAAAACGACACCTTTTCCCTGAGTCCCTTCTAATAATTTTACGATTAGGGGCGAACCTCCAACCATTTTAATAAGGTCATCCGTATCTAAGGGAGAATTGGCAAATCCTGTTGTTGGTATGTCAACACCGTGATTGAGTAACAATTGTAAGGAATACAATTTATCACGCGATTGTGTAATAGCAGATGCAGAATTAAGGCAGAATACCTTCATGGCTTCAAACTGGCGGGTAAGCGCACAGCCATAAAAAGTGATACTTGGACGAATTCTAGGAATGACAGCATCAAAATCACTTAAAATTTTACCGCCACGGTAATGAATTTCGGGTTTGGTAGCATCTAATTTCATGTAGCATTCCTTAATATTCAGGAAATGCATTTCATGTCCTCGCTGTTCGCCGGCTTCTATGATTCTTTTGTTGGAATACAATTCCGGATTACTGGCCAGGAGGCCTATTTTCAATCCGGTTTTTGCTCTTTCGGAATTATGATATAGTTCTTTTAGTTTGTCATTGGTAGGCTGCCCTAAAAGGTATTTTTGTTCCGGGTCAACCAAAACTCGCCCACTCATTGCTTCACGTCCTAAAAGCATCCTGAAACCCATAGAATCCCTATTGGTCAGGGTCATTTCTATTGGCCATTTGTGTTCGCCAAAATCCAGTGTAGTGCGTATAACATAACGCTGTTCGCGAAATCCGCTTGAACTTTTTACAATTCTTTTATCAACTAAAAGTGCTTCGCAATGAATAATCGTCTTGAGATTGTTTTGTATGGGATTGATATCGAATTTTACCCAGCTTTCACCGTCTCTCACAAAAGGAGCGATGTTAACTGCATGAAGCGCAGATGTTTTGGCACCTGAGTCGACACGAGCCTTAATAAGGGGGATTCCTAATTCAGGAAATGAACACCATTCTTCACTTCCAAGGATAACTTTGTTTGTAGACATAGCAAGTATTGATTGTAACAATAGACTAAAGTACTACTTATTTTAGAATCAAAAATTAATTTTTTGTAATTATTAAAAATAAGAGTTGATCGAGAATAATCCATTTAATCTCTAAATCTGCGGCTAAAGAGTTTGAGTAAATATCTTTATTGGTCATTAAATAATCAAGCCACTGATTTAGGACTTTGAAAATTCTTGTATGAATCTCATCTGTCTCTAAATCAGTGGCCTGAAATTAGTATTTTAAACCTACTTAATTGGCAGGTTCTTCTGCTTTTTTAATCTGGACTGTCAGTTCCTGAGAAGTTTCATCCAAATCCATAAATATGAGGTCACCAGAGTTAATTTTAGAAGTAATGATTTCTTCTGCAAGGGCATCCTCTACATATTTCTGGATAGCTCTTTTTAACGGTCTGGCTCCAAATTGCTTATCGAAACCTTTGTCTGCGATAAAAGCTTTTGCCTTTTCAGACAATTCCAGATTATAGCCCAATTCGGCAATTCTGGCGTATAGTTTTTTCAATTCGATTTCAATAATCTGGTCGATATGTTCTTTTTCAAGAGCATTGAATACGATCACATCATCGATTCTGTTCAAAAACTCTGGCGCAAAAGCTTTTTTCAGCGCATTTTCAATAACGCTCTTAGCATTTTCATCGGCTTGTGATACTTTAGCTGCTGTTCCAAAACCAACGCCTTGTCCGAAATCTTTCAATTGACGGGCTCCAACATTAGACGTCATGATAATGATTGTGTTTTTAAAATCAATCTTGCGTCCTAAACTATCTGTCAGGAATCCGTCGTCCAGAACCTGAAGCATCATGTTGAAAACGTCAGGATGGGCTTTTTCAATCTCGTCTAAAAGTACAACACAGTATGGTTTTCTACGAACTTTTTCAGTTAATTGTCCTCCTTCTTCATATCCTACATATCCCGGAGGCGCTCCAACCAATCTTGAAATCGCAAATTTTTCCATGTATTCGCTCATATCAATACGGACCAATGCATCTTCAGAATCGAATAATTCTTTGGCGATAACTTTAGCCAATTGGGTTTTTCCAACACCCGTCTGTCCTAAGAAAATAAAGGAACCAATCGGACGATTCGGATCTTTTAATCCGGCACGGTTTCTTTGGATAGATCGGGCAATTTTCAAAACAGCTTCTTTCTGCCCAATTACTTTATTTTCAATTAGTTCAGGAAGTTTAGCTAATTTATTGCTTTCAGTTTGTGCAATACGGTTTACAGGAATTCCTGACATCATAGAAACCACATCGGCAACATTGTCTTCTGTTACCTGAATACGGTTATTTTTAGAATCCTCTTCCCATTGTTCCTGAGCTATTGCCAAATCTTTTTCAATACGTTTTTCGTCATCGCGAAGCTTTGCAGCCTCTTCATACTTTTGCTTTTTGACAACCGTATTTTTAAGCTCTCTGACTTCTTCCAATTGACGTTCTAAATCCAAAATCTGTTTTGGAACATCAATGTTGGTAATGTGAACACGTGAACCTGCTTCATCCAAAGCATCAATGGCTTTGTCCGGAAGGAAGCGCTCAGACATGTATCTGTCTGTTAACTTTACGCAAGCTTCAATGGCTTCAGGCGTATAAGTCACATTATGGTGATCTTCGTATTTGTTTTTTATATTGTTCAGAATCGTAATTGTTTCCGCTACAGAAGTAGGTTCTACAATCACTTTCTGGAAACGTCTTTCCAAAGCACCGTCTTTTTCTATGTATTGGCGGTATTCATCAAGCGTTGTTGCTCCAATACATTGGATTTCACCTCTGGCTAAAGCCGGCTTAAACATATTCGATGCATCAAGCGAGCCCGTAGCTCCGCCGGCACCAACGATAGTATGGATTTCATCTATAAACAGAATTATATCGTCGTTCTTTTCCAGTTCGTTCATCACGGCTTTCATACGTTCTTCAAACTGCCCGCGATACTTGGTTCCGGCAACTAAACTGGCCAGATCAAGTGTCACTACACGTTTGTTGAATAAAATACGTGAAACTTTCTTTTGGATAATTCTTAAGGCAAGTCCTTCAGCAATAGCCGATTTACCTACACCTGGTTCTCCAATCAAAAGAGGGTTGTTCTTTTTTCTTCGGCTTAAAATCTGTGAAACGCGCTCAATTTCTTTTTCGCGTCCAACAACAGGGTCCAATTTGCCTTCTTCAGCCATTTCTGTCAAATCACGTCCAAAGTTGTCTAAAACCGGAGTTTTTGATTTCTTATTGGACTTACTGGCCGGCGTATTAAAAGCACCTTCTTTTAAACTGTCATCTTGTCCTGAATCATCATTGTAAGATTCATTTTTTGGCAAGTCATTCAAAAATTCTTCTTCGCTGTTTGGTGTCATATTCAAATATTGTTCTTTAGCTGAATCATAATCAATCTTCATCTTATTCAACAGCTTGGTTGTGGGATCATTTTCGTTTCTCAAAATACACAATAATAAGTGTGCAGTACTAATGGAAGGGCTCTGAAAAACTTTAGCTTCAAGATACGTCGTTTTTAGTGCTCTTTCGGCCTGACGCGTCAAATGAAGGTTTTTCTTTTCATTGCTTGCTTCAACATTAGGATTTGCTGGGCTTAATATTTCGACTTTTCTGCGCAAATGCTCTAAATCTATAGACAGATTGTTAAGTATATTTATTGCTTTACCGTTTCCATCTCTTAATATGCCCAACATTAGATGTTCCGTTCCAATAAAGTCATGGCCCAAACGGAGCGCCTCTTCTTTACTGTAAGTGATTACATCTTTTACTCTAGGTGAAAAATTATCATCCATAATATAAAATATTGGTCTTGTAAATTTAATGAATTAGTTGAGTAAATACAAAAATCATACCCTGACATAAGTACTGACAGCTAAGTGACAAAAAAATACCCGAAAATAAAAATATGTCAAAAATTATTTATCAACTATGGAGGGGCTTTTTTATGTTGATAAATCCCTGAAATTAGTGATAAAAAATGCACTGAAAATGTTACGAATTACGTATATTGGCACGTTTTGAAACGAATTTAATTTTTTAATATAAATACTTATGGCTGAAGGAGAAAAGTTAATTCCTATTAACATAGAAGACGAAATGAAATCCTCTTACATCGATTATTCGATGTCTGTAATAGTTTCCAGAGCGCTTCCTGATGTTAGAGATGGTTTGAAACCCGTACATAGAAGAGTACTTTATGGTATGTACGAATTAGGAGTTTTTTCAAATAGAGCACACAAAAAATCTGCAAGAATTGTCGGTGAAGTTTTAGGTAAATACCACCCACACGGTGATACATCTGTATATGACGCGATGGTTCGTATGGCCCAGGAATGGAGCTTACGTTATTTATTAGTAGACGGTCAGGGTAACTTTGGTTCCGTTGATGGTGATAGCCCGGCAGCCATGCGTTATACTGAAGCCAGAATGCGTAAGATCGCAGAGGAAATAATGGCAGATATTGACAAAGAGACAGTCGATTTCCAATTGAACTTTGACGACACCCTGGAAGAACCTAAGGTAATGCCTACAAAAGTTCCTACCTTATTAATAAACGGTGCTTCGGGTATTGCTGTTGGTATGGCTACCAATATGGCGCCTCACAACTTAAGTGAAGTTGTTGACGGTACGTTGGCATACATCGATAATAACGATATAGAAATTGACGAACTGATGCACCATATCAAAGCTCCTGATTTTCCAACCGGGGGAACTATTTATGGATATGAAGGCGTTCGTGAAGCATTCAAAACGGGAAGAGGAAGAATTGTAATGCGTGCCAAAGTTAATTTCGAAGAAGTTGACGGAAGAGAATGCATTGTGGTTACTGAAATTCCATACCAGGTTAATAAGGCTGACATGATTAAGAAAACAGCCGACCTGGTAAATGAGAAAAAAATTGACGGTATCTCAAACATTCGTGACGAATCGGACAGAAACGGAATGCGTATCGTATACATATTAAGACGTGACGCCGTTCCTAATGTCGTTTTGAATACCTTATATAAGTATACACAACTACAATCGTCTTTCAGCGTAAATAATATTGCGTTGGTTAATGGCAGACCTCAGTTGTTGAACCTAAAAGACCTGATTCACCATTTCGTGGAGCACCGTCATGAAGTGGTAACCCGCAGGGCGCAATATGAATTGCGTAAAGCAGAAGAAAGAGCCCATATTTTAGAAGGATTAATTATCGCTTCTGATAATATTGACGAAGTAATCCAATTAATCCGTTCCTCAAGCAATACTGATGAAGCAAGAGAAAAATTGATTGCAAGATTCAACCTTTCTGAAATCCAGGCAAAAGCAATCGTCGAAATGCGTTTGAGACAATTGACAGGTCTGGAGCAGGATAAATTGCGTGCGGAATATGAAGAAATCATGAAATTGATTGCCCACTTGAAAGAATTATTGGCAAGCAAAGAAATGAGAATGGCTCTAATCAAGGAAGAACTGACTGAAATTAAGGATAAATATGGCGACGAACGTCGTTCAACTATCGAATATTCAGGCGGTGATGTGAGTATTGAAGATTTAATTGCAGACGAAAATGTAGTAATTACAATTTCTCATGCAGGATATATCAAGAGAACGAATCTTTCAGAATACAAAACCCAAAACAGGGGTGGAGTAGGACAAAAAGGAGTGGCAACTAGAGATCAGGACTTCCTGGAGCACCTTTTCGTGGCTACCAACCACCAGTATATGATGTTCTTTACTCAAAAAGGAAAATGTTTCTGGATGAGAGTATATGAAATTCCTGAAGGAACAAAAACGTCAAAAGGAAGAGCAATCCAAAATCTTATCAATATTGAGAATGACGATAAAGTCAAAGCATTTATCTGTACTCAGGATTTGAAAAATCAGGACTATATAAATTCTCATTATGTAATTATGGCTACCAAGCAAGGTCAGGTTAAAAAGACATTGCTGGAGCAATATTCCCGTCCTAGAGTTAACGGTATTGCCGCAATTACTATTAAGGAAGACGATGAACTACTGGAAGCAAAACTGACAAACGGTGAAAGCCAGATTCTTATTGCTGTGAAATCCGGTAAATTGGTACGTTTTGAAGAAAACAAAACACGTCCGATGGGAAGAAGTGCTTCCGGTGTTCGAGGTATTACCTTAGGGCATGAGAAAGATGAAGTAATTGGCATGGTATCTGTAAACGATATGGAAAGTGAAATCCTGGTAGTTTCTGAAAACGGTTATGGAAAACGTTCTTCACTTGAAGATTACCGAATCACGAACAGAGGAGGTAAGGGTGTGAAAACACTAAACATTACTGACAAAACAGGAGAGCTGATTTCTATCAATAACGTTACCGATGCAGATGACTTAATGATTATCAACAAATCCGGATTAACAATCCGTATGGAAGTATCTGACCTTCGTGTTATGGGTAGAGCGACTCAGGGAGTAAGGCTTATCAATATTAAAGGTAATGACTCTATTGCAGCCGTAACAAAAGTAATCCGTGAAGAACAGGTTATTGATGAAACTGAAGGAGATGGTGAAAATACTGCTTTAGAAGCATCAACCAATGATGATGTAACCGAAGTAGAAAATACCGAAGAATAATACAACTACTATATAACCAAAATTAAAAATTATGAAAAGTAAATATTTATTATTGGCGTCAGCTTTTCTGGTTTCGGGTTTGACATTTGCCCAGAAAGATGAGCTAAAGACGTTAAAGAAAATTTATGACAAAGATGAAATTAAGGCAAAAGACCTTACGGAGTATAAAGCTGCCATTGAAAAGTCTGAACCATTGCTGGCAAATGCATCTGAATCTGATAAAATTTATTTAGGCTTTTACAAATCGCTAGTGCCATTTATTGAAGCACAAGAAGCAGCTAGCCGCCCTGAGAACAGAGCAAATCCACAAGCTGCCTTGATGAAAATATTTAATGCAAATAACATTTTTCAATTAGCTGACAATACAAGTAAGGTTATTGAATTTGAAAAAACGTCTGGAAAACAAGTCCTGACTAAAAGCATCAATGAGGATATTGCTGACATGAAACCTATGCTGTTAAATTATGCAGTTAATTTGGGTAAGCAAAAAAATTATAAAGATGCAACAACTGTATTGTACAGTCTTTATCTTCTTGACAAAACGGATCTGGAAAAACTTTATTACGCAGGAAATTATGCTGTCAATGACAAAGATTATGATAAAGCGTTGACCTACTATAATGAACTTATAAAGCAAAATTATTCTGGTGAAAGATCAGAATATATGGCAACGAGTAAACTTAGTGGAGAAGAGGTGACATTTGCTTCGTTGGCTGACAGAGAAAAAGCAGTTAAAATGGGGACTCACGAGAAACCAAGAACTGAGCAAATTAAATCAAAAAGAGGTGAAATTTACAGAAATGTGGCCTTGATTTATAACAGTAAAGGTGATGTTGCAGCTGCAACTAAAGCTGTAGCTGAGGCAAGAGCCGCTAATCCTGACGATCTTACTTTAGCCATGACACAGGCAGATTTGTTTATGAAGAGTAATAATATAGAAGGTTATAAGCAGGTCATTGCTCAGGTTATCTCCAAAAGTCCAAATGATCCGAACCTGTTTTACAATTTAGGAGTACTTGCAGCTCAGGCAAATGAAAATGTTGAAGCTGAAAAGTATTATAAAAAGGCAATTGAAATTGATCCTAATTATATCAACGCCTACCTAAACCTTTCTGTTTTGAAATTAAACGGAGATACTGCAATCGTTGATGAAATGAATAAACTAGGTACTTCTGCAAAAGATAATAAAAGATATGATGAATTAAAGGTGAAAAGAGAAGCTATTTTTAAAAGCACTTTGCCATATCTTGAAAAAGCGAATAAATTAGATCCTAAAAATGAGGACGTATACAGAACATTATTAAACGTATACAATTATCTTGAAATGACTTCTGAAGCTAAAGCTTTAAAGGCATCATTTAATGGTTAATTATAGGTTCGTTTAAAAGACAAAAAAACCGAAGATAAAAATCTTCGGTTTTTTTATATTATTTTCTTAATAACTCTTAGCTTGTGCGTATGTCTGTTAGTCTCAGCATTATATATGCCCAGGTGATCTAATCTGTCAATTCTGACTTTTCCACTGGCATGTATAATATAATTGTCATCCATAATAAGTCCGACATGTATTATTTTACCTTCTTCATTGTCAAAAAAGGCCAAATCTCCCGGTTCACTTTCTTCAATAAAACTTAGCGCTTCACCTTGGGTTGCCTGTTGTGAGGCATCTCTCATCAATTTATAGCCGTTAAGTTTATATACCATTTGGGTTAAACCGGAACAGTCAATACCAAAAGGAGTCTTTCCGCCCCACAAATACGGAGCATTCAAATACATAAATGCGGTATTTATCAAATTGGATTTTGGTTTTATGCCACTGATTTTCATTCCTTCAAAATCCAGATTCGTTTTATTAATTGCCGGATTACTAAGAAAAGAAAGTGATGCACCTAAAGGAATAGGCATTAGTAAATTATTTGGAGAATTTACATATTCAATCAAATCCGCATTGAGGATTATCGCCTCATTACACAGCTGATTGTAATCCGTTTCAGAAATAGCCTGGAATTGTTTTTCATCTACCCAGCCCTCATAACCATCAAAATGCAATTGAATTTTTGACCATTGCTTATTTTGCTCTAAAATCTTAAAATGCTCACCAAAAAGTACTTGTGATACAATTTCGCTACGGTCGCTAGGTTCAAATCTTAAAGGTATTATGGCTAGATTACAAATTCCAAACATTGAGGGTTTGCTTTAAATTAAATGATGAATTTCGGATTTTAAAGATACAAAATCATTTAAATCCAAAATCCATCATTACAGAATATAATTTTATGCTTTGTTATGCTCTTTCAATTACAATTGCAGAAGCACCACCACCGCCATTGCAAATTGCAGCAGCACCAATTTTAGCATTGTTCTGCTCCAATACATTTAATAATGTGATGATAATTCTGACACCTGAGCATCCAAGCGGGTGACCCAAAGAAACAGCACCACCATTCACATTTACCTTATTGTTGTCTAATCCCAGAATTTTAGCATTGGCCAAACCTACTACAGAAAAAGCCTCGTTGAATTCGAAGAAATCTACATCATTAATAGCTATCCCTGCTTTATCTAATGCCTTTGGCAATGCCTTAGCCGGAGAAGTCGTAAACCATTTTGGTTCCTGTGCTGCATCAGCATAGCTCTTAATATAAGCAAGTGGTTTTAATCCTAAAGCCTTTGCTTTTTCTTCACTCATCAAAACAACAGCTCCCGCACCATCATTGATAGTAGAAGCATTGGCTGCAGTTACTGTCCCTTCTTTTGTAAAAGCAGGATTCAGGCTTGGGATTTTATCTAATTTTACGTTAGTGTATTCCTCGTCTTTAGTAACCATAATCGGGTCACCTTTTCGCTGAGGAACAGCAACAGGAACTACTTCATTATCAAATTTTCCGGCATCCCACGCTTTTGCAGAACGCTCATACGATTGTATAGCAAACTGGTCTTGCTCTTCTCTGGAAATTTTATATTCCGTAGCACAAAGATCAGCGCAAACTCCCATAGCATTATTGTCATAAGCATCTGTAAGTCCGTCTTTCTGCATACCGTCAATCATAGAAGCAGGACCAAATTTATGACCATTTCTCAAATGAAGATAATGTGGAATCATGCTCATATTTTCCATTCCGCCGGCAACGATAATTTCTGCATCACCACTGATGATTGACTGAGCACCCATCATAACCGCTTTCATACCGGAAGCACAAACTTTATTTACTGTTGTAGCAATAACGCTATCAGGTAAACCTGCATACAAAGCCGCCTGACGTGCAGGAGCCTGTCCAACACCAGCCTGAACAACATTACCCATCAATACTTCATCAATAAGCTTTGGATCTAAATTGATTTTATCTAATGCGCCTTTGATTGCAACAGCTCCTAATTGAGGAGCGCTAACAGTAGAAAGAGCTCCCATAAAACTTCCTATTGGAGTTCTGGCAGCGGATACAATGACAACTTTTTTATTCATAATTGTTTAATTCTTTGTTTGTTTTTGCGAATTTAATTCTTTTTCGGAGAAATAGAAACCAGTTTTTGAATTAAGTTTAAAATTAACTGCGTTAAAAAAATTAAGTTATTTCAAGTAAAAAGCTTCACACTAATAAATTTTAATTCTCGGTTACAGGATTTAAAATAATTGAGCTATGATTCCTATTTAATTTTTTTGTTTTATTATAATCAATTCCCATTTTTCTGTTTTTTTCTCAACAGCCCAAAAATTAAAACGATAGAGTAGGCAAACATTAACCATGAAGCAAAAGTCTTACTATAGGTTTCAGGCATATTAGGAAATAAATTTTCAAAAAACTGTATGCATACCGTATCCAATAGCATACCGGGTAAAACCATAATGGCTGCAGATTTTATACTTTCAAGATTGTTTAAGTTTAGTTTATTAAAGACTGAAGTTGAAATGAGGCCTAAAGTTGGTATCAGAATGACATATAAAACTGCCATTGCTAATGCGTTGTCGACAATAAAAAAATAGTGCCCTGCAACTCTAAATAATACGGTGGCCGATAACCAAACCAAAAATCCAACAATAAAACTAATTAGCTTGTAATTTACTTTGTGTGTTTTCATTCCAAATTTCAATTTTAGATTGTAGGTTTTTTCAAACACAAAGTTACTTATCAGAAGGGATAAAAACAAAAAAAGCAACTCTTTTGAAGTTGCTTTTTTGTGAACGCAGAAGGATTCGAACCTTCGACCGCCTGCTTAGAAGGCAGGTGCTCTATCCAGCTGAGCTATGCGTCCATTATTTCAATACCGTCGGGGTGGCAGGATTCGAACCTGCGGCCTCCTGCTCCCAAAGCAGGCGCGATAACCGGGCTACGCTACACCCCGAAAAAAAAGCGGAGAGACAGGGACTCGAACCCTGGCGACGATTGCTCGTCGACAGATTAGCAATCTGCTCCGTTACCACTCCGGCACCTCTCCTTAATAAATTCGTAAGAACTTATCCTTTTTTGCGGTTGCAAATGTAGCTTATCATTCTATAAATTACAACTATTTCGTAAGTTTTTTTATCTTTTTTTTACATAAAAATTAAAATGTATTAACACTCAGTACAATAGAAAAATATTTTTCAGGTCTGTTTTTCTCAATTTTGCTTCGCCGGTAATGACTTTCTCTTAACCGAATATAAATTGAACAGGTATTACTATCTTTATTGCTTATTAAATCTTTTTAAATGTGATTCACAGATGGAGGCCTTACTTATTAATAAACACGAAATCCTCAAACGTTACAAACCTGTCTCGGTCCAGGCCCATAAGGGAACACAAGGGCATGCGCTAATTATCGGTGGAAGCTATGGAAAAATAGGGTCCATTATCTTAGCATCAAAAGCAAGTTTAAAATCAGGTTGTGGCTTGGTAACAGCTTTAATTCCAAAATGCGGCTATACCAGCATTCAGACTTCATTTCCGGAAGCAATGGTTATTACCGATAAAGAAGAAGCATATATTTCAGAAATAGAATTTGAGATTATTCCCAATGCTATTGCAATAGGCATGGGTATTGGCCAACACGAAACAACCCAAAAAGCATTTATAAAATTCCTAAAGAACAACAACAAACCGCTATTGATTGACGCCGATGGAATCAACATACTTTCAAAAAACAAAGAACTGTTTGATTTTGTTTCAGAACAGACAATATTGACTCCTCACAGGAAAGAATTGCAAAGACTTATTGGAGATTGGAGTTCTGAGGAAGAGATGATTGAAAAGGCAGCGAGGTTGACCGAATCAAAAAAATGGATAATTGTCATAAAAGGGGCACCAACACAAATAATCTCGGGCAATGCAATATATACCAACTCAACAGGAAATCAGGCCTTAGCGACAGCCGGAAGCGGTGATACGCTTTCAGGAATTATAGCAGGTTTATTAGCTCAGGGATATACGCCGGAAGATGCAGCAATACTTGGCGTATATATTCACGGACTAACAGCAGACATTGGCTCAAAATCGCTCGGATACCAAGCTTTTATAGCTTCAGATATTATTGAAAATTTGGGAAAAGCTTTTTTATCTTTGGACGAAAATTTTTAAGAATGGAAACTTTATCAATACATACTGAACGATTGCACATCAGACACCTTACTCAAAATGATCTGGATGATTTTCACATATACAGATCTAATCCTGAGGTTACGAAATACCAGGGTTTTGATGTAATGACACGCGAACAGGCTTCCGAATTTATAGCCAAGCAGGAAAATAAATTATTTGGTAAAAGAGGTGAGTGGGTACAATATGCCATTGAAAGCAAAGAAACCGGAAGATTGATAGGAGATTGTGCTATAAAACTAGACGCTTTTGACGAGCGTATTGCTGAAGTTGGAATGACAATTTCTCACCTGCACCAGCAAAAAGGTTATGCAAAAGAAGCCTTTTCCGGGATTATGGATTTTCTTTTTGCCGTTAAAAACATACATCGGATAGTTGAAACGGTAGATGCAGAAAATATTGCTTCAATAAGTCTTTTAGAAAGCTTAAAATTTCGTAGGGAAGGGCATTTTATAGAGAATATCTTTTTTAAAGGAAATTGGGGAAGCGAGTTCCAATATGCTATGCTAAAGAGGGAATGGCTGGCCAATAGCTAGCTATTCTTTTACAATAATAGCTGTTGCTTTAAAACCGGTTGCCAGATTCCAGCGATTGGCTACGACAAGGTTTCCTTTATCATCAAATACATGAAATTCAGCCGTATTAGGTCCTGATGTTCCCTGATTCAGTGCTTCAAAATCAACTCTGTTAAAGCCCGGTTTTAAAGGTAATTTCAAGGTTCTGAAATCAGTAGTTAATGTAACCGAAGCTACTACCACAACATCATTCACAGAAATTTTTATCATGTCGCCATCCGGAGCTCCGTGATCGCGGAATACTATATTTACATATTCACCATTATTTTTAAAATCACCAAAATACTGGTTTCCTTTTACAGCAACCTGAGATTCACCGCCACTTTTTTTATTTAACTCTTTGGTGTATTTATCGCCTGGATTCGCAAATTGCTCGCTACCCTGACCGAAATTGACCGTATCGGTTCCGCCAACTTTATATTTATCTGACTTTGGAAGCGACTTGGGAATTGTAAAACCAAAATTTGGATCTACAGTAGTGTTTGACTCTGTAGAGGGTATTGACATCGTACTGTTTGTATTGGCAGAAGGTATTGAAATCGACTTGTTGTAGTCAACCTGAGCATACATCTGAGCAGTAAAAAAAACAATAAAGAGTAAAGCAACAGATTTCATGGATACTTTTTGATAAACAGTTTCTGCAAAATTCATGCTAAAATTAAAAAACTTTTAAGTTTTATAGCCTCTTAGATAAAAAATAAAGGCTGCAACTTATAAAATTTTGACTGCAAATGCCATCTTGAGCTTTTGTTTTGGGTTAATTTTAGCATTTCAGGTGCTTTTCGTATAAATTAAAAATCGTATTTTAGGGATAAGATTTTTTCATCCAAAAACAGGATACTCTTACATTTCATCGAAAATTTTTTAAAACAATGCCCATGAGATTGTCTGTTGAACGAAAACCTATAAAAGTATATCCCGATTCCGGACGTGTCATTGCCCGGTATTTTTTCAATGGCGAAGAACGTGCTGTTGAACTCCTTAAAAAGCTATTACTTCTGGATAACGAAACCGTTTTTGGATTAATTTCTCCACTGTTACAGGATTTTTCAAAACGTCATAGAAATATTACCAAAAAGCTATTAAAACATTGCGACAGGGTAAAAGTTTATATTGAGAAAGCAGGCGGTAATTATGAAAAACTTGACGATTACACCAAACTGCTCATTGGTTCTTATTTTACGCATGAATATTCGATAGAATCGGCAGCTTTTTTCAATCCGTCAATTGTTCCCGATCCTGACCAGACTAATCTTGAAGAAGGCCAACTTCGGGTACTGATTAGCTTTAGGGCAGTGGGAGAGGGGCATGTTTCTTCAGTAGTTTTCAGGCGTGCCATGATAGATAAGCATGGAAATATAACTGTAATTCCTGCCGGAAATTATATTGATGAAGCTGAAAAAGTCCATAACATGGTCTATAACAAAAAGCTTTTCCTCAAAAAAGCACAGGAAGCAGATATTAATGATGATTTCTTAAAAGCTGTAGACGAAAAACTGGGCGAGCGTTTTGATTATGACAGCCTCAAAAAAGTGGTTATTGAAGCCAAAGAGAAAACAAAAGACGAAAAGATAATCACGCAATACAATATGATTTTGGCCTTATCTGATAGCTATCGAAAAATAAGTTTTTCAAAGGATACCGATATAAGCGACAGGGTTATTTTCCCCATTTCAGATTTTGAAAGCAACGGGATAGAAGATGCCCGTTTTGTCAGATTTGTAAAAGAAAACGGAAAAGTAATTTATTACTGTACATATACCGCTTATGATGGAAATCACATCATGCCAAAACTCCTTCAGACCTATGATTTCTATGATTTCAAAACAAGTCCGTTAAACGGTTCCGGAGCAAAAAACAAGAACCTGGCTTTATTTCCCAGAAAAATTAATGGTAAATATGCTATGCTTTCCCGTATTGATGGCTGGAATAATTATTTAATGTATTCCGAACATATCAATATCTGGGAAAAACCAATAAAAATACAAAGTCCGGAATATCCATGGGAATTGGTACAGATAGGAAACTGCGGTTCACCTATAGAAACCAAATACGGCTGGCTTATCATAACACATGCCGTTGGACCAATGCGACGCTATTGTATTGGCGCCTCATTATTAGATATTGACAATCCAGAAATAGAAATAGGACGTTTAAAAGAGCCGCTCATTATGCCCAATCCCGATGAACGCGAAGGTTATGTTCCCAACGTTGTTTATTCCTGTGGTTCCATCATACATAACAACGACCTGATTATTCCTTACGGACTCTCAGACCATAGTTCCGGATTTGCTTCAGTGAACTTGGATTTGCTATTAGAAAAGCTTGTTAAAGGAGGTTAAGTTTATTTTCAACTCTATGCAGAAAAAAAGTTTTTTTATAAAATTAGCATTGTTAATTGTTCCAATACTTCTTATTTCCAGCGTTCCATTAACAAAACAAAGCTATCAAAGTATTGGCGGCGGCGGTTATGACCTGACTAATCTATATTGCGGATTCTTTATTCTTCTGGCTATAATCATCTGGATTCTTTTTATTATCGGTCATTCGATAATTTTCAGAAAAAACAGAAATACCTTGAATGATAACCTAAAATTAGTAGGCATTGGTTTTGGAACATTTTTTATTGCCTCTTTAATACTGTTTAATACCTGGATAACTTAATCAAAACTATGGATAATCACATCACTATTACAACAACTAACGGGAAACGCTGTCTGATTTTTATTGACAAAATCACACATATCTGCGAAGATGAAAACGGAAAAGCTATAATTTATTTTGGTAGTGAAAAAGTTATTTGTAAGGAAAGCTACAGTGAGATTATGCATGAAATTAAGTTTCTTTAAAGTACAAGTAACAGAATGGGCCACAAGCCAACCACAATTTTTAAAAGATTTCCTTTTGGGCTATCCAAAGGGTCAGGCTATACGCTACAAGTCCTCGATCGTGTTTAGCTCTGGATTTTTCGCTTCTATCCTTCACACAATTTTGCTTAAAGTGATTGGGAACTAACTATTAAAAAATGGGGCTTTACTACATAATAGATTTAATACATAGTTGGGAAGACCTAAATATTTGCTTTATGCAAGCTTTGGACTGAAATATTTTTTCTTAAACCACAATGATAGGTTAACTAATGCAATAAGTGCTGGAACTTCTACAAGTGGACCTATAACTCCCACGAACGCCTGACCACTATTAATACCAAAAACGCCAATAGCAACTGCTATTGCTAATTCAAAGTTATTTCCTGTAGCAGTAAAGGCTATTGAAGTGCTTTGCGAATAGTCAGCACCGACTTTCTTGCTTGCAATAAAGCTAATCACAAACATCAAAGCAAAGTATATTACTAAAGGAATTGCAATACGTATTACATCCACTGGTAATTGTACAATCAATTCTCCTTTTAGACTAAACATTACTACGATTGTAAATAATAACGCTATTAAAGTAACTGGAGATATGAACGGAATAAATTTTTCCTGATACCACTTCTCATTTTTTAAAGCAATTAATCCGTATCTGCCTATAATTCCAGCAAGGAAAGGTATACCAAGATATATTCCCACACTTTTTGCAATCTCTTCAATTGTAATATCTACTTCAATTCCATGTACACCAAATAATGGTGGTAGTATAGTTATAAAGATGTAAGCATAAACACTATAGAGCAACACTTGAAAAATACTATTCAATGCGACAAGTCCTGCTG
The DNA here is from genome assembly GCF_002846575.1 of Flavobacterium lindanitolerans. Classification (NCBI taxonomy): domain Bacteria; kingdom Pseudomonadati; phylum Bacteroidota; class Flavobacteriia; order Flavobacteriales; family Flavobacteriaceae; genus Flavobacterium; species Flavobacterium lindanitolerans. The sequence continues at coordinate 104,628 of NZ_PJND01000009.1, forward strand.
CATATTCTCGACTTCCATCAGCTAATTCATTCCAAACAATAACCATTGCTATACAACGTGCAAGTCCTATCAAAATTAAGCCTGTCATATATTCAGGATATCCTTTGAGAAATAAAAGCGCTAACGCAAACATTAATACAGGACCAATAATCCAATTCAGAAATAACGAAGTTCCCAAAACTTTTACATTTCGGAAAACTTTTCCAATATGTTCATAACGAACCTTTGCCAACGGAGGATACATCATAAGGATTAGACCGACGGCTAATGGCATATTGGTTGTACCACTACTATAACTATTAATCCATTGAGTAGATGTTGGTAAGAAATAACCTAAAGAAATTCCTAAAGCCATTGCTAGAAATATCCACAAGGTAAGATAACGGTCAAGAAATTTTAGTTTTGATTGCATGGGCTATTATTTTATTTGAGAAAATATATAGAACATTTCTGTTGCTATTTGTAAACTTTTTTCTAAATATACCTGTGTTTGCTCTGGTGTGTTATCCGAAACTTTAGGGTCTTCAAAAGTAATAGGTACTCTTTTTTCTGCTCCCACAATGAATGGACATCCGCCATCAGCTTGGGAACAAGTCATAATCGCTGCAAATTCGGATGTAGGGTTAAAAGGGTTTTCATATTTTTTAGAGAATCCGATTATTGGCAAAATGTTCTCGCCATATTTAACAGCATAAACGGGATTCACACCATCTGCAATCTTAAATATGTTGAAACCTTGATTAGATAATGTTTCGATGACTTTAGGAAACAATGCAGTTTCTTCTGTACCACCCGAATAACAATATACGTTTTGGATCTTGAAATATTCTGATGCAACCTGTGCCCAAATCTGTGAAAAATGACTTCTACGTGAATTATGGGTGCAAATAAAATTTAGATTTATATCCTGTTTGTTATTTACTTTTTGCTGAATATACTCAACTAAAGGTTGTAAAATACTTTTTCGTTCCTCGTTACCTAATTCTTCAAAATATAGTTGTTTGATTGTCTCTGATAATTTCTGATACATAATAACTATTTTTTATGGGTTAACAACATCCTGAATCCGGAGTACAGCAAGAAGTTTGTTTCGAGGTTAATTCTGCTAAATTTTTCTTTTCTTTTTCTAATGGAATACCACAAGCATCTTGAGCCAGGCAGGCTGTTGTTTTATTTTTTAGAATAAATGTTTTGCCATTAAAATCAAGATTATATTTACCAATTGTATTATTTTGATATTCAACTTCAATTTCTGAATCATCAATACCTAATTTATCTTCTGATAAACTAATAATATGTAAAAGCTTTGCGGGCTTTAAACGATGCTCATAATCGTCAGCATTCCACAATTGAAAATTTACTACTTTCTCATTACGGATAACACCACCACAGTCAATGAAATTTTTAATAATCTCACCAATTTCCGTAACGTGAAAATGCTCAGGAACAAATGTTCCGTTTTCTAATTGAAATTCAACATTATCTAATGTTGGTAGAATTTTTTTAATTTCAGATAATTTCATACAATAGATTTAAAGTTTATAATTATATATTGCAATATTACGATTATAAAAATCAAAAAAAGGTTTACAAGCAACAGCTCGATACCTTTACTTCTTGATTTAAGAATATATTAAATTCATTCTGTAATTCTTTCCAGACTTTTTCATTAATACAATAACAAACAGATTTTCCCTCAATAGTTCCTTGTATTATGCCAATGCTTTTAAGTTCTTTCAGATGTTGAGATATAGTTGCCTGGGCTAAACCTAATTCATCTACTAAATCATTACAGATACAAGCTTTTTTGTCAATAATAAATTGAAGTATCGCAATGCGTGCAGGATGTCCTAAAACCTTGAATGCTGAGGCTAACTTATTGTGCTCATCTGTAAATATTTCTGATTTTGTAAGTCCCATAATGAATTATTTTACATCGCAATATTACGATAATAAATTTGAAAAGCAAAAAAAATTTTTTTTTAATTATTCATTTTTAAATAATGTCTCTTAAACAACCGAAAAAAGGGCAGGGGACACGCACAAGTAATCCCCAATGTGCCTAAAATCCCGAATGTGATAAATAAACAAAATGTGCCTCACAAAATAATGTAGAGAAAGCCTGTAGACCTGAGTAGCACGATGAGTGGCGAAGCCACAAAGACTGCAACTTTTAAAAAGATTTTCCTTTGGGCGTGCCCCTACGGGTCGGGCTATCCGCTACAAGTCCTCGCTCGTGCCTCGCTCTGGGCTTTTCGCTGCTATCCCTCACGCAAACCCGTCATAAAATAGAGTAGGAGTATACGATTAATATACCTCATATAGTAATATAAAAACAATATGATGTGAATATTAGAATTAGCAAAAGTCAATTATGAATTCATTTTTGTTAATTAGAATTAATGAAGAATAAAATAAGTTATTTAATTTTATTCTTCATTAATTCATGTAAACTTGCAGTGTAAGGGAAAGCAGAGGCTCTTCCTGAAGCATAGTTAGCTAATTTCTTGAAATCCCATTTCAGATTTTTAAATTCTGGATCGGTAACAGGTTCCAGTTCCATAACCAGATAATATTCCTGTGATGGATTCTGGTATCCTTTTTTCAGCATATCTTCTTTTGAGAAAACTTTTGGCCCATTGCCTGTAATTTTCCAAAAATTGCCTGAATCCATATCTCCGGTTGTATGAAGGAGAAGATATTTGGCACCTACTGTCTCTTTATTTAAAATAAGAGAACCGGTTCCGGTACCTATTCTAAAATTATATAGTTTGTTTTTTTTAATCCATTCATACTGCTCATCAGAATTATAAAAGCCAATCAACACAAATGTATCATCGGGAATTAAGTCTCTGTTAGTGCTATAAGGTTCCGGTAATGGTTCCCTTAGTTCATCACTAATATCCGGTGGAGTTTTATAAACATCAAAAGTTCTGAATGCAAGTTTTTCCCTTTGCGAAGTGCGGTTTACAAAATGTTCAATAATTTCCAGTATAAAAGCTTTTAATTCTCCGGTACCATTATCTGTTTTGGATGGACGAACAGGAAAAGCTCCAAGACCAGGAATAATTTCATGAAATCCTTTTCGTTTAAACGGATCTTCTCCGGGGTACAATACATATGCTCCTCCTGTTCTTCGGATTGCATCTTTATAAGCATGCATCTTCAGCAAGTCAGCATTTTTATATATCCCTTTCCTTTGTTCTGATTTCTCTTCTTTGGCAACAGAATCATTATTAGCATTTAGAAGATCATTTAGATTAGCAACTTTATACTTTGCATCAAAATGAATATGAACAATCAGTTCCTGTTGCTCAGCTTCTGATTCTGTGATACCAGCCGGCCAAAAAGACAAAGTATAGTCCGGACGTAATGTTGTGGTCCAGCTTCCGGGATCAGGATATATTTTTCCACCGGAAAAAGTTCGGTTATAGTTAAAACGGATATTTAATTTTCTTGTTCCTGCATTATAAATTCCCCGAAGTGCTGTAAATTTACCTTGCCTGATCTGAAGATTGAGCCCGTCGGGAGTTTCTTTAATAAGGTTCGCAATATCTTTCGGATCTATATCAAAAACAGATTGAAACAGGTCTAATAGTTTGAAAAACAGCCAGTACTCATATAATGTGGCAATGTCTTTCTTGCCTCCACTGTATATATCATCACCTCCTGTCCAGATAAGCTTTGCTGCAAGATCAAACATTAGCCATACACGCAATACCTCGCGATAACCTTCTTTTCTCTGTAATACAGGACTATTTAGTTTTAGTGTTGTGGGTCTTGAAATGTCTTTGAAAATACTATGATGCAAATGAGATTCCAATTCACGAATCATCAGTTTAGATTCGTTGCCGAGTTTACTTCCATTAGCTGAAGCATTGTTAATGTCTGTACAGAATTTTAAAAATGTTTCGAGCACATGTTTGATAAAGCGATTTTCGGGAGTATCTATTGAATCAGTTTTACAGACAGCCGAAATGCGTTCGGGAAGTGTTTTTATACCATATTTTGAAAGGCTGGAAGATGTTGGAAGCAGTGTTTGCGCCTGTTTTCCTTTAAACAATTCTTTTATATTGCTATTTGATAATCTTCTAACCTGGCGAATGTCCTTTTGTTCAGTTTTTTCGCTCCACTGCGTTACCGGTGCTGTGGTAATACGGTGTATAGCTTCATTAAATTCCATAGAACCAATAACTGATTGCACAAAAGCAAATCTCTGATAAAGGGACTGGCTATCTTTTGTATAATCTATATCAAAATAATGTGATGCAGGCGCATTTGCCTGCAACAAGAGATCAGTACACTTTTCTGTGATAAACTCCAGCATATCGCGGTAATCGTCTCTATATCCGGTTTTAACAGATTGGACTTCTAAAGCTACTTCTCCGAATTTTTCTGTATCACCCTTTTTATAAACAGGTATAAAAAGTGTTCCTACAAATATGTTTGGTGCTAATGTTCCAAGATTAATATTCCGTTTGTGTTGCTGAATGATATTTTCTCCGATATCACCCAGATAATAATCCGGAGAATTTATTTGGTAATCATAATAGCACCCTTCCATCAGCTGAAAGCGGGCTTCATTATTTTCGACAGCATTTTCTTCCGCATCAAATAAAGTACTTTGCCTGCGGGCATCTATAATGAGCCGCAAACCTTCCTGAATCGAATCCAGATGAATTTCTATGAATGATACTGATTTCATTATTATGCTTCTGCAAAACTTGCGAATCCGTTATCAACAGCGTTTTTATACATCCTGGTTATTTTCTCCAACGATAAAGAATATTTTACCTGAGGACCATTAAAATCAAAACTATCATTTTCAAAGATATCTTTCTGTATTTTGATACCCTCATTGACACAGAATCCTGCCAAAGTTTCTAAAACCGGACAAAGCTTTCTTCGGGATCCATGGAGTTTTGGTAGTAGTTTTTGCATTACCATAATGTCAAGCTTTTTGTCTGCACTGAGTGAAGAATCAAGTACATCTAGCTGATGCATAAGTTGTAACATTTCGGATGCACTTCTGTAGCCAAATTCTGCTCCTGTTTTCTTTAATTCACCAAAAAACTTTACCAACTCATTATTTACCGATTCAGTATTTTCCATACCATTGAAAGATTTATCTTTTGAAAGCTGCAGGAAACTTTTGGCCATACCTGTACCTTCCGTAGTAAGTTTATCCATATCTAATGGTTTTATATTGCCAAGAAATGCTTTCATTTCTTCTTCTGATATACGGAATTCTATCGTATTAGCTCTATCCAGTACTTTTGGACTAAACATATTGGTTGTTTCGTCAATATTAACAGTCCCTATAATAAAGAGATTCGAAGGAATTATCAGTTTTTCAGGCACTCCGTTTTCCACTCCGGCAGAAGCATGTAAAGGAATTTCTTCTTTAGACTCCATTACACTCAAAAAATCTGCAAAATAGCGTTCAACATGACTTAGATTCATTTCATCCAGAATTATAAAATGTGGTAATTCGGGTTTATTATCAGCCTGAATTATCAAATCCAGTATTCCGCTATCTGGTTTTACATATTCCTTTGGATTCAGAGCATTAGGATAACCCAATAAAGGTTCTCTGTTAGTCCAGTCTGCACCAACCGGCACTATGCAATACTGACTGTCATCCTGACAGATCCATTGCACAAAAGCCTGAGCCAGCTTTGTTTTACCTGAGCCGGAAAGTCCTGTAAGAATTACAAAAGGCTTGGTAAGCAAAGAAGCAAGAAAGCGGGTGGTAAGCTCTTTATTATAATTTAATCCTGACAATTCCAGACTTTTATCAAAGGCCTTAGTATCAAATGCTACATCCGGAATTTCGTCAAGTTTAATTAATGAATAAACTCCGTTTTTTCTTTTAAGTAAATAGTCTGGAAAATTATCTTCAAAATATTTTTTCAAATTTGAGAAAGAGAGACTGTAATTTCCTTCTCCGTTCCATTGAGTTGAGAAATAGTAATATTTTCCTTCTTTTATATAAATTGGTTCTTCAAAATACCTTGTTGTATTTGAAGATGTAAGATTTTCCTTTGTTTGTGGAGAACCAAATTCTCCTATAAGGCGTTTGAAAAACTCAAAATCATGTGAAATAAAACCAATTTCATTAATGACAGAAGGTTTTTGAGTAGTGACAGATAACAAATCATTCCAACTATCCTTGAAAAAGTATGAAAAAGCATGTTTGGCAAAATCTCTGATTGACTTATCCGAATATATCATATTTTCTTTATTAGTAGTGGCTAATAAAGAAGTTTCCGAATCCGGTGTGAATGTATCAGATAAAGCTGTTAATTCGTCAATTGCTTTTTGAATACTTTCTTTATCTAAAACAATATATTCTTCAGGATTGACAGAATCATGCTCTGGTTCGTTTGCCCATATTATTATTTTACTTAAAGTAGTAAACATTGGTTTGGTTTGCACGGTAATTTGTGCATTAGCTGTTTCGTCAGTAAAAAATTCTGCTCCTAAATCACGCCATTCTTTTTCAACGTAGTTTTCTTTACCAATAAAAGAATCATGGTTGTCATATATATTTTCCAGACAAGTTTTAAAAGACTCTAAACTTAGGGTAAAATACTTTTTACTTCCACGTTGTCCGGAATTACTAAATATAATATATCCACCTTTTTCCGATAATTCAGCAGTGAATTTTGAACTACCATTTTCGTATTTTGAAAAATCAAGCCAATTCATATTTCTATTAATTTAATAGTTGTTTTATTATTTCTGATGCTACTGTTTTAACTACAGGAACAGACACACTGTTTCCGAACTGTTTGTATGCCTGATTATCCGATACGGGTATTTCGTACCAGTTATCAATAGGGAAGCCCTGTAATCTTGCTGCCTCCGTTGGATGTAATTTTCTGGGGCGATCCGGTCTTCCCGGTATATTGTTTTGTTCTATCAGAATTTCGCTGCCATCTTTATAATATCGGGCAGAAATTGTGCTGGTATAGGCTGATTTTGAATTGAAAGACGAATACCCAAATCCATTTCCTTTTTCTGCATGTTCTGTTCTTCTTCTTTGGTGCCCGTCCCAAAGCTTTTCTGATATTGTATATGTTTTATTACTTTTCTTTTCCAGTTTTTCCAGTTCTGAATTTTTCAAAAGAATATCACCTACAGATATAGGTTTGGCATCGTCATCCCTTTTCGACTTGTCATAGATCACCATTCCGTCTTTATCAATTCCATAAGGAAATTTAAATTCTGATTTTTTTACAGAATCCCTGTACCAGGCAACAATAAAGATTCTTTCCCTGTTTTGCGGGACACCAAAATGCTTACTGTTCAAGACTTCGGCTGCAACCTCATATCCCAAATCATTTAGAGTTTTCTTTATAACCCTGAATGTATTTCCTTTATCATGATTTTTAAATCCTTTAACATTTTCCAGCAATAAAACCTTTGGAATTGTTACTTTACTATTCTTTTTATGAGCTTCAATTTTTGCTTTTACAATTTCTTTAATGTTAAAGAAAAGAGTCCCTCTCGTGTCATCAAATCCTTTTTTTAATCCGGCATGAGAAAATGGCTGGCATGGAAAACCTGCACAAAGTATGTCAAACTCTGGTATCTTGCTGTAATTTAGTTCTTCATCGGTAATATCTTTATTAAAATTACCATTTTCAAACATCTGAGGAGATATACTTTTAAAATTATGCTCATAAGTTTGTCTTGCAAACTTGTCTATTTCTGAAGCAAAAACACAATCTCCTCCGTTTTCGTGCATTGCAATATGAAATCCTCCAATTCCGGCAAATAAATCAATAAATCTGAAGCTTTTTTTTCTTTTGGGCATTGTTTAGTTATTATTTGCTGTTATTGTATTATATATTTTATTCAAAGTTAACTCTCTTTTTTCCGGCTTTAGTTCACATTCCCATACAGTATGTATATTCCATTCCAAATCTGCCAGTTGTTCAATCACCATATTATCTCTTTGTATTGTATTTTCTATTTTCTGTTTCCACCATTCTGTTTTTGTTTTGGGTAGAATAAAATATTTGCAGTTTTCATGCCCATGCCAAAAACATCCATGTATGAAAATTACTGTATTATATTTGGGTAATACTATATCGGGCTTTCCGGGAAGTTTTTTGTCATACAGCCTATACCGCAAACCTTTTGCAAATAGAAACTTTCTTACTAAAAGTTCAGGTTTAGTATCCTTACCTTTTATCTGGCTCATATTAAAGCTTCTAACTTCTTTTGAATGTACATCTGTCATTGTTTCTCTTTCTAGATAATAATTTAGCAAATAATTCCTTTTAAAATCCGTAAATGCTATTTATTATTTTTCTGGCCTTCATGAAAATTATCCCAATTAGTTTTATTCTTTTGCTATCAAAAAAACAGGGTGTATTTTACACAAAAATATACAAAATATTGTTAATAACAGACACCTTTCATAGGATCGAAACAGGAGTGAAGTTTACTCCTTTTTTTATTTGCATAGACGATACATTATTCATTTAAATGTATTAGAGATAAGCATTTGAATTTCTGATGTTTTTGTTCTTTAAACACCTTAATTAACACATTTTAGTATATGGATAAATATCCAAAACTTGTATTTTCCTCAAACAACCAAAAAGGGCAGGAGATACCCATAACAATCCCTAATGTGCCTGGAAATAGCAGAACTTTGTTCGCAAGTTTCATTAAAAGCAAATGAATATTGCTTTTCTTCACTTATGCTACAAGTCCCTCGCTTGTGCTTCGCCGTGGGCTTTTCGTTTCTATCTCTCACACAATCTCTGCTTAAAAATACTAGGAGACATAGCCCAATGAGGATGAACCGTGTCTTAACTATAAATTAGAAGCGTCAAGATACTTTACAATAAATTCAGAAATACGTTGATATCTGTTTCTAATCTCAATCTCTGCCCATTTATCTTTTTCTCTAATTTCTGTATAACTAGAAATTGTCAATTAATATAGAGAGAAAATCATTTGCGATTTCAAAATTTTCATTTTGATTATCAATGTTTTGAAATTCTTTTAATCCATGAAAAAGATTGTTTCTAAATCTAAACACAATAATTGTGATAGCAAGAATGATATCATTTGGGTTTGTGTTATTTCCTAACAAGACATCTTCAACTAAAGTTCTTCTATCATTAGGTCGAAAATAAAGAAACTGAAAACGATTATTGATAGCACCATTATCAGTATAACGGTTTTTAAAATAATCAAAATGTTTTTGAAATAAATTTACATCTATATTACGATTAGCCAATTCTTGACTAAACTGAGTAATTGTAAAATGGGTATTACATATCTTTCCCTCAAATACGTTCCACATTAAAGAAAAGTTCTTAATATGTTCGAGTTGCTGCTCGTTAAAATTTGTACCATATTTGTTATTAAGCCACTGTGTCATAATTGATTTTTTTATTTGGTGTTTTCAGTAAGAATTGTTTTTAACTCTTCAATTGTTAATGGAGGTTTTTGTTTATGTAACATTGCATGACAATTAGGACAAACTGGACGTAAATCTTTTATTGGATCAACAACATATTTTTTTTTTATCATTGAAATTTGTGTCAAATGATGAACGTGTATGAAATCTTTACCAATTTTTCCAAAACGTTTCTCAAAATTCAATTGGCAAACACTACAAGAATATCCATAATGGCTAATACAAGCTGCTCTTGCATATGGGTTTCTTTCATATCGTGTTTGTATTATTTGATTTAATGCTCCTTCTGTATAAGTTTTACCTTCTTCATTGTTTGAAGGTAAGTAAGGATTATTTTTAATTTCTTGTGTTGTAATGAAGTTAAACCACATAGCTTCTAACTCCTCCACAATTTCCGGTTTAATTGATATACCAGAAGATTGAGGTGTCCAATTTTGATTTTTTAAGTTTCCTGTTTTTAGAATGTCTAATTCTAAAATTGGTTCTTCATTAGGGTTTAGTAAAATATCAAAATCAATTAGAATACGAGGGATTTCTTTATCTTTGATCTTCCAATGCTCAGCTATAAAAGGGTAGGATGCAACATAACCCGATGCAAAAATTCCTCTAGGTTCAGATCCTAATCTTACTAAAAATGCTCTATCACCTAATTTAATTTTTTTATGACTTGCACAACTCCATCTTTCACTTGCTTTTCCGGTATTTTCCAGTTGTTCAATATTCTGTTCTAGATTTTCCCAATTCCATTTTTCAGGATTCCAAGCAAAAAGAAAGGTATTCATTGAGTGTCCTTTTTGAAATTCTTTGATCTTAAATTTTTTATTTCCAGCTTCAAATATTTCCCAAACTCCATGTTTAATTATATCATACTTTATAACTTTCCCTCTGCCAGTAGTATATAAAAAATCATATACTGAGTCCGAATTTGTTAGACGAGGCTTTTGATTTTCGGGATAATGAATTCTGGAATTATGATTAACCGTTAGCACTATTATTTGAGCATTAATAGTTAAAGGATTTACATCATTCCATTTATTCTGAATATAATTTCTAATATCTGTATAAGATGCTTTCCCATTAAGATTATTAACGGCCTCTTTAATCATTTGCCAAACGTAAGGTCTTTTCATAATGAATATGCTATAAGGAATAATTGCAATTAACAGTTTTACTTCTTCCCATACTTTCTAAAAGCAGCGATGAACTGATAAATCAAGAATCCGATAATGATTTTATTAAGATAGTCAATTGTCAAGGCGAAACCGTTAAGTTCTTCTTTCTTTACTAAAAAGTCTGACCGATGCGTTATGTCTAGGAAAGAGAAGTAATAACCAAATAAATTCCAATCAAACGATGTCGAAGCAAACAATCTGCCTAAACTTAGCAGGTATAGTAAATAGAATGCGATTGATATAAATACAGTTGCAATAAAAGGCTCTTTTATTGATAATCCATGATTATTTGACGAGCTATTTATCTTTAAAATTTGTCTATCCCAGAATGGTAAATTTTCAACATTCATAAGAGCCTCATTAGACACTGCATGAAATTTTTGAGCTTCATAAAAATTCCCCGATGCTTCTAGTAATTTCCTGAATTGTAGAAATACCTCATATCGTGTTTTGAAATAATTTTTGTCTTTTTTGTCAGGATAATGAATGTTCTCTATGGTTTGAATTTTGCCAAAATCCTTGTAGTCGTTTGGGAAATCACAGGCTGTAAAAGTAGTTTGCCCGAACTTATTTCTATAAAGAGATATTGTAGAATAATCATCAAATGCAAAATTATCAAACCAGACTTTGTCAAGATTTGATTCACGTATTTCCAATTTCTTTTCTTCAGATTCTTTTCTAAATGGTCTTATATTATAGAAAGTTGCTCCTAATTGTGTAGAAAAATTATGAATATACCAATTATCTATTTCACTATTTTCAATTAATAATTCTCCTGTTGAATATCCACTGATTGATAGCGCTAATAATTTGGCATTAATTATCTTAGTTAATTTATGTTCTCTATCCGCAGAATACTTAAGGTTTAAACTAATTTCAATTTTTTTCTTTACTTCGTCAGTCAAACAATTATCAGCATTGTTTTCATCTTTTACTTCTTTTTCATTAACTGTAAAAATAATATCTTCACAATCATAGATGTAAAATGATTGCTTTACTTTAAGAAAATCAACAACAGGCTTACCATATTTATAATAGATTCTAGTCCAACGATGTGGAACTATATTTTCTTCGGTATAAGAAACTGTGACATTCTTTAAATTAAGTAGAAATAATGAATTATTTAGAAGACAATTATTTACGGTAACACTTTTTAGATTCTCATTTTTTATTTGCCCATCTAAAATTGAACTTCCAAAGAAAATTGAAAGATTTGTAGTTGTAATTTTATCAACTTTTATTTCTCCTATAAAACAATCTGTGAATTGAATATATATGTTTGGAAATTCAATGGCTTCATCGTTTTCAATTTTCAATTTTGTAAAATGACAATTAATAAAGCTAAATGTCATTCGTCCATCTTGAAAAGAAACGCCTTCAAAATCTGAGGCTTTAATTACAATTTTGGCATCATTGTAATCTTCATCTCTAATTATTTGATAAGGTTTTAGTTGCATGCTTACAAATCTTGTGATGCCAAATATTTATTTCCCCTCAATCAACCTCTCCAACTTCTCAATCATTTCCTTTTGCTGCTGAAGCATACGTTCATAAAGCTCAACCATCTTATCAAGAGGATTGAAAGTCGGCTGAATATTTATAGCGTTTAAAGTTGATGTGTCGTTACTTGTAAATGTATTTGAGATAATATTTACCGCTTGTTCCTCGTCAAAATTTTCAATAGCCTCGGTAGGCACTTTCAGGATTTTAGCCACTTGTTCTAAAATATCCTTTTCTACGGATTCTTTTTGTTCCAGGAGAGAGATTTTCTTTTGGTTCCAGTCTTCGCCCAATTCGTAGGCTAGGGCGTCTTGCTTGATGCCGAGCATTTCACGGAAACGCTTTATGTTTCGACCTTGGTGTATTTTCTTGTTTGGCATATTGGTATGTATCATAAATCTCAAATATACTCTTTTTAGTTAAAATAATTAACAACTATTGGCAAATGAAGTTTCTAAATTATGCTTTTTTCGGAATAAAACATCCTGAAACGGAATTCATTATCCCGCAAACCTTCCCTTACTTCACAACATCATTGCACAATGATATAAAAAACACTGACGGAAACAAATATAAACCAATCCAAATACGCCAAATTACGGGAAACCGTATTTATTCAATATCCACCATAAAAACACACCAAATTATGTGCAACGTAAGATTTTTAACAGAAGAGGAAGAAAACCAAATCGTATTGGACACCCGTTACATCACCGTAAATCGCATCCCCATAAAAGGACATTACAACCCGCACGAATGCTGCTCCAAAGTCCAGCTACAGGGCAGATGGATTGACAAATGCGGATTCAAACCAAACGACAAACTCACAGTAAGTGTCTACCGCAACAGGCTCGTCATAGAAAAGCAAAAACCCAATACCATAAACCCCAAAGTGCTGGCACGTGAGCAGAAAGCCAACGAGAAATACGTTCGGGAGCGAGTCAGACAGCTTGTAAGTCCGGATATATTCAATCGACTAAGCTTTAAAAACGGAGAGATTAAATGGATTAAATAATTTCTCTACACTGTAATAACTTCCAAAAAACACGATATATGAGCACCAAAAACACCGAAAAAAAGCCAGAAAACCAAAGCAAGGACGAACTCATTGAAATGCGCCGCCTTACGGTATCTGCCATTTACATGAACAGTGAAGGCTACAACAAAAACGACTACGCATCCCGAATAATGCTCCTGGGCAAATGGGTTCGCAAATGCGGATTCAACGAAGGCGACAAGCTCACAATTTCCATATACCAGAATAGGATAGTAGTCGAAAAAGAAGACCCAAACACGCTAGACACCAAACTCTTAGCCCGAATCCAAGACGAAAGTAGTAGACTTCTCAGAAAGAAAATCAAAGCAATGGTACATCCCGAAGTATTCGAGCAACTGCGGTTTGTAAACGGACAAATCAAGATAAAATAACCGACCCTAGTGCAATCGGTTTTTAGCCAATTGTGGAGCCACAGACGATGCCTACCTTTTAAAAACATTTTCCTTTGGGCGTGCCCCTCCGGGTCGGGCTATCCGCTACAAGTCCTCGCTCGTACCTCGCTGTGGGCTTTTCGCTGCTATCCCTCACGCAAACCCGTCATAAAATAGAGTAGGGTACATAACCGAATGAAAATAGCAATGAGTTACGAAGTACATTTCTATTTAAAGAAATATGTATTTAAAACTTTTTAAGGATGTGTGAATGAAGCTTTTTGTATATGATTTAGAGAAATATTAATATAGTTTGGATTAGAAATAAGACTTCGTTTTCTATCACTCCATTCTTCTAATTTTTTTGTAATGATTAAGTTGTTGAAAGTATCGCTTTTGATAGCAACATAATCAATACTTGACAATAGTTCTAATGCAAAATCAGAATAAAAACCATTTAAAAATGTAATCGTATTTTGAGCGATTTTGTGAAGAACGGGATTGTTTTCAACATGAGCTTTTACAGTTTCATATCCGTCAGAAATCAAAGTCAGTGGTTCAAAAGGCTTTTTATTCATGTCACTATATCCCATAAGATAACTACCATTCAATGCATTTAGTACAAATCTAACCTTGCCCGAATATGGACCATAAAATTTTGGTTCAAATTCTAGTTTAAAGTATTCTTTTGCTCCAAATCTTTGTAAAAAATAGCATACTTTTTCGCTGGAAAACTCTGATACGTATTCTCCATTTCTTACTAAATCATATAAAACGTAAAGTAGTAATGCTCGAGCGTCTGTTAATTTTACTCTCTCATTTTTAAGATGTTCCTTGATTTCTTGGGTAGGCTCGTACACAAAAATATTAATATCTAAATTTTGTAATTTCTGATTTATTATTTTTTTTACTCTTTCCCATTCTAACCCCCCATTACCTGCTCCTAAAGGCGGAAGGGCAATACTCTTTATTTTATTGTCGTTGATTACATTAATTAAATCATCTAGACCAGCCTCAATGTAACTATATTCAGATGGTTTTCTCCAACTTTTTTTGGTTGGAAAATTTATTATTATTTTATCTCCAGAGTCAAAATTACTGTCTTTAAAAACAAATAAACGACCAATATCAACTTTATTTTCTTTACATGCCTTTGCATAAGCTTTAAAGTTATTTGGAAAAGCTTTTTTGAACTGCAAGGCAATACCTTTACCCATAACACCATCTGTATTGACTGTATTGATAAGTGCTTCGGCGCTACTATCAAGTATATTTCCCGTAATGTATTGTATCATCTTTTGTTTTTTTAATAATAAGCTCGGGGAATCATTTTTATTTTTTCATCAGCAATCCCCATATTAATTAATTGCTGTTTTGCAGTATTGTTATAGCAAACATATCCTGCTATGAAATTAGCAGGTATATCTTCAGAAATTAAAAACTCTGCTTGTTTTTTTCTTTTAAGATCTAAATTTTCAGAACCTGCCCAGTAGGAAGTTTTAATTGCTGTCCAATCTATAATATTAGGCAAATTATTTATTTGGCTTGTATCATAGAAAGAAGTTAAACTATCTGTACCATGCCCATCAGAAAAATAAAATGTCATTCCTGCATTTACAATATTTTTTATTCTACAAACAACATATACTATGTTTTGAGGAGGAGTTGCTTGTACAACAAAATTACCACCATGTTGCATAACATAAAGCATCGGCATTTTTACACCCAAATAGAACGGAATATAATCTCCTAAGGTAATAGTGGGGGCGTACAAATTGTTTATGTTTCCATTATTTATACTAACTTCTTTTCTACTTCTAGTATCTATAAGGCTTACGTCTCCAATGCTAACAAAGTTAGGATTAGAATTATGAGAAGTTTTATGCGTTATACCGTGTGCGAGGATATGTGGAATATTCTCAATGTGTGTCATACGATATAAATACAAATCATCTATACTCATTTGTTTTGTCATCAGTAATTATTAATAATAATTATAGGTAAATATAAACAAAATAATCTTCTTGTAAATGTTGACTATATAACCTCTTTGATATTATTAATAATTAAGAAGTTATTATCCTGTAGCTGATTTAGTTAGTATAAAAGGTAATTCTTTAATATCTCCGGATTCCATTAGGTTCTCAATAACTGTTTCTTTGAAGTCAAGATTTTCAATCAAATGCTTATGTCTAATTTCAAATATTTTAAACAAGTCATCCCATTTCATTGCATAAATCTCATAGTTTTTAACGCTTTCAACTAGGAATTTTTTTCCTTTATTTTTCTGAGATTCATATTTATCCTTAATCCATTCATCAACAGATTTACCAATTAAAATTAATTTCCATTTTCTTAGTTCGCTATTAAATTGAGGTTCAGAGATAATAAAACGAATATACGCTTCAATTTGGTCATATTGTTCCTTTCCGATAACAACAGTTGGTCGTTTTAACTCTACAATTATATTTTCTTCAATACTTAACTCATCATTGATAACCTCATTAGATTGGATTTTTCTGGCAATGAAAATGTCTGGTCTTTTTAATTTATTTTTTGATGTCAGATACGATTTCTCTTTTTTACCGCTTTCTATAAATGATAGATAATTATTTAAAGTAGTTTCAAAATTTACGTCAGCACTAACTAGATGATACTGCTCTCCAAATAACCAATAATTATTTTCAATAACCTTTTGAATATGGTCTCTTTCGTTAGTGAATTTTTCTAATTCAATAACTAATTTTTTTAATATCGTAACAGTATTAAATCGGTTTTTTAGTTCGTTTATTAATGCTGTAATGTGAATTACTTTTGTATCTTCTAATACTTTTGCAAATTCTAACCGTTCTTCATCGCTAAGGTCAATTAAACTTTCTAATATTGTTAATATATTATCTCGTTGTTCACTATCAAGCAATAAATTTAAAAAGCCTACTATTGTTTTACTCTGTTGGTCTTTCAGTCCTTGGAATATTTTGGGATTTAGACAATATATTTCTTTTACAACATTCTCTAAATCTTTTTCCCTTATTCTGTCGTAGGAATTATTTCGGAACTTAGGGAAAATATTTTTTCGTCTGAAATCTTCAATTAATTTTTCTGCTTTCTTTTCTCTTACGAAATTCTTTTCCTGTTCAGCAACTAAATGATTAAGGTACTGAATCAAAGCTTTAAACGTTCTATCATTTTTAGTGTTACCTAATTCATTAAAAGTGGGATTTGAATCTTCTTTACTAGATGGTAAGAAATTGTCGAAATAAGGAGAGTTGATATAAACAGAATGATGAAAATCTTCTGTTTTATTATTAAAGGAAGTATGCTGTCTGTCGACTATTTTTAAACTATCATTTAAGAAATAGTAATAATATTTATCTCCAATGTTCCTTTTCCATTTTACGAAATCAATTTTAAATTCATGATTACCATATTTAAAATTATCAGAAACTGAATATTCAATAACATCTTTATAATCAACATAGATATTATTGACATTGAGAGCATAATTTTCATTTCTATTTAAAAATAGATACCACCCAAATTCAGCGGTTAAAAAATCAAAAAAATCTTCATTTTCTAATAGGTCAGCTGTTAATTCTGTAAAATCATTAAACTCAACAGTTGTTCCTGTTTTTTTAGTTTTTGAAGAAATATTGTTTGATGTTTCAAACGAAGGTAAAGTTCCTTTGTTTAAAAGGATATCATAGGAGAGTTGTTTATTTCCTTGTCTAAAAGTTGTTTTCCAAATGGCTTGATTACAAAAACCGATAAAAGAAAATCGTCCTTTTCCTTTTTTACCTTTTACAATACCATTATGAGTATTTGAAACCTGTTTTTGAGAATCTAAAAATTGTCCAAATGTTTGGTCAATAGTATTAATATCTATCCCAACACCATTATCTTCAATATGTAATTTATGAAAATACCCAAGCTGATTTGCATCATAAATAATTGAAACTTGCTTGGCGTTAGCATCAAAGCCATTCCAAATATACTCAGCTAAAGATTTTTTGTAATCTTTGTTTAAGCTTTGTTCAATACTTTTATAAGTAATTTTTGTAGTATGCTTTTGCTTAGTCATTAGTTTTTATTGTATGTTAACCTCAATTTTCACGATATCACTAATAGTAAAGTATATTATTTCCCCTCAATCAACCTTTCCAACTTCTCAATCATTTCCTTTTGTTGTTGAATCATACGTTCGTATAATTCCACCATTTTATCAAGAGGATTAAAATTAAAAGTAGGGTGGACATTCATACCATTTGATTGGTCATGTGTATTGAATGTATTTGAGATAATATTTACTGCCTGTTCCTCGTCAAAATTTTCAATGGCTTCCACAGGCAATTTTAAAATTTTAGCCACTTGTTCTAAAATATCCTTTTCTACGGACTCTTTTTGTTCCAGGAGAGAGATTTTCTTTTGGTTCCAGTCTTCGCCCAATTCGTAGGCTAGGGCCTCTTGCTTGATGCCCAGCATTTCACGGAAACGCTTTATATTTCGACCTTGGTGTATTTTCTTGTTTGGCATATCGGTATGTATCATAAATCTCAAATATACTGTTTTTAGTTAAAATAATTAACAACTATTGGCAAATGAAGTTTCTAAATTATGCTTTTTTCAAGATAAAACATTCTGATTAGGAATTGACTACCCAAGAGGGCTTGTTTTACTTCACGGCATAAAAGCACAATGAAATGAAAAACGCCGAGAGTAACAAAGATAAGCTATTGGAAATACGCAAAATTACGGTTTGCCGTAAAGTATTTAACTTCCATAATTATCATCCCATAATCACAATATGTGGCAAAAAGCTGTGGTATATCAACCATTAAATAGAGCAGTGGAATAGTACTATTATTTTATAAAACGCTGATTTATAACATTAAAACAAGCTTGTCTTGAAGCAAAATTTCTCTACATTATGTTAAATAGAAACTCTGTTTGAAGCACACGCTCTGGCATTGATGAATGAGCGTTTAAAAACGGACGTAGCGAAGCGTTAAAAAATGTAAACTGTTTGAGCATAAACCAAAGGTTTACGGGCGTAGCTCAGAGTTTTTACATTTTAGCGTAGCGCAGTCGGTTTTTAGCGAATTGCGAAGCAATCACGAACACCAAATAAATAAATAAATAAATAAATAAATAAACCGTGAGTAATGCATCATAGCCTTGATTTTTTGGTTCTTTTGCATCAAGGCAAAAGAACAGATAATTAACGTGTGAGCGCCAGCATAGAAAAATGCCAAAAAAAAGCCGTCAGGCACATTGGCATTTTTTGTATGCCAGCGAACTCCACGAAACGTAAGTTAGATGAGACCTTAGCTTAAAATAAAAACGCCGAATCAAAATAAAATTTCGCTTTCCGAGCGTTGGCAAAAAAAATTAAATCGACAGGACGAGCGTCGGCAAATTGTGCAGCGAAAATTCAATGTGTAAATTTTATTTCCAGACACATTTAATTTTTAGCAAACAAGCGCGTTGGCCGAGCGGCTATTTCCGGAGGCTCCGAACATAATGACTAATTATAGGTCTAAATGCTTCCGAAAGCTAAACTTCCTTATGAAAGACACACCAATTATTTTACATAATATTATTATAGGGCAACCGAGCTTGCGAGGACTATTTTGACCTATAATGTACGGAGCATTATGTTAAATAGCTTTGGTATTTAATTTTTTAGAGCAGGGGAAAAGGGGAATTTTATTTTCACTCTTTAACCGATAAACCTCCATAAAACCGACTCACTTCCTCGTTAAACACCACTCCGCGTGAGGGATAGCAGCGGCATCCTTTTGAGAGTTTACGAACAAAAGATAAAGCGCATAGCCCGACCCCTGACCAACCAATAAACAACTGAAAAAAGGGCAGGGGACACGCCCAAACAATCCTCAATGTTGCTGAAATCCCGAATGTGATAAATAAACAAAATGTGCCTCACAAAATAATGTAGAGAAAGTATATAAAACTGAGTAGCACAATGAGTGGCGAAGCCACAAAGACTGGCAACCCCTAAAAAGATTTTGAGCGTACCTTAATTAAAAGTTGAATAGAGAAATTTTATAATTCTCCTTTAAAAGCTTGATCTAGTAAACTACTTTTTAATGCTTTCATATTGTCTAACTTTATCTTTAATTCTTTCGTCATTTTTTCATGTAAATTATATAATTTCTCAATTCTTGATACAGTTTGTTCTTGAACATCTAATGGTGGTAAAACCATCATTCTTTTTTCTATATTTCCTTTTGTAATATGAATCATTCCAACTCCTCGACCACCTTCTTCTTTAATTTTGTCAGTGTCCCTCTCTAATAGATAATATAAAAATTTCTTTGAAACATTATCTGAAAGAGGAACAAGCTTCCATATATGATAATGATAAATTGATTTTTCACCATCCCATATTTTCGGACCAAAAGAAGCAGACCAAGCATATAATAAATCTCCTTTTTCACAATATTTATTTTCTTCCAGTTCCATATTTGAATAATACCATCCTCTATTGGAGAAAAAATTACCAACTCTTAATATTGGGTATTTTCCTGCATTGAACATTTCACTTTGTTTATATGCACGCCCATTAATAACCGTAACAATTTCTGCAAGTGTTTTCTTCCTATATTTTAATTCTAAGGCACTAAATTCTCCATCAAGAGAACTATTTATTAAAGCTTTAGAATAATTCAAATTATCTTCAAGTAGTGTAATTGAATTATCAATTTTTTCAAATATAGTATCAAGTTTTTTAACAATTTTATTCTGTTCGGTAGGAGAGGGAACAAATATTGACCAATCTTCTATGAATTTTGTAGGTACCCTTTTTAATCCTCCTGCCCCTGTCATACTTAATTTAGCTAAATGTATGAAAGAGCTTGTTTTAAGTGAATAATAGATCCATTTGGATGAAACAGTTTCTTTAGGTCTTAAAATATGAAATTCAGAAGATCCAAATCCAATATTATTTTCAAGATTTGTAGCAATTCCTAATTTTCCATTTTCAAAGCATGGTGTTACCTTTGCTAAAACAACATCATTATTTTGAAAATAAGTATAACCTTTATATACTTCAATTAAAGGTTTAATTATGTTTGAACTAAAGTTTTGGTTATCTTCAATGAGCAAGTTCATTGGGACAAATGAAACTTTTAATTCGTTATTGAATTTCCCTAATTCTGATTTTTTAGGATTAATTATACAAACTTCACTAAGTTTTTTAATTTTTAATTTATCCATGTATCAAGGATTCTATTTGGTTTATAAAATCACTTATTTTCTTTTCATTATCTTTTATTTTTGATAATATCTTTTTGGGGGTTAAGTGTTCTACTTCTATAATTTTGTGTGGATTTTTTGCACTGATATCATAATCTATTATATCTTCAACTGAAACCGTCCAATCATTACATCCCTCATAAGTTTTTTCATTGGTTTGATTTCTCTTATTTGGATTTTTAAATAAATCAACAAACTCTTGCATATGCTCATAAGCAATAGGTTTATTTTTTGTCAGCTTATATGATGGATTTACTTCATAATACCAAATCTTGGAAGTAGAGCCTTTTCTATCAAAATAAAGAATATTGGTTTTTACTCCACTATAAGGTAGGAAAACACCGCTTGGTAAACTCACAATTGTATGCACATTAAAGTTTTCTAAAAGATCTTGCTTTATTTTTTTAAAGGCATTGCTTGTTTGAAATAAAACACCTTCGGGAATTATAATAGAGGCTCTTCCTTCTAATTTCAGCATTTTCATAAAATGTTGAAGGAATAACATTTCCGTTGCATTTGTTTCTATTGGAAAATTTTGTTGAATT
The DNA here is from genome assembly GCF_002846575.1 of Flavobacterium lindanitolerans. NCBI lineage: Bacteria > Pseudomonadati > Bacteroidota > Flavobacteriia > Flavobacteriales > Flavobacteriaceae > Flavobacterium > Flavobacterium lindanitolerans. The sequence goes on from NZ_PJND01000009.1 coordinate 125,993, forward strand.
TGTGTCTTTTCTTTACCTCCAAAAGGTGGATTGGCTAGAATTACATTGTGTCGGTCTTTTTCTTGAAAATCTCTAATGTTTTGGGTTAGTGTATTTCCTTTATATACATTTGGACTTTCAATGCCATGCAATATCATATTCATCATCCCCATTACATAACCTAATGAAGTCTTTTCTTGTCCGTAAAAAGTATCTGTTTGGATTGTTTCCCACCCAGATGCAGAAAGCTTTTTTTTCTTTTCGGGCAATGTCATGAATTCAAATGATTCAACTAGAAAGCCAGCACTACCAACAGCTCCATCATAAATAGTTTCTCCTACTTGTGGGGCAACAGTTTCAACCATGGCTTTAATAATTGCCCTTGGAGTGTAAAATTCGCCTGAGTTTCCACCATCAGACCCCATACCTTTTAGCAAATTTTCATAAATATGCGATAGCTCAAATAGTTCATCAGAACTTTGAAAATCTAAACTGTCGATAATATCTAATACTTCTCTTAATGTATGCCCACTAACAATTCTGTTATCTAGAAATTCAAAAATTGCTCCTATTTTATACTTTATTGACTTTGGATTGTTATTATTATTTTTAAAATTTTGTAAATAATCAAATAAAGTTTTATTGACAAACTCAATTAGATCACTACCAGTCAGAGCCCGTTTAACATCTAATTTTCCATTTTCATCTTTAGGACATGCCCAATTTTCCCATCGTAAATCTTTGCGAATTACATATTCATATTCGTTACCATCAAGGTATGCCTCATCTGCCTTGTTGATTTCATAGTCATTTAAGAATTTCAGAAATAGAACCCAAGAGATTTGCTCTGTATAATGCATAGCACCACTAATTCCATCATCTCGTCTAAGTATATCCGTTATTCTATCTATCTTATTTTGTATGTCGCTCATTATGCAATTGTATCTCTTAAATAATTATATATTGTTTCAATATCATTTGAAATTTCATCCGCTTGAATATGGCTAATCATTTCGTCTAACATTTCTTCATTAAATCCTATTCCATCTAAATTATACATAGGTCTTAAAATAGTTTTAAAATCACCATTTCTAAAATCTGTTATGTTGTCTAAATTATCTCCAGTAGCATAATTTGGTAAATTGTAAAGAGCATTTACTGCATCATTGCAATTCTTTACATCAAACAGAGTGGGGGACAATAAGTAATTTTCAATCTCTCTTCGCTTCCAAGATAGAAGATGTGTTTTTGTAAGATTATTATTGAATTTTTTAACTCTATCAAATTCTGCATGAATATTAACATTCAAGCTATTTGAAATTTGATTTTCTGGAAGCTCATCCTTATCACAAATTAGAAATATTTCTTTCGTGAGTATTTCTTTATTTAAATTTTCTTTTCTAAACTCATCAATAAAATAAAGTTTTTGTTTACCAAATATTTCGTTTGGATTATCATAACCAGAAGATTTGGCAATTGGTAAAAATTTATCGAGTGTTTCTAATATTCCATCTCCAAGTTTTTTTACAGCTAGTTTCTTAAAAATTGTCCAATCACTTACATTGTCCATGATTACAGGGTATAAAACTCTTGACAATATTTTAAACTGGTAGTTTTTCTGTCCTACTATACTATCTAATCTTTTCGAAAGTTCTAAAAAAGTTAAACTTTCTTCGACTCTCCCATTTTCTATTACCTTAATATTCTCAATTTTATTATGTAATATGGATTCTGAAATGTGAGTAGTAGTAATTATTATTCCTTCACAGTTATTTAGTTCTTTCCACATTTTACTCAAATTCTTGTAATATAAATGAGAATCTATTTCATCAAAAAGAAATATAGTGCTTTCATTATCAAATAGATCTATTATTGCATAAGTGGATAAAATTTGATACTCACCATCGCTTAAATGTTTAAATTGGAGGTTGTTTTTAAATCTTAGATTGAATTCGGATAATTCGGAATTTGATAGCCAACCATTAGTTGCTAAAGCCCAAAAACTAAATAGTTTGTTTACATTTTTATGTGTAAATACTTCAAAACCTTTCCTTGAATCAAATGTTAACCATCTTTTAACTAAATTCTCATTATTTTGAAAATCAAAATCAATATCAAAAGCTTGGATGATTTTTTCTAATGTTTCATGAAATTCAGTTTTTCTCAGCAAGTTTTCTTGTAATTCATATCCTTCATCATTTTCATTGTTTCCTAATTCTTCTCTTTCAATTTCTTCTCTAATCTTAAATACATAGTTTTTTCTAATCCTAAATCTGAAGTCAAGTCTGCTAGAAATGTCATCACCTAGTTCATCAGTTTCAATATAACCTTTTTCTTTTAAGTAAGTTCTAACAAGTCCACTTTCTTTAAATATGGAAGACCAAAAAATCAATAACTTTATCCATTCATTATTAAAATAAAATGATTGAATTGGCTCATTTCTTTCTCTTATATATTTTTGATTTGTTTGCTTATGTTTGTTAAAAAGTTCTGTAAAAAGTTCATTTTGTCCTGAACTGAAACAGATTACTCTGAAATCATCATGTTCGATGTACTTTTCAAATATTGCTTCTAAAATTGATGATTTACCAGATCCATTACCACCAATAAAAGTAGTAATACCATTATTCACGCTAATTGTTTGAGGATGGTGTGAGATCTTACTTTTAAATTCTAATGTAGCCATTATACTGCTTGATAAATATGTTGTTGAAGTTGATAATATGCACCTAATAAATTTTTCATGTCGCCAAAAACAACTTTTGCATCTTTTGGTGTTCCAAGTTTTAGTTTGACTAAATCGCCAAGTCTTTCTCGTTGTAATTCTTCGATCCCAAATTTTTCATAATGATTTAGAACATATTCTAAAAACTCCCTTGCTTTTAAATTTTGGTAAATGGTGAAGAAATTGTCATTACGAACAGCACTTGCTCTTTCTCTTCTTGTTTTTATATCTGAACTAAAAGAAATGTGAGATAAGACATCGAAAATATCACATTCGGGTGATGCAATCATGTCACGTAAGGCATCTAACTGTTCTTTTTCAAAGCCTAGGGTTCCTAATTGAGCTAGGAGCTCTTTTCTTGTGTCTGGATTGGCCCATATTTTACGGAGATGATTTTCATCTTGGTAGATGGCTGGTAATTCTCCAACTAATTTTTCAAGAAATTCTCTAACAGTTAATGGTTTTCCATTTTCATCTATGTATCTTATATCAACATCAATAACTTTTAGAATTCTTCCGTTACTTAATTCTATAATTAATTTCTCTTTTCTTTCTCCATATTCTTCCTTCGGTTCTTGAATTGTAGTTACTGATGTTTTTTTTCTTATTTTTTCATCGTTAATTTCACCTGTTTCATATGTTTCAGTTTCATCTTCCGGGATTCCATCCCAGGCAGAATCATAAAATAAATCTGTTGCACCAGCAAAATCAATTATTGTAAAAAAATCTTTACCATCATAAACTCGTGTTCCTCTACCAATAATTTGTTTAAACTCAACTATTGAGCCTATAGGAGAGGTAAGGACTATATTTCTAACATTTCTGGCATCAATACCAGTAGTCAGCATTTTTGACGATGTTAGAATTACAGGGATGTCTTTATCATTATCTTGAAACGCTTCTAAAAAATTTCTCCCAATTTTACCTTCATCAGATGTTACTCTGACGCAGTAATTAGAATCGGAAACAGTTTTGTGTTTGTTTATCATATCTCTTAATTCCAAGGCATGATCTTGATTTACGCAAAAGACAATTGTCTTTTCCATTTTTCCAATATTATTTAAGATTGCTCTTGCAATTAAATCTGTTCTTTTTGGGATTATTATACTCTTGTCAAAGTCATTTATATCATATCTGTCCTTCTTTATTTCGCCTTGAATGACTTTGTTATCATTTGTATGAATATATTCGTCAATATTTGTTCTAATTCTTTTTACTTTATACGGAGTTAGAAAGCCATCGTTAATCCCATCACTTAGAGAATATTCATAAATTGGCTTTCCAAAATATTTATAAGTGTCAACATTGTCTTCTCTTTTTGGGGTTGCAGTTAATCCTAAATGAACCGCCTTATTAAAATGTGAGAGTATTGCTCTCCAAGAACCATCTTCATCTGCACTTCCACGGTGACATTCATCAATAATAATTAAATCAAAAAAGTCAGCAGGATATGATTTGTAATAAGCTCCAATATTTTCTCGTTCTGCAATTGCTTGATAGATAGCAAAAAATATAAAAGCATTTGTTGGAACAACACCATTTCTGCTTTTGACTTCTTCACCATTGATCTTTACAAGATCTTTTTCGTATGGGTTAAAGGTGTTTATGGCTTGATCTGCCAAAACATTTCTATCTGCCAAAAATAAGATTCTTGGTCTTCTATTTTCTCCATCAATATTCCATTTTGCTTGAAAAAGCTTATGAACTATTTGAAATGATATAAATGTTTTACCAGTTCCTGTTGCGAGGGTCAATAAAATTCTCTTCTTTTCTTCAGCAATATTCTCTAGAACTTTATTAACGGCAATTTCTTGATAGTATCTTGGACGCATTGCGCCGGTTAAATAAAATGGTATGTTATGTAATTTCTTTTTTAACTCAATGTTTTTTCCATAAAGTCGATTATAAAGTTCTTGCGGAGTAGGGAACTTTTCAATATAATCTCCCTTTCCAACTGTTCTGTTAAACTCATATATCTGTTTACCATTTGTAGAATAAACGAAGTCTATTTTTAACTTTTCAGCATAGTCTATAGCCTGTTGAAGCCCTTTTGTTGGGTGTTCATCAGATCTTTTAGCTTCAATTAAGCCTAAATTAATATTGTTGAATTTTAAAAGATAATCAAGATATAATCTTTTCCCTCTTTGATTCCCAAGTAACTTTCTACCATCAGTGAAGTAATATTCTCTTTCAATATTATCAGAAGTCCAATCACTTTCAATAAGTTTTGGATCAATATAGTTAGCTCTTGTGTCAGCTTCAGAGATATTTTTTGTCATAAATTAATCTTCTTTAAGCAGGTCTTTAACACTTACTTTTAAAGTCAGAATTTTATTAAGTACTTCAAGCTTAGGTTGTACAACAAGATTTGGAAATAATAATTAGTCACCTTTTGTCTAGCTATTGCTATCCATATTATTTATACTATGCGAATTTACTGTAATTAGTAATGCAAACAAAGTCTAGCAATAGTAAAGACTATAATAAATACAAGCATAATAGTTATGCTTTGCCATAATAGAACTTATATTGAAAGGTAACGATTGCTTACTTCCCCTCAATCAATTTCTCCAACCTCGCCATCATTTCATCCTTTTCCTTTAGCATACGCTCGTAGAGTGCAATTTTTTCATCATATAATTCGACTACTTTATCAATAGGATTGAAACTAGGTTGATTATTAAAAAAAGCAGGTTGTTGACAATTGTCAAAAGAAGCAGTATTTGAGATAATGTTTACCGCCTGTTCCTCATCAAAATTCTCAATAGCCTCGGTAGGCACTTTTAGGATTTTAGCCACTTGTTCTAAAATATCCTTTTCTACGGACTCTTTTTGTTCCAGGAGAGAGATTTTCTTTTGGTTCCAGTCTTCGCCCAATTCGTAGGCTAGGGCGTCTTGCTTGATGCCGAGCATTTCACGGAAACGCTTTATGTTTCGACCTTGGTGTATTTTCTTGTTTGGCATATCGGTATGTATCATAAATCTCAAATATACTCTTTTTAGTTAAAATAATTAACAACTATTGGCAAATGAAGTTTCTAAATTATGCTTTTTTCAAGATAAAACATTCTGATTAGGAATTGATTACCCAAGTGGGCTTGTTTTACATCACGGCATAAAAGCACAATGATATGAAAAACGCCGAGAGTAACAAAGATAAGCCATTGGAAATACGCAAAATTACGGTTTGCCGTAAAGTATTTAGCTTCCATAATTACCATCCCATAATCACGATATGTGGCAAATTGTTAAAGAAAAGCGGATTCAGGGCAGGCGACAAGCTAGCTCTGAAAGTCTATGAAAAGAAAATCATCGTAGAAATCGAAATGCCGAGAGAGGAATTTTATAAGGAAAACCTGTGGAATATTAAGGATTAATAGAGCAGTGGAGTAGTACTATGATTTTATAAAATGCTGATTTATAACATTAAAACAAGCTTCTCTTGAAGCAGAATTTCTATACATTATGTTAAATAGAAACTCCGTTTGAAGCACACGCTCTGGCATTGATGAATGAGCGTTTAAAAAACGGACGTAGCGAAGCGTTAAAAAATGTAAACTGTTTGAGCGCAGCGAGTTTTTACATTTTAGCGTAGCGCAGTCGGTTTTTAGCGAGGGCATCATAGCCTTGATTTTTTGGTTCTTTTGCATCAAGGCAAAAGAACAGATAATTAACGTCGTGAGCGCCAGCATAAAAAAATGCCCAAAGAAAGCCGACAGGCACATTGGCATTTTTTGTATGCCAGCGAACTCCACAAAATAAAATTTCGCTTTCCGAGCGTTGGCAAAAAAAATTAAATCGACAGGACGAGCGTCGGCAAATTGTGCAGCAAAAATTCAATGTGTAAATTTATTTCCAAACACATTTAATTTTTAGCAAACAAGCGCGTTGGCCGAGCGGCTATTTCCGGAGGCTCCGAACATAATGACTAATTATAGGTCTAAATACTTCTGAAAGCCAAACATCCTTATGAAAGACACACCAATTATTTTACATAATATTATTATAGGGCAACCGAGCCTGCGAGGACTATTTTGACCTATAATTTATATTATGTAAAATAAACTTTTCCCAAATTAAACCAATCTTCTCCTTTATCACAACTATATTTGCATACAAAATCATATCAATGGAATATTTATTTATACTGCTTGTTATCTTCTTATTATTCTACGTACCAAAATATTTTAAAAAGCGTAAATAATTATTCGTGCAATCGTAATCGGTTTTTTAAATCCTGGATTTCTTGCTGGAGTTTTTTTTGTTTTTGAAGCAGATTTAAAATTGCATCGATTCCTTCCGGATTGATGTGCAGTTCATAATACAATTGCCTGCAACGGTCTAAATCTTCTAATTTTTCAGAATCCATAAATTTTTCGTTATTCTTGTTTTCAAACGGAATGATTCCCATTTCGTCCAGAATATCTATGAATGCCCTTTCAATTTTATAATGTTTGCAGTAATCTGATATAATGATTCTTTCGATTTTCATCTCCTAATTTTTTAAAGTTTAGATAATTCCCTAAAAGCTTCTTTTTGTTTTTCAGTCAAGTTGGTTGGAATCTTAATGTCATACGTTATAATCAGATCACCAAATGAGCCTTCTTTTTTATAAACAGCCATTCCTTTGTTTTTAAGCCTGACTTTTGTTCCGTTCTGGGTTTCTGGCGGAACTTTCAGCTTAACCTTTCCATCTAAGGTTTCAACAGTGATTTCTCCTCCTAAAATTGCCGTAAACAAATCCAAACTTACGGTTTTGTATAAATCGTTATTAAGTCGTTTGTATTCCGCATCTTCTTCAATCCTAAATGTAATATACAAATCTCCTGCCGGTCCGTTATTGGCTCCCGGACCTCCATGTCCCTTTAGTTTTATAACTTGTCCGTCTGCTACACCTGCCGGAACAGTAATCCTTAAATTTTTCCCGTTTACGGTAATGGTCTGCTTATGGGTTTGGGCAATATCGTGGAGTTTCAAATGCAGTTCGGCATTGTAATCCTGTCCTTTGAAACCGGCTTGCCTGCCACTACTTCGTCTGTCTCCAAACATGGATTCAAAAAAATCCGAGAAATCAGCATTGCCAAATGAAGCATCATCGCCAAAATTGGAATAGGAACTGCCTGAATATTGCGATTGTGATTGAGATTGCCTTGCCTTTTCATATTCTTCTGCATGCTGCCAGTTTTCACCATAAGCATCATACTTTTTTCTTTTTTCAGGGTCGCTTAAGACTTCATTAGCTTCATTAATCTGCTGGAATTTTTTATTAGCCTCAGTATCATTCGGATTTAAATCCGGATGGTATTTCCGGGCCAATTTCCGGTATGCTTTTTTTATTTCGTCAGTACTAGCCTTTTTGTCAACTTCTAAAACGCTGTAATAGTCTATAAATGCCATGGTTATGATTGTTGTTACACTATAAATTTAAAAAAATAATCAGTACTACACAACTGACATAAAATAAAAAACACTGCCCTTTACAGACAGTGCTTCATCTAAATTAAGTATTGAAGAAAATCTATTTAATTTTTACAGGGATATCCCAGTTTTCCCAACTTAGGGTAATATTGTCCTTGTTGATTTTATAAACCAGCTTTTCAGTCATTGAAGCTGATTTTTTAGGAGTTACTTTTACTCTTAACTGGTCCTGTTTGGCATCCATTTTATAAGCCCCCCATTGTTTCCACTCTTTGTTGAAAATAATGGTTGCGGCATCTTTTTCCGGAATTACAAAGAAAGCATATTTTCCGGCAGGCAATTTTTTTCCTTCAACGGTAATTTCTTTATCGGTTTCAAAAGTTGTAGCCTCATTAGCTCCGGCTCGCCATACTTCTCCAAAAGGAACAAGTTCTCCCCAAATAGCTCTTCCTTTTACGGATGGGCTACCATAGTTGATAGTAATTGTTGCGCCATTAATTTTTCCGGTAACTGTTTCTGCCGGACTTGCCTTTTTATCCTGGGCATTCGCGAAAATAGTCATTACTAATGTCATCAGAAATATTCCGATTCTTTTTTGTAGTTTCATGTGATTTGTGTTGATTGTTAATTTGTTATGTTTTGGCTAGTAAAGATAATCAAGTGAATGTCTGTTGATTTTTTATTTATAATTCTTTTAAGAATTTTAACACCAAAAATGAATGCGATTTTCAGTTACTTTTGTAGTTAAAAGATTTTAAAATGTTCTATATAGTCTTAAGCATAATTTGCAGTGTTTCGGTAGGAGCGCTTCTTAAATTTTCAAAAAGATATTCATTTGATATTATCCAGGTCATAGCTGTAAACTATATTTTGGCATTGGGTTTATGTTATATTACCTTCCGGCCTGATGTTTCTGTAGTGAATAGCAGTTCGCCCTGGAAAATATATATAGGACTTGCCATTTTATTGCCTTCTGTGTTCTTATTACTGGCTTCTTCTATAAAACACATTGGTATAGTTAAGACTGATATTGCCCAACGCCTATCCCTGTTTATTCCTATTCTGGCAGCTTATTTTATTTTTAAGGAAAACTTTACAACTTTAAAATTAATGGGGCTGATTGTTGGTTTTCCGGCAATTTTCCTTACGCTATCCAAAAAACAATCAGACACCCAGGAAAACAGATGGATTTTTCCCGTGTTGGTACTATTAGGGTTTGGAATCATTGATATCTTATTTAAGCAGATTGCTCTGGAAAAAAGCATTCCTTACACCACTTCCCTATTTATAGTATTCTTTGGCGCTTTAGTATTGGCACTGTGTTTTACGATATACTCTGTTTTTGTAAAGAAGAATCCCATACAATGGAAAAACATTATTATAGGTTCCTTTTTAGGAATTTTAAACTTTGGAAATATCCTGTTTTATTTAAAAGCACATAAGGCTTTTTCAGAGAATCCTTCCACCGTTTTCGCGGCTATGAACCTGGGTGTAATTGTTTTGGGCAGTTTGGTTGGAATTATCGCTTTTAAAGAGAAAGTCACTTTAAAAAACTATATCGGAATTGTTCTTGCCCTTGGTTCTATTGTACTGATTACTCTTTCACAAATTCAGGCAAAATAGCGTGGAAGTATTTTTAAACTTCTTTTGCAAAGAATCAGAATAAATTTTATTTTTACTTATCATCTAGCTAACAAGATTTTATGAAAAACCCGATTGCGGAGAAGGTTGTTGATTTTCTCAAGAACTATCCGCCTTTCAACAGCTTAAATTACCAGGAATTACTGCATATTGCTTCTGAAGTTAAGGTACTTTATCTCGAAAAAGGTAAGATTCTTTTCCAGATTGGCGATGCCTGTCATGATAGCTTTTACATTGTGGCTTCCGGGGCTATTGGGTTATCCGTAACTTCTGATGCCGAAGAAACTTTAATTGACAAATGTGATGAAGGCGATATTTTAGGGCTTCGTCCGTTTTTTGCCAAAAACAATTATCTGATGACGGCAAAAGCCCGTGAAGAGAGTATTGTTTATGCAATTCCGATACAGATTTTCCAACCCTATGTGTTTGCCAATCATGATGTAATGAGTTTTATGCTGGAGAGCTTTGCCTCCAATACACGAAATCCATATGACAAAGAACATAGAGGAAAGCTGATTTCTGAAAATATTATCTATAAGGAACAACAGGCCGATATACAATATTTCCAATCCATCCAGTATTCAAAAGAGCCAATAACAGCTTCTCCTGAAGCTATTGTTAGAGATATTGCCCAGATGATGACCGACAAGCTGATTGGGAGTGTCATTATCACAAAAGATGATTTCCCGATTGGAATCGTAACTGATAAAGATTTACGTTCTAAGATTGCTACCGGTCACTTCCAAATCTCGACTACCGCAGCTAAAATCATGACTTCACCTGTAGTGACGGTACCTGAAGACCTTTCCCTGGCCGAAGCTCAGGTATATATGCTTAAATATAATGTAGATTATCTCTGCGTTACGGAAGACGGCTCAGATAAATCTCGTGTAAGGGGAATTATTTCTGAAAATGATTTGGTGGTTGCACAAGCCAATAACCCTGGTGTATTGATTAAGGAAGTTAAACGTGCACAATCCGCCAAAGATTTGAAACGTATCCGTGAAAAATTATCAGAACTGATACAGACTTCAATTACAAAAGATATTCCGGTTTCGCATATCATGAATATTTCAGGAGAAATTAACACCGCCATTACAAGACGGGCTATTGATTTGGCCATTCTTGAAATGGGCTCTCCTCCTGCCCGATTTGCATGGTTGAGTATTGGCAGCCAGGGCAGAAAAGAACAGTTATTGCTAACTGACCAGGATAGCTTTTTGGTTTTTGAAGATGTGCCTCAGGACAAATACCGCGATGTAAAAGATTATTTCCTGCGTTTGGCCCGAAGAACAACTTCTACCCTTGAAAAGGTGGGTTATTTCTTAAGTCCGGATGGTTTTGTTTCAAGTAATATGATGTGGTGTAAATCACTGACAGACTGGATTAAACAATACGGAAATTGGATTAATACTCCAGGTGAAAACAGTGAAGTGATAAACACTATTTTCTTTGACTATGAAATTGCTTTTGGCGAAACCTCTATCGAAGAAGCCCTTACAGAAATCATTTTCAAAAATGCAAAAGGAAACAAATTGTTTTTTGACTATCTGGGCAATGACGCCTTGAGAAAACCACCGCCATTAGGATTCTTTCGCCAATTCCTGGTCGAAGAAGAAGGCGAAAATAAAGATATGTTTGACATCAAAACAAGAGCCCTGACCCCGCTTATTGATGCTGGGCGTTTGTTAGTTTTGCATCAGAATATAAAAGGAATCAACAATACTTATATGCGTTTCAAACAGTTAGCAATTGCCGACCCTAGAAATTCAGAATTGTTCCTAAACTGTGCCGAAGCTTTCCTTACACTATCCGAATTCAGGACTGTAGAGGGTTTAAAAAATGACAGCTCCGGACAATTTATTAATCTGGAGGAGCTTTCAAAAACTGATAAAGTCAAGCTAAAAAATTGCTTTATCCCGATAAAAGAAGTTCAGGAACTAATCAAGAGCAGGTTTAAGCTCACCTATTTCTCATAAATCATGCTGGATTGGCTAAAAATAAATAAAGATTACCCACAATTCTGGAAAGATTATCTCGGAAAGTTTGAGAACAAATCCAGAAGATTTGTGGCATTTAGTACTGAAACTACAGGCCTGGATGCCGAAAAAGATGTCATCCTGTCTATTGGTGCCGTAGCTATAGAAAACAATACTATTATTGTAAAAGATAGTTTTGAAGCACTTATTTTTCAGGAGAAATTTACTCCTGAAACAGCCTTAAAAACAGGTGTCATAAAAGGAGTTCCTGAGGAAAAACATTCCGAAAGTGAGGCCATAGAATCTTTTATTAACTATTTAGGCAATGCCGTTTTGATAGGGCACCGGATTCATTTTGATATTGCCATGATTAATACTGCCTTAGAAAAATTACATTGTGGCAAACTTAAAAATGAGGCTTTGGACATTGAAGTAATGTTTAAGAAATGGAAACAACTACCTGAAGAAAAGCAGTTTAGCTTAGATGAATTAGGCGCTTACTTTAAGATATCGAAGAGTGACAGGCACACGGCTTCTAATGACGCTTTTACAATTTCACTCCTATTCCAAAGGTTAAAACAACGCCTTGGTTTATAACCCAAATCCAATTTTTTTTCACTTTTCTTAAAAAGAAGCAAATATTTTTTTGCAATTCTATTTAATAAGTAACTTTGCGGTCCACTATTTTATAAATTGGCAAAAATGCTTGAAATATCAACAGAAGAAAAACTTAAGGAACGCATCAAGGAATTGAGCTGCCTATATGATATTTCAAAGACCACGAGCATGAATGCAAACTGCTCTGAATCTGCCTTAAGGGAAATCTGTACTATTGTGAAAATTGCCTGGCGGTTTAGCGATGTTAGTATAGTGGAGCTCCAATGTAATGACTTTTATTTCACAACGTCAAAACTTCCGGAAGATACCCGTTTTCAGGTCAGTTGTATTTCTATTTTTGAAAAAGAAGCCGGTTATATTAAAGTACATTATCCAATAAGCAGCGGAGCTTTTTTTCTGATTGAGGAAGAACAACAACTGTTGGATAAAGTTGCCCTTGAAATTGGCAATTATATTGAGAAAAATCATATCCGGGAAAGAGAAAAGCAGTTGCAAAGAAGTGTGGAACGCATTGACAGACTGTCAATTCTTGGTGAAATAACAGCCGGAATTGCCCATGAACTCAATACACCACTCGGAAATATACTTGGCTTTGCCGAATTGATAAACGAACAGAATATTGATAGACAGGTAGCCCAGGATGTTTCAAAAATCATCAATGCGGCCATTTATTCAAGGGAAATTGTAAAAAAACTGATGTTCTTTTCTTGTGAAATGCCACAAAATATGGAGATTGTTCCTATTAAACCTATTGTAGTTGAGGCCTTATCACTCCTGGGACCTAATTTTAAAAAGGCACAGGTTTCTTATGAACTTATCTTTGACAATCCGGAACTAAAAGCCCAGATAGACAATATCCAATTGACCCAGGTTCTGTTTAATATCCTTATAAATTCGATTTATGTAGCTCCTGAAAACAGTAGCATTACTGTTAAAGTTACTGACGATTCCAATAATTTTTACATTGAGATTGCCGACGAAGGAAGTGGTATCCCGGAAGAAATCAAATCACGAATATTTGAACCATTCTTTACTACAAAACCCATTGGTGAAGGTTCCGGCTTAGGATTGAGCGTTGTGCATGGTATAGTAAAAAGTCATAAAGGTGACATTATAGCATTGGACAACCAACCAAAAGGTACAATTTTTCATGTAAGGCTCCCTTTAAACTCCTAAAAAATGCTGAAAAAAGAAAACATATTGATTGTTGATGACAATTATGATATGCTGGAATTGTTACAGCGTAATTTAAAGGCGCAGAATTTCCATACCTATAAGGCTTCTTCGGTAATGGAAGCTATTGATATTCTTAAAGTTGTAGCTATCGATTTATTGATTACAGATTTGCAAATGCCCGGCCTGAACGGAATTGAGCTAATCAAATTTGCCGAAGAACATTTTCCTGAAATTCCTAAACTGGTTATTACCGGATTTCCTTCAGTTGATACGGCTGTTAATGCTGTAAAATCCGGTGCTTTGGATTATCTCGTAAAACCATTTACCAGTGAAGAATTAAAAAAGGCGGTACAGAATTCGTTTGAAGGAAAAATAGGTTCAAAGAAAAAAAGCTCTCCTACTCTTCCCAACTCTGACAAAAAGATAACAAACTATGCCGGAATTGTTGGTGATTCCGAACAATTTGAAAATTTAGTTGACGTTATTGAACGCGTCAAAAATAATAAGGCCACCGTTTTAATTCAGGGCGAAAGTGGTACCGGAAAAGAACTGATTGCCAGAGCCATTCATTTTAAGGGCTCTTTTGCATCAAACCCTTTTGTAGCTGTGAATTGTGGCGGAATTCCTGAAAACCTGATGGAATCGGAATTATTTGGTTATGAAAAGGGCGCCTTTACAGGTGCCAATGAAAGCAAGATTGGTTTATTCCAGGCAGCAAACGGCGGAACAATCTTTTTGGACGAGATTGGCACGGCACCATTAGCTGTACAAACCAGACTGTTGAGGGTTTTACAGGAAAAGGAAGTCACAAGAATAGGCTCACAAAAAGCCCATAAAATAGACGTCAGGGTCATTTCTGCCACCAATAATGACTTATATGAAATGGTACAAAAAGGAAACTTTCGCGAAGATTTGTATTACAGGTTAAATGTAGTAAGCATTGAAACGAAACCTTTGAGAGAAAGAAAGAACGACATCCGTCCTTTAATTACTACCTTTATAAAAAAATACGGCATTGAATACGGAAAACCGAATTGTACGATTTCTGACAAGGCAATAGAAATCCTGCTAAGACATTCGTGGCCGGGAAATGTGAGAGAATTAGAAAACATTATACAGAGAATGATAATTATGTGTGATTACGCAATCGATATAGTTGACATTCCTGATTATTTGAAATACCAACAACCTACCGAAGGAGAAACCCTAAAGCCCTTAAAAGATATTGAAAAAGACCACATACTAAAAGTACTGCATGCCGTTGGCGACAATAAAACCAAAGCAGCAGAAATTCTACAGATAGACAGAAAAACATTAAGGCAAAAACTGCTTTAAGATATCCGGGGAGTTTTTACCCGATTGGTACTTTTCTCTCCGGTATTTATTTAGATTATAAAATTGTTCAAAAAGTAATTAACTGATTATCAAATATTTTTAAAAATGTATCACACTATGGCACACAGTTTGTTTTATGGCACGTCACCATAATTGAATAGAGTTATTATGTCACAAAATTTACAGGAGCTTTCCTTTAAGAAATCTCCTCAAGCCCAGATTCCGATTATTGCTTGTACCGAAAATATTTTTAATGGTATCAAATCATGCGGTTTAGAGATATTGCAACATCAGGTAAAAATAGGATTATGCATTAATTGTGAGAGGAACAATTATTGCGCCTGGAAAGAGAACAAAAAAATATACTGCGAACACTATCAATAAAATTATGATTACTGCAAAAGAACCTGCTAAAAAAAGCATGTATGAAAATGTAATGGAACAGTTTAATAAAACTGCTGACATTATGAATTTGAATCCTGATATCAGGAAGATTTTATCAATTACAAATAATGAAATCCTTGTTCATTTTCCTGTGAAAATGGATAACGGACAAGTAGAAGTATTTACTGGCTACAGAGTTCAGCATAACAACGCTCTTGGACCATACAAAGGAGGTTTAAGATTCCACCCTACTATGGACGGAGATGATGCCAAGGCTTTGGCAATGTGGATGACATGGAAAACTTCATTGGCAGGATTGCCTTATGGCGGTGCTAAAGGTGGTATCCAGATTAATCCAAGAGATTATTCGCTTTCTGAATTAGAGCGAATCACAAGAAGATTTACTTTCGCTTTGGGCGATAATATTGGTCCGGAATTGGATATTCCTGCTCCGGACGTAAATACAAACGAGCAAACAATGGCTTGGATTGCTGACACTTATATGTCAACAAAATCTCCATCTGAAAGGTCAAACAACAAACACGTAGTAACAGGAAAACCTGTTGGTTCCGGTGGATTAGAAGGTCGTGACCGTGCTACAGGATTTGGTGTTTACCTGACTCTAAAACTTTTCTTCGAAAACAAAAATGAAACATTAGCCGGTAAAAAATACATCGTTCAAGGATTTGGAAACGTGGGTTACTGGGTTTCTTACTTCATGGAAAAAGATGGAGCTAAATTATTAGCTGTTCAGGATGCTCACGCTACAATTATCAATGAAAATGGAATTTCTGTTAATGATTTGTACGAGCATTCAAAACCAAGAAAAGGTTCCATCCAGGGATTCACAGGTGCTAAAGAAATGGAACCTAAAGATTTCTTCGCTTTAGACTGTGATTTTGTAATCCCGGCTGCTTTGGGTAACCAAATTACTGCTGCTAATGCTTATGATATCAAAGCAAAAGTAGTAGCAGAAGGTGCTAACGGACCAACAGATAACGAAGGAGAAAGAATTCTTTTGGAAAGGGGAATAACTATTATCCCGGATATCTTATGTAACTCAGGTGGTGTTATTGGTAGCTACTTTGAGTGGTTGCAAAACCGTAATGGTGAATTATGGCCATTGGATGAAGTTATGGCTAAAATCGAAAAGAAACTTACTGAAAACTACAAAAAAGTGCAAAATATCGTAAATGAAAAGCAGGTAGACTGGAGAACGGCTGCCTACATTCTGGCTATTTCCAGAATTGAAACTGCTTATATACAACGTGGTATTTTCCCTTAATTAATTGTAGTGAATCATGAAAGAAATAATCATCGAGAAAAGAGAATATGAAATGCTGCGACAGATTATCTCTAATGCAGGTCATAATGTAGACAAAACTTACAAGGCTTCTATTGAAAAGCTGGCTAATGAGCTTAAATCGGCAACGATTATGGACAAGGAAAGCATGCCGGAAGAGATTGTAAGGTTTAATTCTATAGTAACAGTACAGATGCCTTTTGGTGACCCGAAAAGCTTCCAGATTGTTACACCCGAAAAAAGCGATATTTCACAAAACAGATTGTCAATTCTGGCTCCTATGGGACTGGCCTTATTTGGCTATGCTGTTTCAGATGAAATTATGTGGCAATTCCCATCCGGAATGAATGCCATAAAAATTCTGAATGTAGAACAACCGGACGCTTTACAAAAATAATGACCATGAAAAAAGAGGTAATCAAGATACATCAGGACCAGGATGACTTGCAAAAGTTTTTCATCAACAGGGATGTTGACCGCTGGAAAGATGAAGTGGCTATCATTGAAGAAGAAATCATTTTGTTTTCCAATTTATTGGGAGCTAAAAATGACAAGTCTTATTCAAATATCTTGGAAAAGATGAAGGTTTTCAAGGTTCAGAATTCTGAAATTCAAGAAGAATTAATCAATTATGACCGAAAATTAGAGGTATTGAAAGAATGTGAAGACCTTCAATGTGAAACCTTTTTCTTGAATTCTCATAACGATTTCAAGGAAAAGATTGAAGTACATTTTTACCAGTACCGAAATTTCAAGAAGAATGTTTTTTCTGTAATCAATAATAAATAATTAATTGTACCCAAAAAGTAATTGAGAATATACCATGATTATTAAGTAGATTCGTTTGAGACAGTTACTTTTAAAACACCGGTTTACGCCGGTGTTTTTTTTTAATTATTTTGATAAAGATGATTGGCTGACTTCGAGTGCAATTGTATTTTAGCCACGGATAGGATGATTACGCAGATTTTATGTTTATTTGATGAACCGAATTATATTAAATATAAAAACTCTATAGATTAGCAGCCCATACATAAATATCGACCTTTTCGTTAATATTATATTTTCTCCTGATTCTGTACTTTTTCCCCTCTATGCTTCTAATGCTGGAATTGGTAAACTTAGCTATTTCTTTTGTGGTAAAACCCAGTTTTATATAGGCACAGAATTCCTGTTCGCTTGCCACGACATTAGGTTGAATTTCAATCAGCCTTTCGCAGAAGTAAGGATACAGTTCCTTAAATTTTGGAAAGAAATGACTACTGTTCTGTACAGCCATATCTATAACTTCTTTTAATTTGTCTATATCAATTTCTGCTTCTCTTTTCCATATTCCAACCCTCTTTTTATAATATTTTATGGATATGGCTTGTTTTCTTATGATAAAACAGACAAGCCAAAATACAAGTCCAATTGAACCCAGCAATGATTCGAAAAAAATCATATCGTTTACCGGATGTTTAACTGAATTTGTCTTTATATCTAAAAACATCATGAAAAAAAGGAAAAAGCATATTAATACTATTGCCTTTTTATTTCTACTGATTTTAAAAAAAACAGGCAATGATAGAATCAACGGAATGTAATAGAAATAAATTCCCGACCCCAGCCCTATGTGAGAAGATATATAAAAAAAAATAAAACTCAATAACAGATATGTAAAGGTTTGGGCAAGGGCATTAAATTTTAAATCTGTGAATATCGTATAAAAGAAGAGAATGGACAGAAGAAAGAAGCAATACGAAATTAAAGATGATATATAAATAAAATCATATACAGAAATAGCAAAAAATAAAAGCGAGAGCGAAAGGAAACTTTTATTCCATAATTTAATATGTTCCACTTCCATTTTTTGCGTATACTTTTCGGTTCCAACTTCAATTAATTTGCAATAAAAACCTGAAATGCTTTCTAAAACCATAGTAGTTTGTAATTAAAAAATAAAGCCTGAAATTCAATGCAATTTTAAGCCAAAAAACTACGCAAGTACATGCATGTGTGTAATCATTTCGGAATATATCACATTAAATACATTAAACAAACAAATGATTTTCAATAAATTAGATAACAAAATACGATATTGAAGTTTTCATATATGTCTTTTAAATACAGTAATTAAAATAATCTTAATAGTAAGACGTATATTACAAATAATTAAATTTGCAGTACCCACAAAATAAAAATTTATGAACAGAATATTTTCGGCCTTACTCCTTCTCTGCTTGTTTTCTTCGCTACTCAATGCCCAATCAAATAAAGAGGATATCGACAAATTATTAAAGGATGCGGGATACACTTTGGATTTTGTTGATAATCAGAAAGGCTTAAAAATTATACTAAAGGCAAGAGAAGCCTCCAAACGAATCGGATATAAGGAAGGATTACTAAAAAGCGGAAGCATGTTAACCGTTTTTTATATGCGTGAAGATAATTATAAAAAAGTGATTGAAACCAGTCGGGAAATGGAACCCCTTGCACTGGAACTCAAAAATTATATAGCACTCACAGATTTATACAGGATGATGGCACTTGCGCACGGTCAATTGGGATTGAGCAAACCAAGCTATGAAAAATACCAGGCTGCCTTAAAAGCTTCCAAAAAAATTCAGCAGAAAAATACGCGCCATTATAAAACGTCACTCATTTATGGGAATATGATAACCTATTTTGATCGTATGGACGACAATTATTCCCAGGATAGTATTTTACATTACCTGAAAAAAAGTTTAGAAGAAATAAAACAAATTGATGACAATAGCCCGGATACAAAGCTTAATGACAAATATGATATACTTGCCGGTACTAACTCCAATATTGGCATGTTCTATATAAATCAGCATAAACCACAAAGAGTAGATCTCGCCGAAAAGTATTTTATGGATGCAATAGCCATATACGATAATAAAAAATACAAGCTTATGGCCATAAACAGAGTGTTACTATCAAACTCTTTTGGCCGTTTCTTCCAAGCAAAAAAAGACTATAATAACACCATAAAATATGCTACTAATGCTTTAGAATTAGAAAGAAAAGCGAATTCACCTTATATGCGAAAAGAGTCTTATGAAATGCTGGCAGACTCTTATCTTGAATTAGACAACAAAGCTCTGTCAAAAAAGTATATGCAATTGTATACAAGTATAAACGACAGTATTACGGCAGCGCAAAATGCAAGTATTGAAGCGCCTGTAAACCAAATCGTTTCACAGGAAAAAAAGAAGCATACAACGATAATAGTTATTATTTCCGGTTGTATTCTTGTCATTATGGCTTTTATTGTAAGGCTATTCTGGAAAAGAAAGAACAGGATTTTACATGAAAACTATGAAAGCTTAATTGAAAAACTAAAGTCAGAAAAAAAACCAGGCAGACTTACTGAAGAAGAAAATTATGGTAAGATCTCGTCAGATAAATCGTTTACTATTATAGAAGAAACTACTGATGCCCTACTCTTGAAACTGGAAAAATTTGAAAAATCTAAAAATGTGATTAAAAAGGAAGTTAGCCTTACCTGGCTGGCTAATCATCTGAATACCAACACGCGATATCTTTCTGAAGTTATAAAAAAATATAAGGGCAAATCATTTAATAATTACATCAATGGCTTAAGGATAAACTATATTGTAGAATTACTTTATGAAGAACCCAAACACAGAGAATATAAAATAAGTTATCTTGCTGAATTATGCGGCTTTTCGTCAAGAGAGGTATTTACAACGATATTTAAAAAAGAAACAGGCATCTCTCCCTCCTATTTTATTGATAATTTAAAAAATAAGGATATTTCTTCAGGAACAGAAAATAAAGAATAGTGTTTTTATTTGTTCTTTCTGTAATGATTAAGCCACAATCTTGGCGGTGGTTCTTTCCCTATTAATTGAGCCGGATGGAACGCCATAGCTGAAAATGATACCACCTGTATTGCGATTTTCAGCCCAAATTCTTCCGCCAAGTTTTACTATAAAATCTTTACTAAACGAAAGTGCAATACCTGCGCCATCACGTGTTGAACCTCCTTTACTGCTTATGGAAAACAGTTTTTTCATTTGATTATCGGATAGTCCTGGTCCTTCATCTTTTACAGAAATTATAATTTCCTTCCCTGTTTTGAGGGCATCTATAGCAATAGTTTTGCCTTTAGGAGAAAATTTTAATGCATTCGATAACAGGTTTCTGTTTACGAATTGCAGCATTTCCCGGTCAGATGTAGTTAAAATGCCTTCAGGCACATTATTAATAACGGTTATACTTTTTTCATTAAGTTGTGCCTTGTAACCACTAATGGCTTCATTAAGCAACGAACGGATATTTACGGTTTCAAAATTGATTTTAAATTCTCCAAGCTGGTGTTTAATCCATTGCAGGGTAGCATCAAAATTTTCCAGCGTTAATGAAATATCGTTGCTTACAGCCAGATAAAAAGATTCCTTTTCTGATTTGGTAAGTAATTCCGAATTTCTTTCTAACAATCGCATCATATAAAGCATTGAAATAAGAGGTGAACGGAAATCATGAGCCAATATGGAAACCAGGTTAGATTTAATTGTATCTGCTTCAGATAAAGAACTGATTTTATTTTCGAGGAGCTCACATAATGCAACCTTCCTTCTATAATTGTTTCTGATTTTTTTATATGCACGTAACAGCAGCAATAACAGAATAGCACAGGTTATTGAAAAGAAAATCAATATCATGACGGTCTGTCGTAATGCTTTTTGCGATAGTTGGAGATTTCCAGTGCTTTCCAATAATTGATTATAATCTCTCCCATAACCTCCTGCATTATCGGAAGTGGTTACTTTGTCAGAAACAGACAGGCTGTTGGTATTATCTTTTTTTGTAATAGCTGTTGTGCCGGTATGAGTTGCCTGAGAAAGCAAAATACCTTTGTTATTAGCAACGGCCTCTAACCGGATAGAATTATCAGACATTCCGGTTCTAATTCCAACCTCTCCATAAGCCCCACAGGCTCCCATAGCAAATAATAAGGTTAGAAATTTGTAGTTCATCACTGACATTTTAAGGTTAAGTTTGTTCTATTTATAAATCTCTAACAACAATTAACAATAAGGTTGTTTAGAAAAACATTCAAAACAACAAGATGATAAGACTGATGGGGTAAGTATAAAAAAAGGCGAACTAAAAAATAAAAACTGTGGGAGACAGTACTTTAAATAGCAGTTGCCCAAAAAGCCCTAAGTTTAACTAGTGCTTCCTCTATCTGAAACATTTCTGCAGTTGTATATCCAATTTTACGGCTGGCAGCAACAGCTTTAAGTTCCAATATTGTTATAGGCGAAATAGTTATATATATAGCACATGAGTTAGCTTCAATGTGAGATGTTTCCGTCCATATGGACAGTTTGGGTCCTGCTATGGAATGTACATAGCCATATTCTTCGAAAATTCTGTATACATCAGTAACACTGACCTTAAAATCAAAACAGGTATCAAATACACTATTGATCAATTTGGTGATATAAGTCAGTTCAATGGCATGGTTTTGAATCAAACTGTCATTTTTTTCGACCAGAAATTGTTTTATAAAGCTCTTTAATATCCGGTGCTCTTCAACTGCTAAATTATGTCCCATATTCAAAATCATTCATTAATCTATTAGTTCCATACAGTTCTAATTAAGCAAGAAACCTCTATTAGCCCTTGCCCACTTTATACAAATAACATAGGATAAATATGCTTTGGCAATAGACAATAGCTGTCATTACAAAGAAAAAAAACAAGGTGAATAAAAAGCAAAAACAACTAACGCATATATACACGTGTATAGTTATTTTTTTATAAAAAACTGATAATGATTTATTTAAATAAAATCATATGATAGTAAAAACTATATAAATCAAATACTATTTGAAAATAAAAAGTATTTTTAAGTAGGCACGTGTAGTTAAAAATTTACTTTTTCATCCGGGGTAACAATCAATATAAAGCAGTGTGGGAATGCCTCAGATTTAGTAATTCAGGTGCAATTAATATTATTTTATCAGATTTTAATCTGTACCAAACAAAAATCCCAGCCTAAAAAAGCCGGGATTTTATTTTTGTATTAATGATGTAAGATTTAACCGGTAAGCCTAACGCCATCCCAATCCCGGTGCCACATGATCCAAAATAGATGACAATACATGCACGTTGTAATCAACACCTAATGTATTGGGAATAGTCAAAAGCAAGGTGTCGGCTTCCTGAATTGCTTCGTCTTCGGCCAATTCTTTTATCAGTTTATCCGGTTCTGCGGCATAGCTCCGTCCAAAAATGGCATTTCTGCCGGGTTCAATCATTCCAATCTGGTCTACTCTATTGGCTTCCTGACCAAAATAAAGTCGGTCCTGGTCATTTACCAAAGCAAAGATAGAACGACTCACAGACACTCTTGGTTCTCCCGGATGTCCTGCTTTTTTCCAGGCTTCCTTATACAATCGGATTTGTTCGGCTTGCTGTACATGAAAAGGCTTGCCGCTTTCATCAAATTTCAGGGTTGAACTTTGGAGGTGCATTCTGTTTTCTGCTGCCCAAACTGCTGTTGCATTCGAAGCGGCTCCCCACCAGATACGTTCACGCAATCCTTTTGAGTAAGGTTCCAAACGCAGTAAACCCGGCGGATTAGGAAACATCGGAGTTGGATTAGGTTGGGCAAAACCAACACCATCCAGTCTTTGTAAAAATTCCATGGCCTTACTGCGCCCCATATCGGCATCGTTTTCTCCTTCTTTTGGTTCATATCCAAAATAGCGCCAGCCTTCAATGACCTGTTCCGGCGAACCTCTGCTTATTCCTAATTGCAATCGTCCTTCTGAAATCAGGTCGGCTGCTCCGGCATCTTCCACCATATAGAGCGGATTTTCATAACGCATGTCAATCACTCCCGTACCTATTTCTATCTTACTTGTTTTGGCTCCAATAGCCGAAAGTAAAGGAAATGGTGAGGCTAACTGCGCTGCAAAATGATGTACGCGAAAATAAGCGCCATCTATACCAATCTCTTCGGCTGCAACAGCAAGGTCAATAGATTGGAGTAACGTATCGCTAGCCGTACGCGTTTTATAAGCCGGATGATTGGCCCAATGCCCAAACGATAAAAATCCTATTTTCTTCATTATTTGGTCTTAATTTTGTCTCTTGTAAAGATAAAGATTTTCTGTCGGAAAATTGACAGGCTGCTAACCTATATCCCAATTGTTTCTGTCTTTATAAACTATAGGCGGCTACAGACTGCAGTGCTTTTGGTAAAGCTTCATCCTTAAATTGAGGAATTGCAGAGCCTTCAACCCTAAAAACAGTTATGTCTGTAATACCCAGAAAACCTAATACATTCCGCATGTATTTTTCAGTAAGGTCAAATTCCTTTAATGGTCCTTCAGAAAAAATTCCTCCGCTTGCTATTGCCAGGAATACCTTTTTATCCTTCAGTAATCCCTCTGCTCCATTTTCTGAATAACGAAAAGTTATACCAACCCTAACGATATGGTCTATCCATGCTTTAAGTGATGAAGGAATGCTCAAATTATACATGGGCACATCTATGACCAGTATATCTGCCGGTAACAGTTCTTCTAAAGCATCATTTGAATAAGATATTGCATCCTTCAGTTCAGCAGAAAGGTTCTGTGCAGGTGTCATAAATGAATTGAAATGGAGTTCGTTAAGATGTGGGATTTCATCTTTTGTTAGATTTCGTATAACAGTATCTATTTCCGGGTGTTGAGTTTTAATTTTTTCTACAATTGCATTTCCCAATTGAAAACTCATGGATTCCTTTCCTTTGAAGCTGGTTATTACTCTTAATAATTTCATCTTTTTTTATTTTTAAATTGTTATCACAAATTTTAAAAGAATTACTATACATTTGTTATCTGTTACAAAAAGGATAGTAGTTACAAAAAGAATAGTATATGGAAATACATACAGAAGATAGATGTGCTAAAGCTAAACTAGCCATCCGAGATACATTAGATGTGGTAGGCGGGAAATGGAAACTGGTCCTTCTTTCTGTTTTAAGAAATGGAAAAAGAGGGTTTAATGAATTATCCCGAGAAGCCGGAATTTCGCCCCGGATTTTGTCAAAAGAGCTTCAAGAACTGGAAATGAATGGTCTTGTGAGTAGAGAAGTCTGTAATACGAAACCTGTCACAGTGCAATACGCACTGACAGAGTATAGCAAAACTTTGGAAGAAGTATTAATTGCAATGGAAAAATGGGGAAACCTGCATAGACAGAAAGTAATTTCGGGAAACTGATTCCTATTCCATCTCTCCTAAAAAAAGACTCCAGACTTCTTTCTTTTTATTTCCAAACGTTTTTGCTTCCGGGTAGAAATAAATCCTTTGGGATATATTTTTTTGTAAAGTTTCCGTATCTCTTTGAATAGTCAGTATATAGGATGCAGTCCAGTAATTGCCAAACGTTTTCATTTTCCGGATATTTTTTATCTCAAATTTGAGTTCTTTGGAGGCTACTTTCTCCAGTAATCTGTCTACACTTATTTTATCTGAAGTAAAAAAGTCTGAAACCAAAGTGTTTTCCTTATACAAAGTATTAATTCTTTCTTCTAATTGTTTTTTTAAAGTATTGGGAGTGTTTTTAGCAGAATATATTTCTAAAAGCTCATAAAAATCTTCCAGTTTTGAAAAAGAATTCTCTTCATAAGCTTCAAGTACTTTTACAGAAAAGTTGGCTTTTATACTGTTTGCTGCAATAGCATGGTTGGCTTCCTGCGCAAAAGTGCAGTTGTAAAAAAGGAATACTATGACTGTAAAATACTTTATCATTGTTTGATTCTTATAAATTCAATTTTTCCTTCATTGTTGTTTTTAATTTCCAGAATCTGCATTCGCTTTACTGATTCGGTAGGAATAATCAGTTTTTCCGAAAACTCATTTTTATTGAAATATTCGGCTCCCAAATCATTTTTAAGCATCACAATGACTTCCAGATTATCCGATAAGATTTTATTGAGCTGTATTTTTCGGGTTTCCCAATCTTTAATATCCGATTTCATAAAGGCTTTAAGCATCATGGCATAATCATCGGGCTGTAATAAGATTTCAGTCTTTTCTGAAGTCTTGTTTACTTTTATCTCCTGTTTTTTATAGTAAGGGCTCTGAATGACAACTTTTGCATTTTCATCTTTCAGCGCCACTTCTATTTCAGAATTACGAATGGGTATTTCAATTTTTTTATCATCCTCAATAGTATAGGCTTTTACTTCTTTTGCCTGAATGGTATCATTTGTAAATTCATTCTTCAGTTGCAATTTCTGTGTCTGTTTCTTTCCAGAGTAAGCAAAAAAGAGAATAGCAACCATTAAAACAGCTAAAAAACCAATAACAACAAAATGTCTTTTATTCTTTTGGGAATGGTTTTCTTTTTGCCCAATAACCACTTCCCTATTGGTAAAGACAAATTCATCCCAACCTGAACATCCGGAAAATTGGCTTAAAATATCAAGCATGTCTTTTCTTGGCAGTTTGGAATTGGTTTCGGCTTTAAGATGTGTGTAAATCCATTTTTCACTAATTCCCTGTCTGGTTTTCTCTTCAACCAATTCGATAAGATTCTGAATATCCTGTGAAGAAAAACTTTTCCAGTTTCCTTGAAAATAAGGATACTGCTTCTGGTAAGTCACAAGCACTTCCTGTTTTAAAAGTTGGAAAAAGTCTAATTCGGTCATCAACAAAAATGAGTTCAAAAGTAGCCCGAAAGGTATAAAAAACTGTTGTAAATCTGCTGTAAAACTACTGTAAAAAGGTTACAGCCAAAGGAAAGCGGTTTTACCGGGCTCAATTTTGAATGGCAACGTAATCTTGCATCATTAATCAATAACAAAAATCAAGATGAAATTAAAATTCACAATTGCAGGTATTTTATTCTTTGGTATGGCTTACGCCCAACATGGCGCCAACCAGGTGTATAACAATCAGAATAATCCGTATAACTATAAAAATGCGGGCTTATTTCAAAACGCAGAAAAGGTTAACTATACAGAGGACGGTATTAATTTCAGGATTGCAATTTTAAACAATGTAAAACCGGATTCCTATGTGGTCACTTTGGGGCTAAACGAAGAAGGATTGTCTGTAAAAGACTGCAATGCCAAAATCAATAAACGTTTGGATGGTTTCAAAAATGCGTTGAAAAAAACGGGAATCCGGGAAGAAGAGATTTTTGTTGATTTTATTTCACAGACTAAAATTTATGACTATAAATCAACTTCTACCTCCAGTCAGGTTAATATAACTCAGGAAGATAAAGGATTTGAGATAAAAAAGAATATTATTGTCAAACTAAAAGATGTCAGCTTGTTCGACAAACTGATTGATATGGCTTCGGAATATGAAATCTACAACATCATCAAAGTCGATTATAAAAAAGCTGATACCGAAAAAATCTATGATGAAATGTTGGCGGAAGCTAATGAGGTTTTAAAATCCAGAAGTAAAATTTATGATAAATACGGAAAAAGAGATTTTGAATCGGAGCCACAGCTATTAATAAATTTCTACAGTATCCAACCGGGTAAACAGTATAAAAACTTTACTGCCTTTGAAAGTTCAGATGCCGTTTATAATGATTATTACAATTCCAATAAGGTGTTGGTACGAAAAGAACAAAGGAAAAATAAGACTTTTTATTATGACGGTATAGACCCGGATTCTTTTGACAAGATTATGAATTCTGATTCTCCGGCTGTAGGCATTCAATATGTAATGGAATTCAGTATTTCTTACAAGACAAAGAAAAAACCAAAAGAAGAAACCAAAAAATTATATCATATTATAACTCCTAACGGAGACGTAAGAACATTGGATCTTAAGAACTAAAAAAGAAACAGCTTCAAGCACTTGTCTTGAAGCTGTTTTTATAATTTAACTCAATACATTTTATACTCTTCCGTTTTTGATTTCCTCAACAATTTCCGGATTCAATAACGTTGTTGTATCTCCAAAATTAGAGAAATCGCCTTCTGCAATTTTTCTAAGGATTCTTCTCATAATTTTACCGGAACGTGTTTTTGGCAATCCGGAAACAAACTGAATTTTATCCAGTTTTGCAATTGGTCCAATATGACCGGAAATGTGCTGGTTGATTTCGTTTGCCAAATTTGCCCTGTCTCTGGATTCGCCATATTCTTTAAGAATAATAAAGCCATACAAAGCATTTCCTTTAATATCATGAGGGAAACCAACAATTGCCGATTCAGCCACAGCAGGGTGTTCGTTAATAGCATCTTCAATAGGAGCTGTTCCCAGATTATGTCCGGAAACAATTACCACATCGTCTACACGACCCGTGATTCTGTAATAGCCTACTTCATCACGCAATGCGCCATCACCCGTGAAATATTTGCCTGGAAAAGCCGTAAAATAAGTCTCTTTAAATCGTTGGTGGTCACCCCAAATGGTTCGTGCCATTCCCGGCCATGGAAATTTAATGCAAAGGCTTCCTACAATTTGGTTTTCTTCAATTTCATTTCGTTTTTCATCCATCAAAACGGCCTGGATTCCTGGTAAAGGAAAAGTTGCATAAGTTGGTTTTGTTGGTGTTATAAAAGGTAGCGGTGAAATCATGATTCCTCCGGTTTCTGTCTGCCACCAGGTATCTACAATCGGGCATCTTTTTTTACCCACGTGGTTGTTATACCAATGCCATGCTTCTTCATTAATCGGTTCTCCTACAGAGCCAATGACTTTTAATGTTGACAGGTCATACTTTTCAACCCACTCGCTGTTTTCTTTAGCCAAAGAACGGATGGCTGTTGGAGCCGTATAAAATTGAGTAACCTTATGTTTGTCGATGACTTCCCAAAATCTTCCAAAATCAGGATAAGACGGAACTCCTTCAAAAATTACGGTTGTGGCACCATTTAGCAACGGACCGTATAATATATAGGAATGTCCTGTAATCCACCCTATGTCGGCAGTACACCAATAGATGTCGTTTTCTTCGTAATTGAATATATTTTTAAACGTATAGGCTGCAAAAACCATATAACCTGCCGTAGTGTGAAGCATCCCTTTAGGTTTTCCTGTAGAACCCGAAGTATAAAGAATAAACAATGGGTCTTCAGCATCCATAATTTCAGCTACATTATTTGGAATTGCAGCTTCCAACAGCGGCTGTAACCACAAATCGCGGCCTGTTTTCATGTTGATTTCTGCATTTGTTCTTTTAACAACCAGGACTTTTTCTACAGAAGGGCATTTTTCCAGAGCCTCATCAATAATACCTTTAAGGTCAATTGATTTGTTTCCTCTATAGGCGCCATCAGATGTGATAACCATTTTGCATTGCGAATCATTTACTCTAGTAGTTACTGCCGAAGCCGAAAATCCGGCAAAAATAACCGAGTGAACTGCTCCTATTCGGGCACATGCTAAAACGGCAATAGCCAATTCAGGAATCATGGGCAGGTAAATACATACTCTGTCGCCTTTCTTTATTCCTTGCTCCCTAAGAACATTGGCCATTTTTGCTACCCTGTCGTATAGTTCATTGTAGGTAATATGCTGTGCTTCTTCTTTTGGGTCATTTGGCTCAAAAATAATAGCCGTTTTGTTTCCTCTTTTAGCCAGATGCCTGTCTATACAGTTTTTGGTAATATTAACTTTAGCATTTAAAAACCACTTGACATCAGCCTCCTGCATATCGAATTCAACAACCTTATCCCATTTTTGATACCATGTAAAATTCTCATCAGCAATTTTGTCCCAAAATTTTCTGGGTTCTCGTATGGATTTGTTATAATGTTTAAAGTATTGTTCCAGACTCTTGACTTGGTAATAGCTCATAATTGTATTAATTATAGATGGATTGAATGATGGTAAATATACTAAACATTGCCTTAAATGGGTATCTGCAGACATTTTTTTTCTCAAATTTTATGAACCTGAGACTTATTTAAAAACGTTAAATTAAAAGTAAAAACCATCTGATGAACTATCTTTGCATGAATCCTGAAAATAAGATGTGAATTAGTAAAAAACTGCTTGGGCTAAAATGGCTTAAGCTTGCTCTTGCAGCAGTGCCGGTAGTTTTTTTTGAACTTTATGTAATTTATTTTTATGTTTCTTTAGTTTCTAAATATGTAGCCCAAAGCTTTGCCCATTATTGTATATACCTACACAAAACAACCGCCTAATGCCAATCAAAAAGATACATCGCACCTACCGTAAAACCAGATATGTTCTTTATAAAGAAACACTTGTTGATTTCAGAGAGCATTTTTGGGCATTTATTGGTTCATTTGTTGGAATGGGACTCATTGCTTATTTGCAGTTTGGGTCGTTCAATGAAAATGATTTTGTATTTCTGATAGGTTCCTTTGGAGCTTCCTGTGTTTTGGTCTATGGTGTAATTCAAAGTCCATTGGCGCAACCCCGTAATCTGATAGGAGGCCATGTCGTTTCGGCACTAATTGGCGTTACGGTACAAAAACTGGTTCCGGATGTTTTATGGATAGCTGCTCCACTTGCCGTTTCGTTATCTATCGTATTGATGCAAATCACTAAAACATTGCATCCGCCTGGTGGTGCAACGGCATTGATTGCGGTTACTGGCGGTCCGCAAATAAAAGCACTTGGATATGGCTATGTTATCTTCCCTGTGCTAAGTGGCGCTCTTATTTTGTTGTTTATTGCCTTAATTTTTAACAACCTGACTCCAAAACGAAAATATCCTTCTGCTCCTATTTTGAGAAAAAAGAAAAGAAAAAAGCATCCATAAAAAAGCTCCCGTTTGGGAGCCTTTTTTTTATTTTTCAACGCGGGTCCAATATTGCGTTCTTCCCAGTAGAGAAAAGCCAATATAACCGCGGACTTTTAGTTTGTCTTTATTTTCAAGATTGATATGGCATTTGTATTCTTTCCCGTTTTTTGGATCCAAAATAGTGCCGCCTTCCCAGGTATCATCATTTTTAGACAATCCTTCAATAATCACCAATCCTTTTATTGGTTTGTCTTTTTTGCTGCCTTTGCATTTTTCGCAGGTCTTGTCTTCTTTTCCTTTTTCAAGTATTTCAACTACTTTGCCGTAAAGCTTGTCGTTCTTTTCATAAATTTCGACAATAGACTTGGCAGCTCCGGTTTCATCATCAAAGGTTTTCCACCGTCCGGTAACAGATTGTGCCTGTCCTGTCTGTATTCCTGCAAAAAGCAGAACGATACAATATGCAACTAGCTTTTTCATTTTCCGAAACTATAACGTATACCTATGTTTACTCCTATTCCACTGGCATTTACATACTGTGTTGGCAATCTGCGTGGAGAATCAGGGTCTGCCGGTCCTTGTGTATAACTGTCTGAAAAAACGAATTTCTTTTCATTTACAGGAAGGTCTGCCAATTGCTGTCCCGGAACCAATACGGCATTTCCGTTAGTAACCGCCGTAGTTCTGTATTCTGTAATTTCTGCCGATTTACTCTTGATGCTCAAATTTTTAAACTCTACTTCGCCAAAAACCTGCAATCTTGGTGCAACAGGATAGGTAACACCTAATGCACCTACAAAACCAACACTAAATTTCGATTCTACCTCTGATTTGGCTTCTACGTGAATGTCGGTTCCCTGACCGCCACCATCAGTTTGATTGGCCGTAGTTTCAATAAAAAGTTTTCCGGCTGTGGGTATAATGGCTCCAATTCTTGCGTACGGATTCAATTTGCTCAAACCCGGAGTAATATAAATGGCGGGGATAATGTCCAACCCTCTTAAATAGGCTACTTCTTCCGACTGGAGCTGCGGACTGGTTAATTTTCCTATAGTTTTATCATAGCCTGAAAAGTAATTGAAACCTATTTCGGCTCCTATATAGTTATTAAACATATATCCTGCCGTAATATTTCCTTTAAATCCACCTCCCAAAGTTCCATTCAGAGATTTTATCCTCATGGTTCCATCAGGATTTACGGTAATATCGGTAGATTGCTGAATCATTGTCAGCCCATTCGGGTCGGCATTGTTAAATTCTGTTTTTCCTGATTCGGTAACAAAACCTAAGCCACCCCGGATATAAAATTCCTGTGCCTGGCTTTTTGTGCCAATTAAGGCGAAACATATCGTGCAAATTATAAGGCTTGCCTTTTTCATAATTTAGATTTTAAAGTTTAAAGTAATCAGTTATGCATCCTTTTTTCAAGTGTTTCGTTCAGGTTGCATATTAAAGTTAGCCATTTTCCGCTAGACATTAACCGATTTTAGCATACCTTAACAGTTGGTCTTTCTTCGATAAATTGAAAAAATCCATTCTTTAAAATTGTCCATTGCTAACTTTTAAGTTATTTTGTAAAGTATAAATAAGGACTATTTTGACACTTCAGGCAACCCATACTGTTTTTAACAGCAGGCTGAAAATGAGAACTGTTTTCACGGCCTGTTTAGTCTTGTTTATCACTGTAAACGTGCTTATAGATTACCTGTCTACACTATCCCAAAACAGCGCGTTCTACCTGTCAGAATCGTTACTGTTCAGTTCCTATTGGATTTTGTTCCTTCCTTTGCTGACATTATTTTTAAAACTGACCGAAAAGAAAGATAAAATCGCAATTAAAATATTACTTATTGGCGGGGCAATTGCATTTCACCTGCTATCATATCCTGCCTTGATTTGGATTGTCTCAAAAATATTCTATTCCCATACGTTTTCGTATTGGCAGACTTTTAATTTTGGTATATCGGCCTATTTGATAAAAACGATTATTATTTATGGGTTTATGCTAATAGCTTTCTCTTTATCGAATCAGAAAATCCAAACTGCACCATTATCTCCATCAAATGAGAAAAAAGCTTATATCAATTCTATTTTAATTTCAGACAGCACTAACAGAAAAACAGTAGTGGCAGTAAACGATATATTATATTTTTCTGCCAATTCTCCTTATGTCAACATTTATCAGCTTTCCAAAAAACATCTGTATAGCGGAACCTTAAAATCTTTGGAAGTACAATTAGACAACAAACAGTTTGTACGTATACACAAATCATATATAGTGAACATAAATAAGATTATATCTGTCCGGTCAAGACAAAACGGTGATTATGATATTACCCTCACAGATGATACTGTTTTGAGGTTGAGCCGTAATTATGCCAAGAATTTTAAACTTCACTTTTCAGCACATCAGCTTAGCTTAAAATAAACTCCGCTTACACTATTTTAGTTGGAAATCAAATGTTTTCATTATCATTTTGCATAAAATATTTGATTATGAAAAAACGAATTTTCTTTAAACTGATTTTTTTGCAACTGGTGTTTATGAGTTGTAACGGACAACAGGCGAATGAAAAATTACTCCCTAAAAACAATCCCATTGTTGGCGGTGGTTGTGATGGTTGCGAACTGATGTATATAGGAATACCCAAAGAATTGCATGCTACAGATACAAGCTCCGGGTGGAATGAAAAGGGCCAAAAACTGATTGTCAGCGGAACTGTTTTTCAATTGGACCAAAAGACACCGGCCCCAAATGTTATTCTCTACTACTGGCAGACTGATAATGCCGGATATTATTCGCCTACACAAAAAATGGATGAAAGAGTAAAACGCCACGGCCATATTCGGGGTTGGGTGAAAACCGATAAAAACGGAAAATATACTATCAAAACGATACGTCCTGCCCCCTATCCAAATGATGTTTTGCCGGCACATATCCATCTGTCTATAAAGGAACCGGATGTTGCTAATGAATATTATACCGATGAAATCAATTTTGAGGATGACAAATTATTGACTGCTCATTTTAAAAAATATCCTCAGGAAAAGCGTGGCGGTAGCGGTGTTGTAAAAATTAAGGTTAAAGATGGTGTGCAAATTACTACGCATAATATTGTTTTGGGGTTGAATATTCCTAACTATCCTAAGAAATTTAGATAAAATTCGATATTAATTTAGTTTATGGTCCGTTATTTATCACGCAAAGACGCTAAGTCGCTATGTTTGCAACAGCAATTACCTCAAAACATTCTCTGACTTAAAATAAGTTACAGCATCGTGTATGGCAGCATCTATAGGTTTGTATTTTATTCCAAGTTCCTGAACTGATTTTTTATTTATAAAGAAATTATTCTGGCAAAGAATACGCATATTGGTCAGGCTTATACTTGTTTCCAACCCGAAGAATCTTGCGCAATTGCCGCCATAACCTAACAGATGAAGTAACCATTTGGACAGCGGTATCATTATTGGGCGTTGGTTGGAATATTGTTGAAGTAATTCAAAAAATGCCTTATAAGAGAGGTTACTATTTGCTAAAAGGTATTTTTCTCCGTTTTTTCCTTTCTCAATACCGGCTATAATACCTCTTGCCACGTCTTTTACGTCCACAAAGTTTTTACCACCCGGTGGATAAAACAGTATTTGTTTTTTCCATGCCATCAGTATTATTTTACCGGAACTGGGTTTGGTATCATAAGCACCAAGCATAAATGTTGGGTTTACAATAATCACATCCATACTGTCTTTGTTTTGTAAGAGGAAATTTTCGGCTTCCAGTTTGCTTTTGGCATAATACGAATCTTTAAACGGATAACGCACAGCCTTATCTTCTGAACCCAATTCAAACAAATCACTGTGTCCTAACGTGTTTGCAGAACTTACAAAAACAAATTTTTTAACAGAACCCGATACAAGCGCAGACCGGAACAGGCTTATGGTAGCATTACAGTTTATTTTTTGATAATCGGAATAACGTAAGAGATGCTGTCTGGTTTCGGCAGCAATATGAATAACTACTTCACATGCATCCATATGTGTGCATAGGTCTTCTTGCAAGTCGCCTTTTATCAATTCCAAATGGGAATGTTCTGCTCCTTTAAAGCTATCCGGATTGCGTACTAATGCCTTAACCTGCCAGCCTAGTGCCAGCATTTCATGAACTAAATTTGTTCCTAGCAGTCCATTCGCTCCCGTGACAAAAACTGTTTTCATACTTCCGGATTTAGCTCTCTTTTTATAGACCGTGTCAATAACGGTAGTTTTATCCAGATTGGAAGCATGACAAGCATTAGCCAGCTCATACGGTTAACCATGATTACCGTATCCCGTTTTAGGAGTTGACGGATACAATATCTTGCTACAGCGTCCGGATTGAGTAACGTTAGTTTTCCTAAAAAGCCTTGTTTTTCGATTCGGCGTGTGATTTCCGGACTTGTTTTCATAGCACCCGGATTTACAACGCTGACAAAAACGCTAGTGTGTTTTAGTTCTTCATACAATCCTCTGGAGAAAGAATGTACGAATGCCTTAGAAGCCGGATAAACCGTTTTGTAGCCAATAGGGCAAAATGCTGCCATGCTCGATACGTTTAGAATATAAGCCTTTTCCTTTTTTTTCAGATTGGGCAGTAATTGATGGGTTAGCAATGAGGTTGCCATTACATTTACCTCAATGATTTTGCTGATATATTCTGCTGTAGCCTCATCAAATTTTTGGGTTCCGCCGGTTCCGGCATTGTTTATCAGCATAAATACTGAAAAGTTTGCATTGACCCAGGCTGCAAAATCCAATACATTTTTTTTGACGGAAAGGTCGGTTTCGTAAAAAAATACCTTTACCCCATATCGTTCAGAAATTTCTGAAGACAATTCCGAAAGTTCCTGTCCCGGCAGACTCATCAAAATCAGCGGTATATTATTTTTAGCCAGTTCATAGGCAAATGCCCTGCCCAAGCCTTGGCTGGCTCCGGTAACAACAGCATATCCGGTTTCATTTCCAGATGCAACTGTCTCGTCATTTTTTCGTAGCATGATTCACTTTTTATTCCAAAAGTATACTCTTGCCCTTATAAAAATGTTTGGATTTATAGAAACGAACTCTTTTTGAACACCCTATAATCAACTGTAAAATAAGCAGTTGAAAAATAAAAAGTTCCATTTTATAAATCAGAACTCTTTTTTCTGAATTCTGAAGGTGTGAGGTCCGTAAATTTTTTAAAAGTAATATTAAATGAGGTCTTGGAATTAAATCCCGATTCAAAGGCAATGCCTAAAATTGACAGGTTATTATTCCTGTTATCGGCTAACAATTCCTTTGCCTTTTCAATTCTGTATTTATTGATAAACTGAAAAAAGTTTTCATTAAATCCGGTGTTGATAACATACGAAAGCTGATGTGGTGTTACTTCCATCAATTGTGCAAGTTTTATCAAATTCAAATCACCATCAAGATAAGGAGCTTCAGATTGCATAACTCCTAACAAACGTTGTTTTATGAGTTCGGTTTCTTCATTGCCAAGCAGCTTGATTTTTGGGCCTTCATTAGTTTTGCTTTCTTCCTGAAATGAAAAAACAGTATCAGCCTGTTGTGTTCCTACCGGATACACTTCCTGCTGTTTTAAAGAATAGTAGGCTATAAAATAAATTGCTATAAGGAAAGCAAGGTTCAGATAAGTGCCCGGCCTTTCTGCAATAAATATAATATTGTATACCGTGATTATAATTCCGGAAGCCAATATGGTATAGGCAATGTATTTAAGCCAGTTTAGACTGATTGGGTAAGTATCTGAAGAAAATTGCTGGATTTTCCTTTGATGCCTGTTGATTATCTCACAGGAATACAGAGCATAGAATAAACTTTGTACCAGCATAATTACGGTTAACCACGCCCTCAGGATGTCTTTATCTGCCTTGTCATAAAAGTACGATAACGATAACAAGGCCAGGAACAGACCGGCCAACGGTAAATGTCTCAATTCTTTTAAGGAAAAAGAAAATCCAGGATTTGTAAAATGAACCGCACTATAATAAAATGTCAACGGAGTAAAAAACTGCAGGAAATTCAAAACAAATAAAAAAGGCTTGCCAATGGATGCTATTCCCAAAATCTCGGCAGCTTCATCTATCCAGAAAGTTCCCCACAAAAACAAAAATAATCCCAGCCATACATTCGCTTTCCTGTTGACTTTTAACGGATTGAAAATAACAAGCATAGTTAGCATGGCAAAGCCTCCTAACAGAAAAATTACAATCAATCGGTCAATATATATCATGGATAGTCAAAGCAATTATTTTTGTTTATGCATAAAACTCAAGTTTTCCAATCGTTTATGCCATCATTATATCTTATGTGTCCAAAGGTTGGCAACAGCTCATTTTCTCTGGTTATCGAGTATTCTATTGGCTGGTTAGGTATTTTACCTTCTTTCCAGCCCGCATAACATTCTTCCAGTTTTTGGATTTCTTCGTCTTTTGTCAGATTCATGTCCATACGATACAGCGTATTCAGCAATTCTTCCATTTCGGGAAGCGTATTTTTATCGGTATGAATCATAGGCGAAAGTCTTATAAACCGTTTTAATGCAGCGGCGTCTAATCCTTCTTTATAATCTTCCCCAAATAAAAACATAAAAGCTACATAGTTGGACCAGTCAGGCGGTTCATACAATATGGTTTTTGCCTGATTTACAATCGACATTTTAAAAAACTGCAATTGCGGCTTCCACAGCCAGAATTTATATTTTTTTCGGCGCTGTTTGATAGTTGTCTGTTTGATGTCATAAAACGTCTTTTTATCGTCATTCGACATCGATTTATTGGAAGTTCCTAAAGAAACCAGGGTTATAGAATCTCTTGGCACACCTGATTTTATGGCTTCAATGACTCCGGCAGCAATAGGGTTATTAAATCCACCTAAAGCGCCATCCCATAATTCAAAAAAGACTCCGGAATTCTTTGCTTTGAAACGGGCCGGAAAATCGAAATACTGTATTGGCGCATTTGAAGAACCGTGAATGGCCTGTGTGAGCTTTACCGAATCATAATAAGGACCGCCGCCATATGACCTGAAAAATTTCGCCCGATTATTTAAGGCGTCATAAGTACAGACGATTAGCTTTAAATCGGGTTTGCCAATAAAATCAGGAAGTTCGTTCATTTGTCTTTTGGCAGATTCCGTAAACAGTTCGCGAAACGCCTTTCCTTTTCTTTTGGAACTGTATTTTGGGCCTATACTTTTGATATAGTCTACGGGAAAAAAACGTTCCCAAAACGAATTTTTGCTAAAAATTTTTTCTCTGATTTTTTGGTCCTTGAAGAGTGCAATAGCCTTGTCTAAAGGCCAGTCTTCTACCAAAGCCGCAAGAATAATACTGCCTCCGGAATTAGCTATCACCATATCAAATTCTTTGAGAATTGCATGGCCAGTCTTGTCGGGATATCTGTCTTTTAAGGTGAGTAACTGTAGTAATGACCAGCTTCCGCCTCCGTCAAGCGATAGTATTTTATACATCTTGCTAATTTATGAGCTTCTAATTTAGTTATAAAAATAAGTGCTTTTGTGCTGGTATCAAAAAATAGCGGAAAAATAATGATGCTTGTTGTGCTAAGGAGAATTATTTTCACGCAAAGACGCAACGTCGCAAAGTATTAAATCTATTAGCTTTATAAGTTTATTAGAAATTTTTAAATCAAATACAATTATTATGTTTCTGAAAATAAAATAATTGATTAAGTTTATTTAAAGTCTTTTAATAACCTTTTCCGGATAATCTGTAATGATGCCATCAACCTTTAATTCAATCATTTTGTCGATGTCTTTTTCGTCATTTACAGTCCACGGGATTAATCTCATATTAAGTTTCCTGACTGAATCAACCAAAGCTTGATTGACTTGTCCGTAATGCGGACTATATATCTGCGGCTTGAAATCCAATTTTGACAAATTCTTTGTAAGTCCCTTATCGCCCGCTAAAATCGCGATAGTCACATCAGGATATTTTTTATGCAAAGCATTTAGTATGGCCGGGTCAAAAGACTGGATATTACTTCTGTTTTGTATTTCTTTTTTCTTAACAATTTCCATCACCATTGCAACAAATACGTCCGGTTGCGGTTGGGATTTGTCGTATTGGTCTGCCCCTGACTTGATTTCAATATTATAACGAATGGGTTTGCCTGGTCTGTGTTTAGCTGTATAGGCTTCCATATCGTCAATCAGTTCTGAAAACAATGGCTTATAGGCCTTGAATTTTTGCTGTTCCGGAAAATGCGTATTTCCTTTGGAACCAATATCAAACTTACGAATACTGTCATAAGGCATCTGATATAAATTATAAGACCTTTCCTTTTCACGGGTAACAGGCATCCCGTTAGGGAGCGATACATATTCGGAAGACATAAAAGGTTCATGAGAAACCACCACCTTTTTATCTCCGGAAATAACAACATCAAGTTCAATTACGTCAGCGCCTTTGTCAATAGCACTACGAAAAGCTTCCAGGCTGTTTTCAGGAAAATGCCCTCTGTCTCCACGATGGCCCTGAACTTCGATGTGTGATAATTTTGCAGTAGCAGTATTATGGGCTATGTTGCAAGAGGTAGCTGCCCAACAGGCAACCAAAAGAAAAGCGGGATATTTTTTCATTATTCAGTAGGTAATTGATTGGAAAAAGACAAATCCTTTCCGAACAAATATACAACATTCCCCCTACTTTGACTGGTTAGTATTTTACAAACTTAGCCGTTGCAGTTCCTTCATCAGAATAAATCCTGATAACATAATTTCCTGAAGCCAGATTAGATATGTCCAATACTTTGGTGTCGAAAGTGCTACTGAACGTCCTTACCGGTTGCCCCATTATATTATATACAGTCACAGATTTTATCAAAATTTCATCCTTATTTGTAATAGTTATAAAATCACTTGAAGGATTTGGAAAAATCATAAAACGGTTTGAAAATTCATAATCCTTGTCACTAAGCGATTCGATTCTGGTGGTTACTCTTTCTGTCATAACCGGCAAATTAAAATCAAAATAAATACTGGCGGCATTGCTAAAACTATCGCCCGGAGCCAAAGACGGCTTAGTCTTAATTTTAAAAGCAATATAACCATCATTAATATGGTCATAAAAAGGGAGATTGATGTCTTTAAAAACAAATTCAATCTTATTGGTATTGCTAATCTTGGTACTAAAATTATGGCTGCTTTCTATGGTTGAAAGGGTACTTATATCAAAACGTTCCGTATCGATAAGGTCTTTTACTACAATATCTTTTGCAACAAAATTGCCGGTGTTCTCAAAGCGTATAATATAATGCACATATTGCCCAATTATGGAAGAAGAAACCGAAAGTCCCTGAAGACAGGTTTTGTCATTAGGGTCAAAAGAATTAACTACTTTCTGGCGTAAGACAATCGTATTGTCTTCTGGCACAGCGTCTAATGAAGGTGTGATTATTGTAACTTTATAGTTAAGAATGTCTCCGCTATTAAGAGAAGGATTATCCGTTGGCCTATTCAATATAAAACGCAGTGCAATAGTACGCGATTCAAAAGGTTTTAAATTAGAAAAAGACCATATCAAACGTCCAGGATTCTGTGCTGTTGATGTGGTTATTTCAGGGTGAATTATTGTAGCATCGAATTCCAATTGAATATTTCCGGATTGTGTTCTGGTACCTTTATTTCTATATGAAATAGCGTAATTGGCTACATTCCCAGGCACTGCATCATTTAAAGGCAATAAGGTGATTTCAACGTCAGGATATTCTCCTTTTGATTTCAGGCAAAAAAGCTGCTCTAAAGAACCTGAGGGTTGGTCAGGAAATGAATACGTCATACTTGGTGGCGAAACATCAAAATAATCCGGGTTAGCGAGAAGAGGAATAATGGTTGTGTTGCCATCCAGCAATGGTAAATTATATTGCCCGCTCCTATCTGAAAAATATACCGTTTCAGTTGTTCCGCGAATTAATTTATAACCGGCAAAGGAAACAACGGTATCTTCTGCATCACAGCCATTCATGTCATCATCAAAAGTTGTACTGCTCTTCACGACATTATAATTACCACCCGGTGTAAAAGAGCAGTAAGAATTGACTCCGCATTCAAGACCAGGCAGTGCTGCCAACCATGCTTCTATCATATCTATCTCATCTTCATCGGCACAGATATAGCGAAGACGGGGCACAGTGGATAATGAATGCTCAAAAAAAGCTGTATTATCCTTTCCGTTTTTTATAAAAAGCGAAGTAAGTAATGGGTTGGAACCAAACTCCAACACTTCAACACCCGGACATTGGGTAATATCCAAAGATGACAGCCTGTTACCGTCAAAACTAGCCGACCTTAGTTCCTTATCTGCAAGAACCGTTAATGCACCGCTAAGTCCGTAATTACTGCATGGTAAAGAATCAAGCCGTTCAAATCCTCGTAAATCTAAAGTGGCCAATGGATTACTTCTAAAGTTAAGCCTCCCGATACTCAGCTCCGGACAACCATAAACCTTTAAAT
This sequence comes from Flavobacterium lindanitolerans, assembly GCF_002846575.1. Lineage (NCBI taxonomy): Bacteria > Pseudomonadati > Bacteroidota > Flavobacteriia > Flavobacteriales > Flavobacteriaceae > Flavobacterium > Flavobacterium lindanitolerans. The sequence goes on from NZ_PJND01000009.1 coordinate 166,791, forward strand.
ATTCTAACTGGTTGTTCGCAAGACTTAGCTCTGTTATTGCCGGACCGGAAACTGTCAGCGACAACAGTTTATTATTGTCTGCAATTACACTAACCAATTCCGGATAGTCAACCAGATTGCTGAGCGAAACCAATCGATTATTATGCAGCAACAGCCGTTTTAATTTAGTAAGTCCTGTAAAATCTAAAGCAGTCAGGACGTTATTAGAGCAATTGAGTTCTTCTAACGTTGTTTGGGCCGATAGGTCCAATTGTGCCAATCGGTTGTTATGGCAATAAAGTTTTTTGATAAAGTTTCCGGCTAATTGTAAGATTGCCAGTTGATTATTCTGACATTCCAAATCACGTAGCCTGGCCAGTCCGGTTAGATTAAGAATACTCAATCGGTTAAAAGAGCATTCCAAATCGCGAAGACGACTGTTCACTGAAAGATTCAAATCCGTTAGGGAATTATAAGAACAATACAGATACTCAAGGTTAGGAGAATTGTTTATATTTAGCGAAATCAAAGCGTTATGCCGGCAGTCAATAAAATTCAGCCCTGGATTATTCAGCACCAGGCTTTCGAGTTTGTTGTTGGCACAGGAAAGACTGTATAGTTTTGAGCAGGCTGATAAGTCTAATGAAACAATTTTGTTGTTTGCACATTGCAATGATGTCAATGAAGGTAAATCTGAGGTTGGAACAGAACTTAATTGGTTATCATTGCATAGTAAGGTAGTGATTGCCGTAAAATATTCAATTCCCTTTAAATTGGCAATTGAAGAAGACGATACATTGATATAACTAACTGCCAAAGCTTCTGCTGCTTCAATCTCACCATTTTCATTACTATCAATACGGAAGTATTGTCCCTGCCTGTTTTTGGCAATCTCATTCCCGGCATCAGCAGCCAGCAGTTTTGCCTTAAAATTAGCATCGGGAATATATAGCCCTTGACCCTTCATGCTTTGCCAAAAGCAAAACACCAAGAGGGCGTAATATAGTTTTTTCATGGGGGTATATTTACAAAGCGTAAATATATCTTAAAAAAATCATAAAAACCCACTTTTTGGGAAGTTAATTTAAAGAATCCTTATTAAATCATTCAATATGCAATCATTTCAATTTCAAAGCAGTTTATTCTTTTCCAAATAAACTATTAATACGTTTAGGTGCTTTAAAACGATATCCAATATAAAATTCCAAGAACTGCTGTTGGTCTGCTACATGTATTTGGGCATCAGAGTTGTATGAAAATGAATTCAGGCTTGTAGCGGCTCCGGCAAAAAAACGTTCCGTATTATAACCCAATGTTAATCTAAACAGTGTTTGAAAAGAAAGACCATCTATAACTTCATCGGGTTTATTGTCATTGTAAACCGTTCTTGTGCTATTAAATCCCAACCCCGCATAGGCACCTGCTGATACAAGCCATTTGTTGCGTATAATCCAATTATAATAATATCCAGGACCAACAGCTATATCAAAAATATGGTCTTTGCTGGGTTCGTTGTTTTTAATTTGCGTAAAATAGTAACTAATGCTGGGCACAAAACTGCCCGCGCTTTTTTGCTGCCATTCACTTTGTAGAAAAATTGTCCGAAACGAAAAATCCGGATTAAAGACATAAGAGGTGCTTCCTCCTATCTTTTGTACTTGAAAATGAGGAAACAGTATATTATTTTCTATTCCAATATCTTTCCTGTCTATATAAAACCCTTTAGTTTTTACATATTGTAACTCTTGCATCCAGGAACCAAAATAGAGTCGTGTTCCAAAATTATAAAACTTCGTATGTCCTCTAAGAGCGTCATCTTTATTGAAGCGAAGAAACTCTGGCGTATAGCCCAAATCTATTTCAATAAACTTATAAATTAGCGTTAGTGTTGAACGCAGCCGTTGATTGGGTGACAAAGTAAAATCCAGATGATTTGTTCTGTCTTTCACACGAAACGAATTAAAACTATTACTGAGTCCAAGACGTAGTTTGATATGGTTGTCATATTTTTCTATACGCTTTTCAGGCTTTTGCACAGCAACAGTATCTCCTATTTGCGCCTGACAAATAGTGGCATAAAAAACGATAAAAAACAGGGCATATTTTTTTACCATCTCGTATTCCTATTCTTTTATGCAAGATACAAATTAACACTTTAAAATAAGATGGAGTTATATAATATTGGCATTTTTGTAATTTGCATACAACTCAAAATAACTAAGTATGAACAATACAAGAATATATAAAATGTCATTTGCAAGCGTTTATCCGCACTATATTCAAAAAGTTGAGAAAAAAGGACACACCAAAGAAGAATTAGACACTATTATTTTTTGGCTGACGGGATATGACGAAAAAAGTCTCCAACAAGTAATCGAACAAAAGACAGATTTTGAAACTTTTTTTGCCAAAGCTCCACAAATCAACCCTAACGTTTCAAAAATCACAGGAGTCATCTGCGGTTACCTTGTTGAAGATATCGAAGATAAACTGATGCAACAAATTCGTTATCTGGACAAGCTGGTCGATGAATTGGCCAAAGGAAAAGCAATGGAAAAGATTTTAAGGCAATAACGAACACAATAAGTCATTATTGCTTTTCAACTATAGACTTTCGACTTTCGACTATCAACTAAAAAACTACTAACATTCTTTAAGTTTTTCATGATGAAAAAAATTAAAGAATTAGTAAGGCTGTTTTACGTAAAAGGTTTTTATTTTGTTTTAGAAAATAAATCAAGAAAAGTGCACTTCAACCATTAATAATATCTGTTAATCGATATTTTATAACATATTGTGGATTTTACACCCTAACTTAAGCCAAAATAAAATTTATTTGTTAGTTTTGCAATATATAATAAAAAAGAATACATAAATAGTATTCCGCACGTTAGCAACGACAATATAACCTTTGCTTAACAAAACAGGTAAGAATACCAAAACTTGTATGCTGATTTGGCCGAACAACACTCCCACCAGGTCTTATCTAAAGCATGACAAACAGACTATTTTTTAATTACTAGCTGATAATGCAGATGTCAAACCCGATATCAGGCTATAAATTAACAGTTTATTCTCACATGCCTAACGTATTCTAACGGCATAGAAGAAGCAACGCTGATATTATAGTTAGATGTTCAGGTTATTTCCGATATCACAGAATCAGATGTAATCGCTATTCTCAGATCCTGGAGCAGGAACTTGCGAATACCCTAATATGTCATATTCCTCCCTGTATTTGAATTTTGTTTGCAACACATTTTATTAGCATACCAAATAATTACTCCTGAAAAAAGCCTAAGCCAATCAATTCATTTTACGCCGTACCTGTTAATTAATTTCAATGGTTAAACCGTTAAAACTAAAAACATGAACATTCAAAACGCTTGTTTAATATTATTGTTTATGAGTCTTAGCCTTAATGGCTTTGCACAACAAACGGGTATAAATACTAAAAATCCGCAAGGCACATTACATGTTGATCCGGCCATGAACAACTCTCTCACCGGATTACCAACAATTGCACAACAGACAGACGATTTTATAATTACGAATACGGGTAATGTAGGTATTGGCACGATAACTCCCAATACCAGATTACACATTAACAGTACTACCTCTGGTGCATTGCGTATTGAGGATGGCACACAGGCTGCCAACAGGTTATTGGTTAGTGATGTCAATGGAAGAGGTATATGGATTACTCCTGCTGTTACAAAAGATGTGACGATGTGTAATTTTCCCTCTCCTGCTCAAACAATAACTTTGACAGGAACAAATAATGGAGGAACTGCCAATCCTGTATATTCCAATCTCTATTTGGATCTTGAGCCTGGCAGATGGATAGTAAATGCCGGTATTACGCTGGAAAATTTACCAACAGGCACAATACAGGGCTGGGGGCATGCGTGGCTTTCTACAAATAACTCTGGCGCTCCGGCACAAAATGGTTTTACTCATTTAGGAGCGGCCGGCAACAATACTTCTTATGCAGGCGTACTGCAGGGTGCTTTTTTAACCTATACGCCTGCAACGCCAAAAGTGGCTTTTATATCCGGCACCTCGATCATACAGGTTAACGGCACATCAACCTTGCGTATTTTTCTTATGCTGGAGAGATTTAGCTATACCTACAGGACAAATGCACCGCAAAATTATTTTTATGCTGTGCCCGTTAACTAATTACGACAAAACATCCGGCACTATTTATAACTAATACTTAAATATGAAAATTAAAGACATGAAAATACTAAACATTTGCTTATGGTTGCTATTCATTGGTTTTAGTTTTAATAGCTTTGCACAAACCGGCATTAATACCAAAAACCCTTGGGGTACATTACATGTTGATCCGGCAAAAAACACTCCTGCTACCGGAACAGTTACAACGCAACAAACTGATGATTTTATTGTTGATGACAATACAGGAAATGTAGGTATTGGTACAGTTTCACCTATTACTAAACTGCATATTAATAACGGAACCCCCAATCCGTCTATCACTATAACCGATGGTACCCAAGGTGTTGACAAAATACTCACTTCTGATGCCAATGGTGTAGCCACCTGGGTTATGCCTCCGCTTATCACATCAGCAGTATTAGGCACTTTTCCAAGTATCAGTTTACCGGTAACACCAACCGGAGCAACAGACCCCCCTATTTTCTCAACGCTAAGGATTGCTTTAAAACCCGGAAAATGGATAGTCAATGTAGGTTTGGTTTTTGATACTCTAGGTAGTGTAACATTCCTGCAAAACGCTTATTTGTCTACATCCTTGACAGGTGCAGTAACACAAACTAACTTTAGTCATTCAGGGCCAGGTGGTTCCAACACCTCTTATGTTGGTGTGATTACAGGCTCAGTAACTTATACGCCAAATACCGCAAGCGACAGAAAAAGCTATATCACAGGCAGCTCAATTATTCAGGTTACAGGTTCACCAATTAGTGTTATCAATCTAAGATTACAGAACCAACCAGCAGGATACTATAGATTTGACCCTTATGCCCCTGAAAATTATTTTTATGCCATTCCTATTAACTAGAATCTATCCGTTGGTTTCGCTATAAAATAATATAATTACCATCGTCCAAATATTCTGGCAGCAAAAAAAATAGAAAATGAGTACACGACAGATCTTTTTAATAGCATTGTTTATAGGCTTTAGCCTTAATAACTTTGCACAACAAACCGGGATAAATACTAAAAATTCCCAGGGAACACTGCATGTTGATGCGGCTCATAACAACCCGGTAACAGGAACACCCACAACACAACAAACAGACGATTTTATTGTTGACGAAACCACGGGCAATGTAGGTATAGGTACTATCTCTCCTAGTACTAAATTACACGTCATTAGCAGTACACCTGGCGCGCTGACCATTGCAGATGGTACTCAAGACGATAACAATGTATTGTTGAGCGATGCTGCAGGCAACGGAAAATGGGTAAGCCATCCTATTATGAGACCTAATGTCAGAGGCAAAGCCATAGCAACCGATATATATTCTGATGGTAATCCTGCAACACCTTACCGCTATACCGGTTTCAGCATCATCCTAACCGAAGGCGATTGGATAGTAAATGCCGGCCTTACATTTACCGAACTGGGAAGAAAAAGAGATGTCAGCCCGAATGTAAGTACGAATGTCGCTTTTTGGCAAAGAGCCTACCTTTCATCAACCAATAGCAGCACGGCGCTATCGCAGACCAACTTCAGCCATTTGGGACCCGCAGGCAACAATACCTGTTATGGCGGTCCAATGTATGGCCTTAATAATCGTGGTGTCTATGAAATCGGATATATTACCGGGAGTTCAGTAATCAGAGTACCCGCCAACACAAAGGCTACAATTTTTTTAATGATTGAAAACCAGCCGGTTTGGTATTACAGATACAATTCAGCTTATTATGAAAACTATTTTTATGCCATACCTATTACACAGTAATAAGAAAAACAGCAACAGTTTTTTAAGCGCAACAAATAAAACCTGGCATAGTTTGTGCCATTTCGATAAAAAAATAAATCTTAAAAATGAAAAAAATGAAATTACAGTTTGCAATACTTTTTTTGAGCATCAGTGCGTTATCCTTCGCTCAAAAAACCGTTACAATGAAGATAAAAGAAAATACCGTTCCTTGTGAAGGTGTAGCTCCTATGAATTGTATGCAGGTAAAAGAAGGAACTGCCAAAGAATGGAGTAACTTTTATAGTACCATAGAAGGTTTTGATTATCAGCCCGGATATGAATATAAGTTAAAGGTAATCAAAACCAAAAGACAGGGCAACATTCCTGCTGATGCTTCTGCCTATACTTACAGTTTAAAAAAACTGGTTTACAAGAAACAGATCAAAACTGCCAATGAAAGCTATTTAGACAAGAAAATGATTTTAAGCCAAATAAACGGCAAAAACATTAATAAGGGCAAAGTATACCTGACTATCGATAAGGCTAAAAATGCTATTTATGGCAAAAGTGGCTGTAACCGTTTCAATGCAGGCTACCAACTAAAAGGCAACCAAATACAAATAAATCTGTTAATGGGTACCTTAATGGCTTGTGACCCGGAAAGCATGCAACTGGAACAGGAATTTAAAACCGCTATGGAAAACAAAAAATTTGAAATCCACACACAAGGTACTGCAGTACATTTTAAGGATCCGAAAACAAAAAAGGTTATCCTGGCTTTTACGATTCCTACGGAAGATGAAATTTGGGCAGCTATTGACGGTAAAAAATGGAAACTGATACAAATGGATAATGTGGGAAAGGACTATGGAAAAGCAGGGCTTCAATTTGATGCAAAAAGCAAAAAAATAACCGGAAATAGTGGTTGTAACAATTTCTTTGGTACTTTTAGTACTGTGAAAGACCAGATTACTTTTTCAGCTTTAGCCGGAACAAAAATGGCATGCATAGATAAAGATGCTGCAGCTACTGAAACAAAAATGCGACACTATCTTTCTGAAACAACATTACGATTTGATGTTGCAGAAGAGACACTCAATTTTTATAAAGATGACAAATTAGTCTTAGTATTTGTTAAACAATAAAGTTCCTTGCCAATAAAAACAATTTAAATAGTAATTAATAACAGCCTAATGAAAATCGATTTAAGAAGCGATACGCTTACACTACCTACTCCACAAATGCAAGAAGCAATGAATAAAGCTCCTTTAGGGGATGATGTCTATGGAGAAGACCCGTCAGTAAATGCCTTAGAAGAAAAAGCCGCAAAGATGTTTGGAATGGAAGCTGCTTTGTTTTGTCCAACAGGCACCATGACCAACCAACTGGCAATAAAAGTGCATACGCGCCCGGGCGATGAGGTAATTTGTGATAAACTTTCCCACATCTATTTGTATGAAGGTGGCGGTATAGCCATGAATGCATTCTCTTCTGTCAGACCTTTGGAAGGTGATCTGGGAAGGATAACCGCTAAAATGGTAGAAGAAAACATCAATAATGCCAATGATGTACACCAACCCATTACACGAATGGTATCTCTTGAAAACACTGTAAATAAAGGAGGTGGAAGCATTTATGATTTTAATGAAATCAAAAAAATCAAGGAAGTATGTCATGCTAATGGCATTATCTTACATTTAGACGGGGCAAGACTCTTCAATGCCCTGATAGAAACCGATCAAACTCCGTTAGACTACGGAAAAACTTTTGACAGCATTTCTATATGTCTTTCAAAAGGACTTGGTTGCCCTGTAGGTTCATTTCTATTGGGTAAAAAAACTTTTATTGACCAGGCCAGACGTTATCGAAAAGCCATGGGTGGTGGCTGGAGACAAGCCGGAGCATTGGCTGCAGCAGGTATTTATGCGCTTGATAATCATATCACCTTATTAAAAGATGACCATCGCAGAGCAAAGGAAATAGGGAAAATGTTAGCTGCAAATTCCTGGGTTGAGAAAGTCTATCCCGTAAGCACAAATATTATTCTGGCACAATTGCCTCAAAATATTACTTCTACTGATTTTGTAGAAAAACTGAAGCAAAATGAAGTGTATTGTGTATCGTTTGGCAAACATTTAGTGCGTTTTGTAACCCATATTGATTTTACGGATGAGCAATTGGAGGTGTTAAGGACAAGATTAGCATTTTAAATAATAAGCATATACATTGACAACCGTCTCAAGATTGAGACGGTTTTTTATTTATTTATTCTTTAATGGTATTCTAAACAAAATACAATAAATTTTATTTTTTTCTTGCTTAGCGGCTCTGCGCCTGTGTGTGAAATTTTTACTCACAAAGATGCATAGCCGCAAATTCATAATAATTAAATCTGGTATAGACTTCCCGGTAGTTTTTTTAAATTATCTAATCCTTCTTAAATTTATTTACGAACGACGAAAGATTAGTAGCATAACCTACCATTATTTGTGGATAAAAGTCTTTTGAACCCAAGTGATAGAAACCTCCTAATCGGGCATAAATTCCATCATTGGAATTACGAGGATCAATCTTGCTATATAAATTAAGCTGTATTCTTACAACGCTTTTATCATCCATATTGGAATTCTTAGAATAGACAATTGGTATATTCTTTAATGAGCCTCTGGCATTGAGCCAATTAAACCCAAGATTTATATCGGCGCCAAAATTCAGTTCAGGACGTATCTCGAAATTAGTGCTAATTTCATGTGTAAGGGCATTCAGTTGGTACTTCCTTTCTTCGTCTGCATCTGCTTTTTGGATCATATAGCGAGCCCCTGCTCTGTAATAACGAACCCCATAACCGAAACTCCACTCCGTAGAAAGTGGTTTCAATTCGATATTTAGAAAATCCAACCCTATTCCTGCATTAATATTATTATACTTTATATAATCAAAAATATTAATCTCAAGTGTAGATAACTCATTCGGACTTACACCGTTTGGAGCATTGACCGGTGTCATAAATCTGGAACTGTCATCAAAGCCATTATAAATTGTTGCATTAATATCTGCCCGCAAGGCACTAAAAGCAGACCAGATACTTACATTTGAAATCCATAACGGTACCTTTAATCTTCCTTCTGCCAAAAGTAGGGAATTGGCATTTTCAGAATTAAGTCCTAAAAAATCAGAAAAAATAACAGCCGTAAAATAATCTGCCAATCTACGTTGCTCAACTTTTACTGAATCTCCTGCCTTTATCCTATAATCATTATTTCTTACAGAAAAATTGAAAGTTCTTTCAGAAGGGTAATAGTGGAATAAGTCATTGTAATTCAGAAAATATCCATCTGCGTCATCATCGTTTGGAGAAATTTTTACATATTGTGTCGAATTGATAAACCCTCTGAGCGGAATACTATGTCGTATATTTCTAGTTACAAATTCTCTGTTTTTTTTAGATTCCTTGTGTTTAAGCATGCCTATTACTTCTATATCTTTAGCCTTATTATTAAAAAACCTCACAGTAGCATAATTTGGAACAAAAACAGCATCTTCATCTAATCCAATAGAATCATTTTTAAAAATTCTCGATGTTATTTTATAAATCCTCACGCCTTCTTTGTTCAACTTTAAAATTCCTGAGTATTGAGGTTCCAGATTCTCTATCTTTTTTAATAGTGTAGAAATCGAATCGTTGAATTTTTTTGAAACTTCTTTAGTAATTGCGTCTTCATTAAATTTTTTACAATAATCATATATTAAACGGTAATCATAATCTGTAAAACCTGATTCACTATGTTTTGTTAATAAATAGCCCTTAAACTGAGATTTAAAATCAGCATATTCTATTTTAAATTCCATTTTATGTGTGGTTGAACATGTTGGTATAGCAGTATTGCAAACCCTTATATTAAAAAAATTCTTCCTTATATTAGGTTTTACACTAACTTCATAATTTTTACCTGTTGCAACCACATTTTTTATAAAATCGTAATCATCTTCACCTTTATTTTTTTTCAAAAAATCTTCAAGATTAACCCTGTCATTAACTTTAAATCCTGCTTTGATCATTGCAGCATGCTCCTCTGTTGTCAAAAACAGTTTCATTAATTCGTCATCAGCATTTTCTTTTTCATAAAAGTCTTCATAAAAAGTTGCCTCATCAGAAACATCTATGATCTCTTCTTCATTCTTAAATAATTTAATTCCAACTGAACCGTTCTCTGCATTTTTTTTCGATTTGAACAGAAAAAGTTTGCTGTTTTCAAACAAATCTTTGTCTCCTTCTTTGGATATTTCCGAAATGTATTCCTAAAAGGATACCTTACTCTTTATATAAACAATTTTTGTTTTAATAAGTTTTAAAAACTCTTCTTTAGGAAGGGTTTGCATAGCATCTAAAAAATTATCATAGGCAATCGTATCTTTCGGAAGAGTTATGGTAAGATCATTATTTATTATAAACTTATAATTCTTAATAAGTCCATCAAGTTTACTGTGAATAGTTTCTATAAAAGATGATACAGCCGTATCGTTTGGAAGAATTACTTTTTTTGAAATATTATCATTCGTAAGGTTTGTAATATGAACATCAAAATCGTCAACATCATTCCTTCCCATTTTTATTTCTATATCGTTACCCATATAGGTAAATTTAAATGTATTGTTTTGGGCGAATATCGAATAGCCAATAAAAAAAAACGCAGTACTTATAAGTATATTTTTCATCTTTTATAAATATTAAAAAAATAAACAATATGTTAACTAAAAAAATAAATTATGAAGCAATAAATTGATATTTTAAATAAATAAAAACAATTAATTAACTATATTTAACAAAAATAAACCATTTAAAAAAAACACCTTTACGGTTTTCCTCATCCCTATAAAAAAATTAATCTTACATTAAAATTTCCTTTTAAAAAGTAATAGTTCTTACTTCCTAATTTTTACACTATTCCTAATTTTACCCTCTTAAAAATACATACCCTAAAAAATAATTCTAAAAATTTCCTTTAATTTGTACAAACGCAAATAAAATGGAATTCAATCCTGACGAACTCGATCAAAAAGCCATCTACAAACTCATCAGCGGAGCTGTTATTCCGAGGCCTATCGGATGGATTTCAACCATTAGCAAAGATGGTATTAATAATCTGGCTCCCTTTTCATTTTTTAATGTTGTTGGAGACGACCCACCCCATGTCATGTTTGCAACGGCCCACTCCAACCAGCAGAAAAAAGATACCCTTGCCAATACGTTAGCTACCGGAGAATTTGTTGTAAATCTGGTTACTGAAGATATTGTTGAGGCCATGAATACTACCGCGCAGACTGTACACGCAGATATTGATGAATTTGAACTGGCCGGCCTTACTCCTGTTCCTTCTGTTAAAGTAAGTCCACCAAGAGTCAAGGAAAGCCCCATTTCTTTTGAATGCAGGCTTGTTCACCATTATTCTCTTGAAGGACACAAATATGGCGGCGCTACAGTTGTTATAGGCAGGGTCGTAATGTTTCATTTTGACGAAAAGGTATTGCTTGACGACTATAAGATTAATATGGAAAACTACAAACCTGTAGCAAGGCTCGCCGGATCGAACTACTCAAAACTGGGAGAAATATTCGCAATTAAAAGACAGTAACAAAACAAAACGAAATCTACCCTGCCAGGGTTGGAACCCTGGCAGGGTGATACTAAAAATATATACATAAAATGAAAATATCCGTAATAGGTGGCGGTCCCGGAGGACTCTACTTTTCTATATTAGCCAAAAAGGCCAATCCGGAATTTCAAATAGACGTCTATGAACGTAACAAGGCAGATGATGCTTTTGGTTTTGGTGTAGTGTTTTCAGACGAAACTCTAAGTGAATTTCTGTCGCGAGACCCTAAATCCTATGAATTGATTCGAAGCCGGTTTGCCTATTGGGACGATTTGGATATTGCACGCGACGGCCAAAAAATACGTATTACAGGAAATGGATTCTGTGGCTGTTCCAGAAAAACATTATTGCAGCTATTGCAGCAAAGATGCCGGGAAGAAGGCGTTATTTTACATTTTGAACATGTAGTAGAAGATTTGGCCGCATTTAAAGACTCTGATGTAATTGTAGCCAGCGATGGCATTAACAGCCTATTTCGCGACAAGCAGGCTACTGATTTCGGAACCACTTCCTCACTACAAAAAAATAAATTTGTATGGATGGGCTCTACCCGTCCGTTAGATGCTTTTACTTATTTTTTCCGAAATACACCCTATGGTCCTATTGTAGCCCATACCTATCAGTATGAAGAAGGAAAAAGTACCTGGATATTTGAAACTTCGCCTGAAACATGGGAAAAAGCAGGTTTCGTGACAGAAGATGAAGAAGGCACCATACAAAAGCTTTCTGAACTTTTCAAAGAAGAATTGGACGGACATGGGCTGATTTCAAATCGTTCGCATTGGAGAAATTTTCCGATTATTACCAATACTGTCTGGCATAAAGATAATATCGTGCTCCTTGGCGATGCCAAAGCTACTGCCCACTATTCCATTGGTTCAGGAACCAAATTGGCAATGGAATGTGCTATTGCCCTGGCCGATGCCATTACCGCTCATCCAAAAGATATTCCGCAAGCTTTCGAAATGTACGAACAAAGTCGCCGCAAACGCGTGGAAATGATACAGCATGCAGCCAAGGTATCGTTAGAATGGTTTGAAGACATGGACAGACATATTCAACAGGATTTTCTTCCTTTTGCCTTTGGTGTTATGACTCGTTCTAAGAAAGTTACTCTGGAAAATCTTGCTATAAGAGATGCTTCTTTTACGGACGCTGTTTTAAAAGATTTTAATAAATCTATTGGTAATGCTGAAACTAAAACACCACCGGCATTTACTCCGTATCAACTTCGCCAAATGCAACTGCAAAACAGAATAGTCATGGCACCTATGGAACAATATGCTGCCAAGGACGGATTGGTTTCTGACTGGCATCTGGTGCATTATGGCAGCCGTGCGACAGGTGGTGTGGGACTTGTTCTAACAGAATGCGTTGCTGTAAGTGAAGAAGGAAAAATTACTTTAGGTTGTCCGCTTATAAGTTCTCAACAACAAATAGATAGCTGGAAAAAAATAACTGATTTTATTCATCAGAACAGCAAAAGTAAAATAGGAATACAACTCGGTCACTCTGGTCGAAGAGGTGCTGTAAAACGCCCTTGGGAAGGTCATGATGAACCAATTGAAACTCCATGGAAACTCCTCGCTCCTTCTGCTATACCTTACAACAGTAAGATGCCGGTGCCAAAAGAAATGGACAGGCAGGATATGGAAAATGTCATTATGCAGTTCCGCAATGCAGCAAAAAATGCAGAACTGGCCGGATTTGATATGATAGAATTACAGGCCAACCATGGCTACCTGTTAGCCTCATTTCTCTCACCGCTAACCAATAACCGCAAAGATGAATATGGCGGAACCGTAACCAATAGGTTAAAATTTCCATTAGAAGTATTCAAAACTGTAAGAGAAAACTTTGATAAAAACCGTCCTATTTCTGTAAGGATTTCAGCTAACGACTGGGCTTATGGCGGTATTACACCGGAAGACGTGTTGGAAATAGCAAAAGCATTTCAACAAGCCGGAGCCGATTGTATTGACGTGTCCTCGGGATATACCGTGAGTCATCAAAAACCCGCCTATGGAAGAATGTACCAGACCCCATTTTCTGACGCTGTGAGAAACTCTACAGGAATTCCGGTAATTACTGCCGGAACCATACAGGATATCGACCAAATTAATACCATCATACTCAACAGAAGGGCTGATTTGGTTGCTTTGGGAAGACCACTCCTACTCGACCCGGGTTTTGTAAGGAACGCCCAGGCCTATGAACAATATCCTGCCGGAGATATTCCCAAGGCCTATGAAGCGGGAATCTCACATCTTTATCCTTATAAATTAAGTGAAAGAAAAGCTGTGGAAGGAATGAAGAAAGCGTTAAAACCGGAAAGCCATAAAAAATAGTTGATAATTGATAGTTGATAATTTGAAAATTGTAATTAAAAATGTTTCAAGATAATTTCGCACAAAAGCACCTGCCATCACAAAAACTGCAACCGGATTATATTTACAATCATCCGGATTTTCAGCTCCCGGAAGCACTTAACTGCGTAGATAGATTATTGGATTCGCATGTCAGAGAAGGTCGTGGCCATCATATTGCCATGCGCACTTTTGAAAAAAACTGGACATATCAGGATTTATATGAAAAAGCGAACCAGATTGCACATGTGCTGGTTGACGATTTGGGTTTGGTTTCAGGCAATCGTGTACTGATACGTTCTGCCAACAATCCAATGTTTGTGGCTTGCTGGTTTGCCGTGCTCAAGGCTGGCGGTATCGTGGTCGCAACAATGCCTTTGCTGCGTGAAAAAGAACTTGAAGTCATGATTGACAGTGCCGAAATATCACATGCTTTTTGCGATTATCGTTTGGAAGAAGCATTAGCTTCAGTAAAATCTACTTTTCTCAAACAGGTCATCACGTTTGACGGCACAGAACAAAGCCTGTCAAAGCTTGAAACACTAATGCATAACAAACCTAAGGAATTTGAGAATTTCCCAACAAAAGCAGATTCGGTTGCCCTAATTGGTTTTACGTCCGGCACTACCGGAAACCCGAAAATGACCTCGCATTATCACAAAGACATACTCCTTATCTGTGAAGCTTTCCCAAAATATTCCTTACAACCCGTTCCGGAAGATATTTTTACCGGTAGTCCGCCTTTGGGGTTTACTTTTGGTTTGGGAGGACTTGTTCTTTTCCCATTTTATTTCGGAGCATCCACATTCCTGATTGAAAAACCGAGTCCGGAACTATTACTGGAAGCCATACAAAACCATAAGGTTTCTATTGTATTCACGGCACCAACAGCCTGGAGAGTATTGGCCACTAAAGTCAAAGACTACAATATTTCATCACTACGCAAATGTGTATCAGCAGGCGAAACTTTGCCTGAAAAAGTCTGGGAAGACTGGTATGAAGCAACCGGCCTGAAAATTATTGACGGCATTGGCGCAACAGAAATGCTGCACATTTTCATTTCTTCTAACGAAGAAAATATGAAAAAAGGTGCTACAGGATTGCCAATACGAGGTTATGAAGCCCGTATCGTAGACCGTAAAGGCAACGAATTAGAAATCAATGAACCGGGAAGATTAGCCGTAAGAGGAATTACCGGATGTAAATACCTGAACCGTACCGACAAGCAAAAAGAATACGTACAGGATGGCTGGAACCTTACCGGTGACATTTTCCGTAAAGACGAAGATGGCTACTATTGGTTTGTAGCCCGCGGCGATGACATGATTATTTCTTCAGGTTACAACATTGCGGCTATAGAAGTTGAAAGTGTATTGCTGAAACATGAGGATATCTCAGAATGTGCAGTAGTAGGGCTACCTGATGAAAACCGCGGTATGCTGGTATGTGCCTATGTTGTTTTAGCCGATAAATCCAAGGCTTGCGATGAGTATGTCAGGAGCTTACAGGACTGGTTTAAAGAAAATGCCGCACCTTATAAATACCCAAGAGAAATCCGTTTTCTGGAACAGCTACCAAAGACAGAAACAGGAAAAATCCAACGATACAAATTAAAGGCTTTTGGCAAGGGAAATTGAGGAAAATTCACTAATATTATCCTTGATAATTTCTTTTAAAAACAAACAAAACTAATGAGAAAAGCATTTGTAGTATTAAGCATCACGGTATTGGCCATTATCGGTATAATGACCTATATCAACTGGAAAGCCAGCTTCCTATTGCTAATATTCATCCCTTTGATTATCATGGGATTGTATGACATGTTCCAATCTAAAAAAACAATCCGCAGAAACTTTCCACTTGTTGGAAGAATGCGCTATCTTTTGGAATCTCTGGGTCCGGGTGTTCGCCAATACTTTATTGAAAAAGACCTGGACGGAAAGCCATTCAACCGTTTGGAAAGAAGCCTTGTTTACCAGCGAAGCAAAAAAGAGACAGACTCCAACCCTTTTGGTACCCAATTAGATATCTACGAAGTAGGTTACCAATGGATTAACCATAGCATCAAGGCTATTCCTTTCTCAAAGGTCGATAGTAATCCAAGAATCAGAATCGGGTCTTCACAATGTGAAAAGCCTTACGATGCCAGTTTATACAATATCAGCGCCATGAGTTTTGGCTCCCTAAGCCGTAACGCGATACAGGCACTTAATGCCGGTGCCAAACAAGGCGGATTTTATCATAACACTGGTGAAGGTGGCCTTTCTCCATATCATTTGGAAGGCGGCGATGTAGTTTGGAATATCGGGACAGGTTATTTCAGTTGCCGTGACGACGATGGTAATTTCTCTTACGAACAATATGCCAAAAGAGCCGTTCTTGATAATGTGAAAATGATTGAAATTAAATTCTCTCAAGGTGCCAAACCGGGACATGGAGGGATATTGCCAAAAGAAAAAGTAACCGATGAAATTGCGGCCATACGTTTGGTAAGCAAAGGAAAAGACATCATTTCGCCTCCTACGCACTCTGCTTTTTCAACACCCTTGGAATTGATGGATTTCATCAAACTACTGCGAAAAGGTTCTGGCGGAAAGCCAATTGGTATGAAAATCTGTATTGGAAACAAATCAGAATTTATCGCTATCTGTAAAGCCATGGTAGAAACGGAAACTTATTTTGATTTTATTACAGTTGATGGCGGCGAAGGTGGAACCGGTGCAGCTCCTCAGGAATATTCTGACCACGTAGGTATGCCTTTAAGAGACGCATTGGCCTTTGTGTATGATTGTCTCGTTGGATTCGGTATTAAAAACCAAATTAAAATCATATGCAGCGGTAAGATAATTACAGGTTTTGACATCATCAAGACATTAGCAACAGGTGCAGACCTTTGCAACTCAGCCAGAGGGATGATGTTCGCCTTAGGCTGTATTCAGGCTTTGGAATGCCACGCTAATACCTGTCCTACCGGAGTCGCTACTCAAGACCCGAGACTCGTTAAAGGATTGGTACCCGAAGAAAAGAGTATTCGAGTAGCTCGTTTTCAGCATGAAACGGTAAAAAGCGCTATGGAACTCATGGCTTCTGCAGGAATCTGCCATCCGGATGAAGTTGACCGACATGTAGTCAGCATGAGAGTTGACAGAACCAAAATTCAGACATTTGCAGAAACCTATCCGGAACTGGAAAATGGCTGTCTGTTAAATGAAAATACGGTACCGGAAAATTTCCGTTCTTTTTGGAAAAAAGCGGCTGCCGCAAGCTTTTAAAAATACCTTAAAGCCATTTTAATTATGAGCAATTATTTTATTAAAGAGGAAAAAATACGTTTTCAGCATGTTGATTATGCAGGAATAGTCTTTTATCCTCGTTTTCTCGAAATGCTGAACGCCTTAGTCGAAGATTGGTTTGAAGAAGCTTTGGAACGTCCGTTTGCTACCATACACGAAACCAATGGTATTCCAACAGTCGATTTAAAAGTACAATTCAGGAAAGCAGCCCGATTGGGAGAAATTTTGAAAAAATATCTATGGGTAAAAAATCTGGGCAGTGCTTCAATGGTTTGCGGATTCCGTTTTGAAGATCAACAGGGAAAAACCTGTCTTGAAGGCGAAGTTACACTTGTGAATGTAGCTATTAGTACCAATAGGGAAAACATCAAATCTGAACCTTTTACTGAAGACATGAAACAAAAAATAACTCCTTTTTTGTCTGAACGCTAAGATTCAAAATCAGAAATCAGAAAATAGATAATAGAAAATAGATATATAGACTATTTAAGCCAAAATCATAAATCATAAATCATAAATCATAAATCATAAATTCATCAATAAAATGGAATTTCCAAAATTTAAAGCCGCTGCAGTACAAACCGCCCCGGTATTCCTAAATGCACAGGCCACGACAGATAAAGCCATAGCATTCATTAAGGAAGCTGCAGGAAAGGGAGCCTCTCTTGTTGCTTTTCCTGAAGTTTTTATTGCCGGCTATCCGTATTGGAATTGGATTATGACTCCTGTACAAGGCAGTAAGTGGTATGAAGTTTTATACAAATGCTCCATAACAACAGATGGCCCCGAAGTACAACAGCTATGTCAGGCTGCCAAAGAACACAACGTGCATGTTGTAATTGGAATCAACGAAAGAGGAAACAGCTACGGAGAAATTTATAACACCAACCTGATTATAGACAATAATGGAATACTTATTGGGAGACACCGTAAACTCGTACCTACCTGGGCTGAAAAACTTACATGGACAAGCGGTGATGGTTCTTCTTTAAAAGTATATCCTACTGAAATAGGTCCAATCGGGACATTGGCCTGTGGAGAAAATACAAATACTTTGGCTCGATTTACTTTACTTTCGCAAGGCGAATTGATTCACATAGCCAATTACATTTCACTTCCTGTTGCTCCACCCGATTATAATATGGCCGAAGCAATAAAGATACGTGCTGCCGCCCACTCCTTTGAAGGAAAATTATTTACGATTGTTTCCTGTTCTACAATTTCTCAGGAAATAATGGATGCCTTGAAAGAAGATGTACCCAATGTTCAGGAATTGCTTACCAGAAAAAACTCTGCCTTCTCTGGCATAATAGGCCCTAATGGGGCCGTTGTTGGTGAGCCGCTAATTGACGAAGAAGGAATCGTCTATGCTGATATTGACCTATCCAAATGCATCCAGCCAAAACAAATGCACGACATATTGGGACATTACAACCGTTTCGATATTTTCGACCTTAGGGTAAATGTTACTCCAACAAGAAAGATTACCTTTATAGATAACCATGAAGAGTTTTCTAAAAAATAAACTTTAACCCTAACCTGCCAGGGTTTAAAACCCTGCCAGGGTTGAAGAAAAAAAATAAACGCCATACAACATGAAAATACAGCCATTAGAACATGAAAAGTTCTATCACATTTTTAATCGTGGAAATAATGGTATCAATCTCTTTTATGATGCTGATTGTTATTATCATTTCCTAAGACTATATGAAAAATATATAGAGCCTGTAGCTGAAACCTATGCCTGGTGCCTGCTAAAAAATCATTTCCATCTTTTGGTTTATATAAAATCACAAAATGAGATTGATAATCGCAAGCTAAAATATTCAACCGTTGAAAAACCAAGAATAATAAGCGCATCTAAACAGTTCTCGCATCTGTTTAATGCATATACACAGGCAATAAACAAACGTTTCAAAAGAACGGGAAGCTTATTTGAAAAACCGTTTCACAGGAAATTAGTAGCATCAAATGATTATTTTCAGAAATTGGTTGTTTACATTCACAATAACCCTGTACATCATGGTTTTTGCAAAAATATAAACGATTACCCATGGTCTTCTTACGGAAGTATTATTTCTGAGAAACCAACTAAAATAAAAAGAAAAGAAGTTATTGATGTCTTTTATAATTTAGATAATTTTATAGCGTATCATAATCAAAATCAGGATTTTTTTGATATTGACGATTTGATAATAGAATAAAAAACTCTTTATTTCTTTTATCCAACCCTGCCAGGGTTTAAAACCCTGGCAGGGTTGGATAAAGAAGACGAAAAATAAACAAATATGGAATCAAAATTCAACGACGACGTAATTGGAAGAGCCCGGGTTAAGGATACTCCCGAACTTGAGGCCTATTATAAAGAATTAGAAACCCTGGGAGCCGGCGCCTTATGGACCGTAGCTAATGATATTGAACCTTGGGAGCCGCGTACTTCCTCTGTTCCTATGCTCTGGAAATATGAAAACCTAAGAGAACTGGCACTTAAATCATCAGAATTGGTGACTCCGGAACAAGCCGGGCGTCGTGTGGTTTATCTTGTAAATGACAAGCGAAAGGATGTAAGCGCTGCCGTTGGCTGGTTGTATACCGGAATACAGGTTACCCGTCCGGGAGAAAGCACATCGGCACATCGTCATAAAGCTTCTGCCCTACGTTTTATTATGGAAGGTGAAGGTGGCTATACGGTGGTTGATGGCAATAAGATTACATTTGAAGTCAATGATTTTGTAATTACACCCAACAGCACATGGCATGAACATGGTGTTGCAGAAGGCGGAAAAACCTGTATCTGGCAGGACGGTCTGGATATTCCTTTGGT
The DNA here is from genome assembly GCF_002846575.1 of Flavobacterium lindanitolerans. Lineage (NCBI taxonomy): Bacteria > Pseudomonadati > Bacteroidota > Flavobacteriia > Flavobacteriales > Flavobacteriaceae > Flavobacterium > Flavobacterium lindanitolerans. The sequence goes on from NZ_PJND01000009.1 coordinate 186,822, forward strand.
AAATGCGCTGGAAGCTAATGACTATGCTGTTTATGATGGAAAACAGGAATTAAAGTATCCGGTTAATTTTTCACCTCTAACTTATGGAGGTTCAGGATTATTACCCGCTGACAAGGTATGGGATAAACCCTATTCTCCTCTATTCAAATATTCCTGGAAGAATGTTTATCCTTCCTTATTAGAAGCTGCTCAGGTAAATGAGGGCTCACCTTATGATGGCATATTGATGCATTATTCCAATCCTGTTACCGGAGGCCATGTCATGCAGACCATGGGAGCATCCATGCAATTACTAAGAGCTGGTGAACATACAAAAGCACACCAACACACCGGTTCATTTGTTTATCAATGTGCCAAGGGCAAAGGTTATTCTGTCATTAACGGAAAACGTTATGACTGGAAAGAAAGAGATATTTTTTGTGTTCCTTCGTGGGCCGTACATGAACACGTAAATCTTTCAGAAACAGAAGACGCCTGCCTGTTCTCTTTTAACGACCTTCCGGTTATTGAATCTTTAGGGCTATATCAGGAAAGAGCCTATGAAGAAAACGGAGGATTCCAGATAGTTAATAGCTAAAAGTCAAAAAAGAGAAAAGTAAATACAACCATAAAAACCATACTTATAACGAAAAAATGAAATTAGTTACTTTCACGCATAAAAATTCAGAACCAAAGCTTGGAATTTTCAACAATGACACAGTTCTTGACCTGGAAGCGTTTGCACACAAACACAATGAAGAATTTCCAAGAACCATGTTGGAACTGATTGACCTTGGATTGGAAGAAGTTAGCAGAATTGCTGAAATCCTGAAAACCTCTTCAGAAAGTGCCATCGCAGCAGCTTCGCTTCCTTTAAACGAAATAAAGCTTTTGGCTCCAATTACTAAACCAAGAAAAAATATTATCGGTATTGGACTGAATTATACGGAACATGTAGCAGAATCAGCCAGAACACTAGATACGTCAAAAGATTTACCGCAACAGCCGGTTATCTTCTCAAAACCACCAACTGCAGTGATTGGTAACGATGAAGCTATCCTTCACAACACAAAACTGACGCAACAACTGGATTGGGAAGTTGAATTGGCAGTAATAATCAGCAAAAAAGGAAAATACATTGCTAAAGAAAATGCTATGGATTATGTTTTTGGCTACACTGTTATCAATGATATCAGCGCCAGGGATTGCCGTCGTGCAGGACAATGGATTGTTTCAAAAGGACAGGATACTTTCGCACCAATGGGACCTGTTCTGGTTACCAAAGATGAAATCGAAGACCCACACAACCTTAATTTATCGCTGACAGTTAACGGTGTTGAAAAGCAAAATTCAAACACAAAATACATGCTTTTCAGAATTCCTGACCTTATTGAAGACCTAAGTACTGTTTTCACACTCGAAGCAGGCGATATCATTGCGACGGGAACACCTGCAGGTGTAGGCGCCGGAAGAGACCCGCAAGAATGGATGTGGGACGGAGATATCGTTGAAGCTACCGTTGAAGGAATTGGAACGTTAGTGAATACGATTAAGAAAATTAATAATTAGATTTCAGACTTCAGATTTCAGACTTTAGACCTTAGACTTAATAACTTTAGACTTCACTTACAATGAAAAAATATAAAATAGGCCAGATAGTTCCTTCATCCAATACAACGATGGAAACCGAGATACCGGCCCTCTTCCGTTCCAGAGAAACTATTGCACCGGAAAGATTCACTTTCCATTCCAGCAGGATGCGGATGAAAAAAGTAACCAAAGAAGAATTGGAAGCTATGGACGCAATGAGTTTGAAATGTGCTCAGGAACTTTCTGATGCTCAAGTAGACGTGATGGGTTATGCTTGCCTTGTTGCCATTATGAGTATGGGACGTGGCTATCACTGCGTTTCTGAGACAAATCTGCATGAAGAAACCGTAAAGAACGGCTTCCCTACTCCAATCGTGACCAGTGCCGGTGCATTAATCAACGGATTGAAAGTTTTGGGAGCGAAAAAAGTAGCCGTCATTACACCTTACATGAAACCGCTAACGCAGTTGGTTGTAGATTATATCGAGCATCAGGGATTTGAAGTTGTTGATTCTATAGCTTTGGAAATACCTGACAATTTAGAAGTGGCGGCACAAAATCCTATGAATCTTTTAGATATCTACAAACGACTCAACCTAAAAGATGTTGATGTACTTGTCGCTTCTGCCTGCGTACAAATGCCGTCCCTGGAAGCTGTAGACCTGATTGAAAAAGAAATAGGAATTCCAGTTACAACAGCCGCCATCTGTACAACTTATGAAATGATGAAAAAGCTGGGATTGGACACAAAAGTGCCAATTGGTGGTGAATTACTTAGCGGAAAATATTAATAATTCTGTCTTAAAATTGAACCGAACCCGAAAAGAAATAGCTAACTTTAAGTAAACCATAAAAATCAAAAGCTATGAACGGATTCTTCAAAACACTACTCGCAGGATGGGGAGCGAAGAAACTTGGAGGCGGATGCCTTGGAACCATCATTTTATTTTTTATACTCTATTGGCTGTTAGGCTATTTATAGAAATAACAAATCCCCTCAATTGAGGGGATTTTATTTTAAGGATTTGTAGACCAAAGCGAAGCAGACTTGAGCAACGCTCTCCTATTCAGTTTTAATTGGGCAACAACCAATTCAGCAAAATCTTCCGGTTGCAGTACCCTTTCAGGATTACCATCTGTAAGATTCAATGAAAGTGACATTTCAGACGCAATCGTACTCGGCATTAAGGCTGAAACCCTGATATTGTGCTTTCTTACTTCCATCATCAATGCTTCCGAAAATCCGGCAACAGCAAATTTTGATGCCGTGTAGGCGGTTGTATTAGCATTACCTCGAAGCCCGGCCGTAGAAGAAACATTAATAATATCACCCGTATTTCTGGCAATCATTCCCGGAAGTACCTGATGTGTCACATTATAGATACCCATAACATTGACGTTTAGGATTTCCTGCCATCTTTCCGGTTCCATTTCCAAAAAACTTCCAAAAGAAGCTGTTCCTGCATTATTGATAAGTATATCAATAGCACCAAATGCTTCATGGATATAGGCGATTCCTTTTTTGGCAGCTTCAAAATCGGCTACATCAAAAACAGAATAGATTGCCTTTACACCATAAGCCTGCAATTCTGCTATAGTTTCCAGCAAAGCTTCTTCATTTCTACCTGTAATAGCAATGTCAACACCTTCGGCTGCAAGAGCTAAAGCCGTAGCTTTTCCTAATCCGCGGCTTCCTCCGGTTATTAATGCTTTTCTTCCTTGTAATTGTTCCATTTTCGGTATCTTTTTATTTCAGATTTGTATAAACACAAAGTTAGACATCCTTAACATCTCCCGAAGGTTTTTAACTTTTTGTTCAGCTAATTTATTTAGAAATTATTTACTATTATCACACATGGAAATATGCAAGCGAATCGTTAAGTTTGTTATGTATAAACTTTCGCTAACTCTTAAAAACAATTCAACCCAATGAAACTAAAATCACTGTTACTCTGTTTGCTTTTTATTGGTGCAATAACTCAATCATCTGCACAGGAAAGCGCCGATAAAATCCTTGAAAAAGCTTTTACCCAGGCAAAAAAAGAAAAGAAAAATGTTTTTGTAATGTATCATGCTTCCTGGTGCAAATGGTGCAAGAAGATGGAAAACAATATGGAAGCCGAAACCGTCAAGCCATTTTTTGACAAAAACTATGTAACTACGTTTTTGGTAGTGCAGGAATCCAAAGACAAAAAACATCTTGAAAACCCGGGTGCCGATGATATCCTGAAGAAATCCAAAGCAGACAATAGCGGTATTCCTTTCTGGCAGATTTATGATGCTAATGGCAAACTGTTAGCTGATTCTTTTAATGCCAAAGGCGAAAACTTAGGCTGTCCGGCCACAGTTGAAGAAGTAGCAGAATTCACTGATAAGCTGAAAAAAACAGCAAAACTTAGTGAAAAAGACCGCAAAAAGATTGAAGAAGTATTTGTGCTTAAGAAAAAATAAGTAATAAAGAAAAAAGGCCTCCAAAATTTTGGAGGCCTTTTATTTTGGGTTTATTAATAATTAAGTACAAAGCCTACTCCAAAGCCCATATCACTGTCATAATGTGTACGGATACCCATATTTTTATTGAGTACATATCGCAGGTCGACCATATATTCCAAATCAGTATTGGCCATAAAACCGGCACGCAATCTTTTGGAAATAGGAATATCTTCCCGCATTAACTGCAATCGGGCAATCCCATCATGATAAACTTCTGCCTGAAAGTTCACGAGCATTGGCAGTGTGTATACAAACCCTAAACTCACCGCACTTCGGCTATCTTTCTTGTTTTTTTGTCCGAATATGTTCTTTTCGTGTTCATCCTCACCCATTCTTCTGTAACGCCAGTCAAAACCGATAAAAGGCATAAACCATTGCATTTTTCCGATAAAGCGGCCCAAATGGGTTTCTACCTCATACCCATGCATATCGTTGTAACCCAATCGCCACTCCGTTCCTAATGACCATCTCGCGTTCTGAAGCATAGCTTCCCCATCATTACCATTTGTTGCAAAATCATTCTGGGCCATAAAATGCGGCATATTACTTTCTCTTTGCAGCATCTTATAGGCTTTTGCCTTATCTGGAAGATACGGATTTTCATAATCGCCAACAGCAAAAACACGATTCATCCCAGCCATCATATGGTACAAAATATGGCAGTGAAAAAACCAATCACCTTCTTCATTGGCTAAAAATTCAATAGTATTGGTTTCCATCGGCATAATATCCATTACATTCTTAAGCGGTGCGTTTTCTCCTTTTCCATTAATTATTCTGAAATCAAAGCCATGCAGGTGCATTGGGTGGCGCATCATGGAATTATTGTAGATAGTGATGCGCAATACTTCTCCCTTTTTAACTGGAATCTTGTCGGTTTCCGAAAGAATTTTATTGTCCATGCTCCACACATAACGGTTCATATTTCCGGTAAGGGTAAATTTTAATTCCTTTACCGGGGCTTCTTTTGGCAGAACCGTATTGTAAGGCGATTTCAGCATAGCATAATTCAGAGTCACGATATCCGCTAAAGCATTCGCATTATAACGATTCGGGTCATTATCCATGTTCATTCCATGCTGACTGTGGTCGGTTTTTTGTTTGGCATCCTTTTGTTTGGCATCACCTGTAATTTCCGGATACATCACTACATTCATATCCATCTGATTCAGGCTCATGTTCATTCCCATATCATCCAAATCGCCGTTCATTTTCATCATATCGTTCATCATCTTCATTCCCTCAAAATATTTTAACCGGGGAAGCGGAGAAATAAGCTGTTTGACGCCATTCCCAATAAAATAGCTTGCCGACTGCGTCCTGTCTTCTGTAGTGGCTAAAAACTCATAAGAAAGTCCTTCCTCCGGTATGGTAACCACCACGTCATACGTTTCTGATACTGCAATTATCAATCTATCCACTTCTATTGGTTCAACATCATTACCGTCACTGGCCACTACAGTCATCTTACCTCCCGCATAGCGAAGCCAGAAATAGGATGAGGCGCCGCCGTTTGAAATGCGAAGTCTTACCTTATCGCCTGCTTTTAGTTTTTTGCCATCAAAACTTTTTAAATTGGTAGAATTGGCTCCATTGATTAATATCTTATCATAATAAACGTCGCTTACATCCATGGCGAGCATGCGTTTCCATTCGTTTTTAAGCTTGGTTTTGAAATGGCCTTCTCTTATGGCTTCAACATACGATTGTGTTGCTCCTTTTTTTATCGCAGCCCAATCATTGGCATTATGAAGCATCCTGTCAATATTATCCGGATTGAGATTGGTCCATTCACTTAAAATTATAGGAACCGTTGGCAGGTCGTCTATTCCTTTCCGAAACGTTTTATCGTCTTCCCGTTTTTTCATCACAAAATTACCATACATTCCAATCTGTTCCTGCAAACCGGAATGCGAATGATACCAGTGCGTACCATTCTGAATGATTGGAAAACGATAAGTATATACAGCACCGGGAGCTATAGGCTCCTGCGTAAGATAAGGAACTCCATCTTCTTTGTTTGGCAAAAACACGCCATGCCAATGCAGTGATGTACTTTCTTTTAATTGATTATGTACTACAATTTCAGCTATATCGCCTTCAGTAAACGTAAGTGTTGGCATCGGAATCTGTCCGTTGACAGCAATTGCTCTTTTTTCTTTACCTGCGTAATTTACCAGAGTATCTTTTACATAAAGGTCATAACGGACTACTTTTTGTGCATGCAAACTGCCTGCTGTCAGCATAACTAACAGCAGTAGCAATTTGGCTGGATTATAGTTCTTTATATCCATTATTTCACTTTTTACTTTATCGTTTCAACTGTCTTGCCACAAGTCAGCATCTGCGAACCATAATAAGGATTCTTAACTGCGTTTTCCTTGCTTAGCCAATTGGCACCTTTGCCATCATTCGCCATAGGACAAAATTGATAATAAACCGGGACCTCATATTTTGAAACCTTAAGCAATTCATACACGCTTTTTGACAAGGTAATAAAGTGGTCTCTCTGGTGTTTTGCATCCGTAGTTTCTACAATATGCTCTGCATCCTCTTTCAGGTTATTCAGAACTTTCATCCAGACATTATGCTCCTCAGTATTCAACTCATTCATCTTTACTGCAGTTACGGCTTTAACCAAACCTTTGGCTTTTTCAGAAGCTAATTTCCCATCCGTTTTTACCAAAGCATCCTTAACATCAAAATAATTATCAAAAACAGCTTTCAGCTGACTCTGGTTCTTCTGTTCAGTTGCCTTCATATCATGTCCTGAATGCCCGGTATGTGCTATTTCTGTTTTAGCACTCGTCTTTATGGCACGTTCATATTGACAGCATTCCGGAAGTTTTGCATAAACATCATCGGGAGCTCGGAATGAGTCACTGTCATATCCTGCCAGGGCAATGCGTTTTAAAACAGCATCCAGATTGGTAGCCTTCTGGTCATAGGCAATAACAGCCATCTTGGTATCTTTATTCCATTCGACTTTGGCTATTTTATTGACATTTCCGGCTTTTTCAATAGTGCTTTTGCACATATTACAATTACCATAGATTTTTACGTTTTCTTTTTTCTCGTTTTTGATTTGTGCCTCACAGGCAGTAAATACAAATACCATGGCAAATGTTGCCATTATTTTAGATAATGATTCCATTAGATTAATTTTTTAGATATACTACTAAGCTTATTGTTCTCGATTAGACAGACTTATGGCTGCCACAAAAGGATATTAGCCTATTTTGGGAGGTTGCCAGATGGAATGAAAACCCGAAGCAAAGCCTGCTTCAGTATGGTAAAATCCCAATCTTTTTTCTGTTAAGGCAAATAAATTGCTGTTAAATTCCGGAAGTATAAAAAAAGCAGCTGCATTTACACAGGAAACCGGACATATACAGGAAGCATGTTTACACTTTCCTTTACAATTATGAGAAGTGCTGTTCTTATCACAACAGTTCTCTTTCTGTTTTTTGTGAGCAGTTATTTCCTTACTGCAGTTTTTTTTCTGAGAAGATTTGTTGCAGGCGTACGAAGACTCGGGCATCATGAAGATTCCGAATATAATAAGCAGCATAAAATACAGTTTTCTCATTTCTACAGAAAAAGTAAGTTCAAAATTATAGATTTATTTTGAGTTCTTCACTAAGTATTTGTTAAAACAATTTTAGAAAAATGCTTTTTGCCCATTTTTTTACGGCTTTTAGAACAAGATTGATAAAAATAAGCTACTCAGCACTATTACGGCCCAATTTATTTGAAATTATAGTATTTTTGGCAGGAACATACTATCCTATAGGCTCTCGATTTATCATATACTTAGTGAGGAAGTTTTGAAGAACGCTTTTAGAGACTTGAGAATTTACTATTATTAACAAACTAAAATCTTATGAAAAGACTACTGTCTGCCTTTCTCCTTATGGCATGTTGTGTCATAAATGCCCAACAGATTACGTCGCCCGACCAAAATCTTGAATTAAAATTTGGCCTTTCCTCTAAAGGAGAACCTACTTATGAACTGACTTACAAGAAAAAAGCAGTTATCAAGACCAGCAAATTAGGTCTTGAACTGAAAAACGGCACTTCATTTCTGGATGGTTTCCAGATTGACAAAACGGAAAAGAAAACTTTTGATGAAACATGGAGTCCGGTTCTTGGGGAACAAAAAAACATCCGTAACCACTATAATGAGCTTTTGGTTACATTGAGCCAGAAAGCTGCAAACGGACGCTTTATCAAAATTCGCTTTCGTCTGTTCAATGACGGACTCGGATTCCGATATGAATTTCCGGAACAGAAAAACCTAAACCATTTTGTTATCAAAGAAGAGAAAACACAGTTTGCTCTGGCCGGAGACCATAAAGCTTTTTGGCTTCCGGGCGATTATGATACGCAGGAATACAGCACGGTAACTTCAAATCTTTCCGAAGTGAGGGGAAAGATGAAGGCAGCTGTAACACCAAATGCTTCACAAACGACTTTCTCCCCTACCGGATTGCAAACGCCATTGATGATGAAAAGCAAGGACGGATTGTATATCAATATCCACGAAGCAGCATTAGTTGATTACTCCTGTATGTCGCTTAATCTTGACGACAGCAATATGATATTGGAATCGTGGCTGACACCCGATGCTATTGGGGACAAAGGTTATCTTCAGGCACCAACACAATCGCCATGGAGAACTATTGTGGTAAGTGACAAAGCAGCCGACATACTGGCATCAAAATTAATCCTTAACCTGAACGAACCTACAAAATATAAGGATGTTTCCTGGATAAAACCCGTTAAATATGTAGGCGTTTGGTGGGAAATGATTACAGGAAAAAGTTCCTGGGCCTATACTGATTTGGAAAGTGTACAATTAGGTGTAACCGATTATTCCAAAACCAAACCTAACGGGAAGCATGCTGCCAACACAGCCCATGTAAAAGAATATATTGATTTTGCTTCCAAGCATGGTTTTGATGCCGTGCTTGTGGAAGGCTGGAACGAAGGCTGGGAAGACTGGTTTGGAAAATCCAAAGATTATGTTTTTGATTTCGTGACGCCTTATCCTGATTTTGACGTAAAGGAACTTCACCGTTATGCCGCATCAAAAGGTGTCAAAATGATGATGCACCATGAAACATCTGGCTCTGTCACAAATTATGAACGTCATATGGACAAAGCCTACCAGTTTATGGTTGATAATGGCTATAACTCTGTTAAAAGCGGCTATGTAGGTGACATTATCCCAAGAGGAGAATTCCATTACAGCCAAACCATGATTGACCACTACCTGTATGCCATCAAAAAAGCAGCGGAGTATAAAATTATGGTAAATGCCCACGAAGCAGTACGACCAACCGGATTAAGCCGAACTTATCCAAACTTAATCGGTAATGAATCTGCAAGAGGAACCGAATACGAATCATTTGGAGGAAATAATCCTGACCATACTACTATCCTGCCATTTACACGATTAATGGGCGGACCTATGGATTATACACCGGGCATTTTCCAAACTAAAATCAGTGCTTATAATCCGGAAAACAATTCTTTTGTACATACAACTTTGGCAAAACAACTGGCATTGTATGTTACGATGTACAGTCCTTTACAAATGGCTGCCGACCTTCCTGAAACCTATAACAAATTCCTTGATGCTTTCCAGTTCATCAAGGATGTGGCTGTAGACTGGGATGACACCTACATTCTGGAAGCCGAACCTGGCGATTATATTACAATTGCACGTAAGGCAAAAGGGAAAAATGAATGGTTTGTAGGCGGTATTTCGGATGAAAATCCAAGAACAGCCTTGGTTACTTTCGACTACCTTCCAAAAGGAAAAACATTTACGGCTATTATCTATGCCGACGGAAAAGATGCCAGCTATGACAAAAATCCGCAAAGCTATAGCATACGAACCGTTAAGGTAAACTCAAAGACCAAACTGAAGCAGCCAATAGCCCCGGGCGGTGGTTTTGCCATCAGTATTAAATAATTTTTGGTTACAATTAAAAAGGAGCAAGTTGATTTGCTCCTTTTTTTATACCTTTAATTTTGACGAATCAATTGTAACATTTTTACGGCAAATCCTACCAATTAAATAATCAAATCAAAAAACTATACAAAATGACATCACACGAAATTGACTATCAGATTTATGGCGAAGAAATGCAATATGTGGAAATCGAACTGGATCCACAGGAAGCCGTAGTTGCCGAAGCAGGAAGCTTTATGATGATGGATAATGGCATTGCAATGGACACTATTTTTGGTGATGGTTCTAACCAAAACCAGGGCGTTATGGGCAAACTATTTTCTGCCGGAAAAAGACTTCTTACAGGAGAAAGCCTTTTTATGACAGTATTTCTCAATCAATATCATGCAAAACGCAAGGTAAGTTTTGCCTCTCCTTATCCCGGAAAAATCGTACCTATTGACCTGACAGAATACGGCGGGCGTTTTATCTGCCAGAAAGATGCTTTCCTTTGCGCGGCTAAAGGCGTTACCGTTGGTATTGAGTTTTCACGAAAACTCGGACGCGGACTCTTTGGTGGTGAAGGTTTTATCATGCAGAAACTGGAAGGTGATGGAATGGCATTTGTACATGCCGGAGGAACATTAGCCCGAAAAGAACTGGCTCAGGGCGAAACGCTTAAAGTTGATACCGGCTGTATTGTTGGATTTACCCAAAATGTTGATTATGATATTCAGTTCGTTGGCGGTATCAAGAATACTATTTTTGGTGGCGAAGGTTTATTTTATGCCACACTAACAGGACCGGGAATTGTCTACATTCAATCACTTCCATTTAGCAGACTTGCAGGAAGAGTCTGGGCTGCCGCACCTCAGGGAGGCGGAAAAAGCAGAGACGAAGGAAGCATTTTAGGTGGTATCGGGAATCTTTTAGACGGAGACAACAGGTTTTAGAATCCTGTAAAATTGCTACATTTACACCTACTAAATATCACACCATGATTCAGGATGTACTAGAGCTGCAACAGCGCCACGAAGATTTCATCAAAAATATCTGCCAGACAGAAATCGTATTCGGACTTGAAAATAATGTAGGGTTTGCTACACTCGACTCTACAAACTATGAGAATGAAAATGGAAAACCTATGCCCGTGATGTGTTTTTGGTCTGACCGAAACAAAGCGCTTGCCTGTGCTAAAGACAAATGGAAACAATACAGACCTGCTGAAATAAAACTATCTGAATTTATTGAAGAATGGTGTGTTGGGATGTATAACGAAGGACTTCTGGCAGGCACTGATTTTGACGAAAACAAGCAAGGCAACGAATCAGACGCTTTAGAATTGTTGTTGGAAATCACTGCCGAACTGGAATCATTGGGGAAAGAACCCGAATTTAAAAAATTTGAAAACCTTGCCGATTTAGAGGAACAAATCCGGGAGATTTTAGAATAAGCGAATCCATTCTATACAAACAAAAATCAATCATTAGTTTCGTATTTAGCATGAGAAATAAAACTTTGTTTAAATCATTTCCACACAACCCCACCCTACTCCTCCTGTTTGTTTTATTCCTTATGACAGGAATGGCTACAGCACAGGAAAAAGAAAAAACAGCAACAAACCAACCAACCGACAGTAAAAACAAACCTTCTGTGTTTGCTGAAGATGAATTGGCCGCCAGCGACTATCTTGTTTCTATTGAAAGAGCTGGCGAAATGCTTGACAATGCCAAAAGTAAGGGTGCTCTGGATGCCGGAGTTTTATTTCTTCTTGGAGAAATGCAACAGACAGAAAAAGCCTTAAAACTTATTGATTCAAATCTTGGAGCAAAAAACAACGGTAATGTCCGCAATCAGCAGATGTATGGCAAAATCCTTTTAGAACTGCAGCAAAAATTTGAAAACTATTGGACCAGGCTAAACGAAAGTGACGAAAGGATTGTCAAAATACGAAAAGGAAATAAGGCCATTATAAATGACACTGTTTTTAGAAAACTTATCAGGGACAGCCTTCTTATCAAAGAATTTCGTCCACAGCTCAAAGAATTAAAAAATAAATGGGTTACAACAGATAGTCTTTTAAGAGCCAATATTGATTCGCTTAACAACTGGAAAAAAGGCATCGTCGAAAAAAGAATGTTGGTTTCAAAAGACCTTATCCTTGTTAACGAACGACTGAACAAATCCGGGGTTTCGCTTCTGGGTAATGAGCATCCTCATTTGTGGGACAGTACTAGTGACGATAAACAGCAAATGAAAACCTATTTCCAGGAAAAATTCAATGCCGAACAAAAAGCATTTTCCTATTATTTCGGTTATAGCTTTGGCAGTACTTTTATGTTACTGGTATTAGGTGGACTATTGTTATGGTGGATTAGTTTTAACCTGAAATATTTAAAAAGAGTACATCAAATGGAATCGCTGGAAATTTTCCAATTCCGCTATCTGAATCAGGGAGCCATACTACCGGTTATTGTGTTAATACTTAATATAGCTATTGCCATCAACCTCTATGCTCCTGCCCTTTTTATTGAATTTACACACCTGATACTCCTGATTGCGCTGACTATACTGTTTAAAAAAGTGTGGTCTTCAAAAGCTTTCCGAAACTGGCTTTTACTGGTTGCCCTATTTGTCATGTTCAGCTTTATGGATCTTTTTTTTGAAGTAAGCCGAATCCAGCGTTGTATTTTTATTCTGGTCAATCTTGCCAGCATTCGCTTCGGACTCGCTTATCTGAAAACCATACAGGAAGAAATGTATATCAAAGGCCTTTTAAAATATGCCAAAATCTTGTTTCTGACATTGAACATATTAGCCGTGATTTTTAATGTATTCGGACGTGTTTCCTTAGCACATACGCTAAGTCTGGCCGCTGTTATTGCATTGACACAGGTTATAGCCCTTTCCGTATTCCTAAAAATTATATTGGAGATGATAACGCTGCAAATTTATGCCATACGCATCCGCAGGGGTATTGTGAAAATTTTTGACTTCAGGAATCTTGAAAAAAACCTCAAAAAACCATTCATGCTTCTCATTGTTTATTTGTGGATAATTGTCATTGCTTCCAATTTGAATCTTTCCAATATATTTTATGATTCCATCTCATCGCTGCTCACCACACAAAACAAAATAGGTAATTTCTCTTTTACGGTAGGTAATATATTGTTATTCCTGTTAATCGTCTGGATTGCCCATATCATCCAGAAATATGTGGCTTACTTTTTCGGTGAGATTGACGATGAAGACGAAGAAACCATCAACAAAAAACAACACTCCAAGCTATTGATTACACGGCTTCTGCTCCTTATTTTAGGCTATCTGCTGGCCATTTCTGCCGCCGGAATTCCATTGGATAAGATTACTATTGTTTTAGGAGCCTTGGGTGTTGGAGTTGGTTTGGGATTGCAGAATATTGTCAACAATTTTGTGTCGGGTGTAATCCTGATTTTTGACAAGCCCATCCAGATTGGTGATGTAATTGATGTAGGCTCCCAATCCGGAAGAGTAAAAACCATAGGTTTGAGAACCACTAAAATTGATACTTCTAATGGTGCCGAAGTTATTGTTCCTAATGGAAACATTTTGTCGCAAAATATCGTCAATTGGACCTATACCAATAATTCCAAGTTAGTTGACATGAGTTTTACATTACAGGGAGAAATCTCTCAGGAACAAATAAAAGCAACAATTATTAGCTCTATCAAAGAGATTCCAACAATTTATTCTGAAAAAGAGCCCCGGCTTTTTTACAACTTTATTTCTGATACCAAATACCAGCTAAAAATTCAGTTCTGGTGCAATATCTATAGAACTGAAGCAGCCATTAGTGAAGCAAGAATAGTACTTTACGAAGAATTTAAAAAACAAGGCGTTAGTTTTGAGTAAGGTGATTTCCCGAATAGGTCTATATTAAAAAACTTTGCGGCCTTGCGTTTTTGCGTGAAATAATTGCTCGCAAAGACGCAGGGCCGCAAAGCAGAATATATTAAAACCCTATTTCTTGCCTGCAATCCTCACATAAAGAAAGACTTTCATTGTCAATAGTAGCAATACTTTCAACAGCATCTGTCATTACGCATTTTTTATTTTTGCAATGCGGCAACCCTAAATTATGTCCGAGTTCATGGATGGTTATTTTTTTTAATCGCTCCAGTCGGACATTCGGATTTTTATGATGCAACCTAAATGTAGAAATAATACAACTTTTTCCGGGACAAAATCCAAGCCCCATCACACCCCAATCTGTATATTTTGAGGCAGGTTTTATAACTTCTCCACTACTTTCTCTCTTTGTGGTCGAAATATCTTTTACTGTCAGGCCAACAACAAAATCCAAAGAATCGGGCAAGTTCCGCTTTTGTATCCTGATAATACTGTCTGCTCTATAACGAGGCGATTTTATATTTACATAGGCTTCTTGTTTGTATATCTCCTTATGAGGAAGAATGACAGTTCTTACATTATAAAAACTGTCAATTACCTCTGCCATAAGCGTAACCTGTTGTTTAGGAAATGCTCCATAAGGTTGTATGCCTACTATTTTTTGGTTGTTTTTTTGACACGAAAAAAGAATGACCAAAAGCATAAGGGACAGATAACGCTGCTTACTTTTCATTTTGCATCAATTCCTTGATGTATTTGACAGGTGCGCTGCCATAGCTTAAGAATTTTTCATGAAAATGTTTCAGGTTAAAATTCTTGCCTTGCTGTTTTTTCAATTGTTCTCTAAAATCATAGATTTCTGTATAGCCGGTAAAATAAGAACAAAGTTGTACTTGTGACAATGTTACGCGTTTCCATTTCCCTTCTGCTTCCGCATCCTGCTGGAATGCTTCCTTGGTGAGCAGATGAATGCCTTCTTCTTTTGACATATTTCGGGTATGCACGCTGTTGTCCAAAATAGTATTGCAGATTGTTCTCAGATTCCACTTATAATACATCAGCCACATTTCGTCTGAATTTTTATAGCCGCTTTCCAACATCATCCTTTCCGTATAAACTGCCCAACCTTCAATCATGGCTCCATTTCCTAAAATAGCCTTTATAAGGCTTGGCGATTGATTGCTGTAAACCAATTGAGTATAATGCCCAGGAATAGCCTCATGAATATTCAATATCTGTAAAATATAGTCATTATATTCTCTTAGATAGCTTTCAGCATCAGCCGCAGACCAACCGGAAAGGCTTCCAACATTATAATAAGTATTGCCGTTTTTGTCATAAGGACCAGGTGCTGAGATTGAAGCTCCGGCTACACCCGCCATATAATCCGGCTCTTTTCGAACAACCAAAGGCTTGGACGGGTCAATATAAATAAGGTCTTTGGCCTTGACGTAGGCTGTCAGTTCAGAAATCTGCTTCTCAATTTCAGATTGGAATTTTTCAGGTGTGGTGTGCTGTAATGATATTTTGTCGATTACCTGTTTGATAAGTTCCAGCTTATCGGCAGGTTTTGGCGCATTACCTAAATATTTGCTCCATAGCTTGTCGGCCAAAACAAACATTTTGTCATGCAATTCTTTTTTCTGCTCTATCGCTTTTTGATATATCTGCTCCGCATTATAACCGGACTGAATGTCAAAATCAAACTTTTTTGCATAGAGTTCTTTTCCAAGTCGGAAAGAACGAGGTGTTTTATTATCCAACTTCTGTAACCAGGCAGCATAATCCTGAATGGCCTTTACAGATGTTTTTGCCTTTGCCAGAATGGCTTCTTTTTCTTCTTTGCCTAATTTGCTTTTCGCAACAGCAGCCTTGAGGTCGGTTTCAAAAACAGAAATACCACCCAGATTTTGGGCAATGGCCAACTGCGTATGTTCAAGAGTAGGATTCTTAATATTCTTCTTCGCCGCTTCATAATAGGCCGGAATATTATCCATTTTAAGACTGATGTTTTTCAGGCGTGCTTCAAGCGAATCGTAATTTCCATTCAGCATTTCTGCAAAAGAACCACTTACGTTATAGGCCGAAGGGTCCCATTCGTCTGATTTTACTTCCTTGATATTAAAAACAATAGATTCCAGAAGATTTTTAATCATATGGTAATCGGTCTTGTTATTATCTGACAGATTTTCTAAAGAATATTTTTTTAATGAATCCAGCTGAATGGCAGAAAACTGTAACTGTTTTTGCTCATAGGCATCGTCAGGAATCAGCAATACACTATCGTATTTGTGATAACCCTGGCTAGAAGCCCAGCCCGGATTGAGTTTCCATAACTCATCAACAAAATGTTCTTTATAGTTTTCAAAATGAATATCTGAAAACTCTTCTGCAACCGTATCGGTCTTGACTGTCATATTACAGGAATAAAGAGAAGTCAAAACAACTAACGAGAGGAATGTTTTTTTCATAATAAAGAAATAAATTAAGGCTTAAAGATAAGAAAATGTTTATGAGAAGGAATTATTTAAAAAATTTATAAAACTTTGGATAAATTTGATAGGTTCATCAACAAAACTCTAACTAATGGAAAACATTAAAAATAAACAACATTATAAGTTCATTATCTTTTCTTTTATCTTGATAAACATATGGACTTTGTATGGCTTTTTTGACTATTTCACTGATAAAGATTTGATATTTCATGGTCTGGGACTATTTATATTTTATATATATAGTATTTTCTCTTGTCTTATTTTTGGGGCTATATTAATTCTTCTGAGAATTTTATATTTCAAAAAAGAACGAAAAAATAAATTAAGAACCAATTTCTTTTATCTTTTTACCGGCATTTTCAATACTTATATTTTTATTGTCTGGCTTGTCTGTCTTTCTCTAAAAATATTACCAATAGACGACCCGATAATATTTTATTTATTAGGTAACCTGGTAATTTCCATATTTATCCTTTTGGACATTTATTATAAAAAGAATCTGAAAACGACAAACCATGCAGTCGTTCGAGATATTTAACCTTTATTTATATATAACAAATAAAAAGACGAACAAATAATCGCCAAATAAAAAACTATCTTTGTTATATCCTACACCTATTTTATGGATAATGACAAATTCATCTTCTGTCTTGAAGCAGTACCGGATATCGATTCAGAAAGCACGACAGCAACTTTTAAAAGTTTAGAAAATCTGGCTCTTCAAACAGACATTGACAGTATTTACAAAACCTGTGATACGATAGAAGGATTAGAAGAAAGCCTGAATGCTTTGTTGTATGAAGACCATAATTTCAAAAATTATGAAATTATCTATTTAGTCGTTCCCGGCGAAGGAAATACTATTTGCCTGAATAACTATTACTACAGCCTTGAAGAAATTGCTGAACTATTTGAAGGAAAAATGAAAGGGAAAATTCTGCATTTTGCCAATACCAAATCTTTGGATTTAGACCAAGAAGAAGCGCAATATTTTTTAGATGTTAGCGGAGCCAAAGCTGTTTCCGGTTTTGGTTTACGCTCCGGCAAAGCAAACAGTAACCCGTTAGACAATGCCTTTTTTAGCTTCTGTCAGGATGAAGATAATGTAATTGAAATCGTAGAACTATTGCATGAAAAATATTATGCAGCATGTAAGTTGCTGGATTTTAGATTGTACTATTAAAAAAAACAGCCACTTTTTCAAGCAGCTGTTAAAATTTAATTTTTAATACATTAGCGCGTAAGCCAGCCTCTTTTACCTGCTGTAGCTATAGCATATGGTGTAATCCAAAACAATCCAAACGTATATAAAATGCTATACGAATACGCCCATAACGATTCAGAAAAATTATGGCGTTTTGCATAAAAGAACACCGGAAAGCTTGAAAATATCAATATCCCTAAAAGCGTAGAACTAAAAAACAGTACCGGGTGTATTAATATAAAATACAACATGAATAAAAGGAATGGATAAGCCATAGCAAGAGTCAGAAACTGATTTAAGAACATCAATCTTGCCCCTGCTTTCGATTCCTTTCTGAAATTCTTGAAAACAAATTTCGACATCATCAGGTTTTCACGCACATTACTTCTTCCCCATCTGATAAACATTTTAGATAAGCCTTCATATTTTTCAGGAACATTTGTAAGCACATAAGCATTTCTCTGGAACAGTACATGATAGCCCTGTTTTAGAATCATGTTGGTCATAGCGCGGTCTTCACCTATATCTGAAGCCTGTCCCATAAAAGTCTGGTTAATCCATTCCGGTAAACAGGCAAATACGGCTGAGCTTCTATAAGCCGCCAAGGCTCCCGGTGTACATAACACCGTACCAACCTTACTTTCTGCCGAACGGATAAATTCAAAGCTCATCACAAAACTTACATTAAGCATTTTTGGAAGTATGGCTTTTTCATTGTTAAGCACTCTCACATTTCCTGCAACTGCACCGCAATTTTCATTGGTCACAAAAGGACTCACTAGATTTCTCAATGTATCGGTTTTAACGATAGAATCACTATCAATCGTAACAAATATTTCTCCTGTCCCCATATTAAATCCACGGTAAAGCGCATGACGTTTTCCTTTATTTTCAGACTGTTGGTAAATAGACAAACGGTCTCCTAAACGCTTTTTGGCCTGTTGCATCCAATACCACGTATCGTCCTGGCTTCCATCATCAATTGCCAATAATTGCAGTTTTTCCTGTGGATAGTCGCTTTCAGCTATACTTAGTAAAGTATCCCATACGAGTTTACCTTCGTTATAAGCGGGAACTATTACCGTACAGGTTGGCAATAATTCATCTGTAACCGATTTTACAGGCTTGTATCTAAAATACAGGTAAATACTATAAAGTATAAAACCTGCCTTAAATAACAACAGGGCACTTGCAAGAACCAGGAAAGGAAAGCCTATAGTAGAATTAAGTCTTTCAACATTAAACTGATAAAACTCCGGTTGAAGCTCATATACTAAATAAGTTCCAATAATCATCAACAGGAACGTGCCTGCCAATATCATGAGGTTTATTTTTTTCGGAGAACGAAAAAAGAGCATTTTTTCGAGTACAAGACTGTTTATCTGAAAGATAAAGTTTGTCAGGCTTTGCTCTTCTTGGCAGACCTCTTTTTTTGAAGAATAAAATTCTTTTGAAGTAATTGTTTCGCTTTTCATTGTCGTAAAATTGAGTTTAGTTAATGGTGGTGTATGGCGATTTCTTCTCTATTTGTAAGATTTTCTTTTTGTGGAAAACCGTAGAATATTATAAGAAAGAACTCACAACAACACGGTTAGCAAGTGCCATGCCATTTGGAAAAGCGCCTATAATCAGGGACATTTAACATTTTGTAAACAACCCCAAATTGTAGACTTTTTTCACACTATTCCCCAATTCCCCTGTGGTCATAGATAATTTGAAGCAACCTTTTTAGTGTCAAAAAAATATAAATAAATACATTGTTATACTATGTACTTTGTTATATTTGCCTCATGAACGAAGAATATAAAAACAAATGGATATCACAATTAAAGAAAGGAACGCTTTCTTTTATTGTGCTGAGTATTCTTAATAAGGATAAAGAATATTACGGATATGACCTCATTAGTGAGATTAAAAGAATAACAGACATTGATATTGCCGAGGGAACTTTATATCCTTTGCTTATCAGGCTGAAGAATGAAAATCTGGTAGAACACAACTGGGTAGAACAGCCGTCAGGCATTCCCAGAAAATATTACAGAATTACAAAAGAAGGAAAAGCTACAATAGCACAAATGAAAGCCTATTGGGACAATCTGAACCAAACTATCAATTCAATTTAATCATGAAATTTCAAGAAATCACATTTACAGATACGAATGCCCAAAGATTATATAAAGACTATATAGGCAGGGTCAAACATGCAGTAAAAGACCTAAATAAAGAAAACCAGCACGAAACGCTATTGGAAATAAACAGTCACATTTATGAAGCTTTTACAGTTTCAAAAACCAATGAAGTGGAAAGCCTGCTTGATATTTTTGACAAACTCGGACGTCCGGAAATTTTCCTGAAAGAACTGGTAGCAGAAAAAAGACTGGAAGAAGCCACAAAGACATTCAACCCCATAAAAATAATAAAGGCGCTCTTCCTTAATATTACCAACGGAATAAAATACATCATATTTTTGCTGTTGTACCTGTCTTTATTCTCATTCCTCTTTTTGATTTTTGCTAAAATCATTGACCCTGAAAATGTTGGTTTCTTCTATCGTAACAACGATATTTTCGTATTGGGAAAAATAAGCAGTTCTTCTGTCAATTACCAACAATATGAGCAATTGGGTAATTGGTTTATTCCAATAATGGCTGCTTCGGCATTTATCTTATACATCATCATAACATTTCTCCTAAAACTTTCTAAACGATTAAAAAACAAATAAATATGAAATTTAGCTTATTAGCCACCTGCTTTTCTTTATGTATAGCTACAGCAACTTTTTCCCAGTCTTTTGACAGCAAAAAACTAGACCGTTATCTGGAAACACTGGAAAACCACCACAAGTTTATGGGAAGTGTGGCCATTTCAAAAAACAATGAGATAATATATACCAAAACTGTGGGTTTTCAGAATATTAAAGACAAAACAAAAGCAGACAATAACACCGTATACAGGATTGGTTCTATATCCAAAACATTTACAGCCGTTTTGGTACTCAAGGCAGTGGAGCAAAAAAAAGTCAGTTTAAATACAACAATAGACAAATTCTTTCCGTCTATTGCCAATGCAAAAAAAATAACCGTTGAAAATTTATTAAACCACAGTAGCGGAATTGGAAGCTTTACAGATAATGCGGATTATATTTCCTGGCATACCCAACCAAAATCCGAAAAAGAAATGCTGGAAATTATAACAAAAACAGGAAGCGATTTTGAACCCGATACAAAATCGGCCTACAGCAACTCAAATTATGTACTGCTTTCGTATATCCTGGAACACATTTATAAGAAAAAATATTCCGAAATTCTTACCTCTTACATAATTAAACCTTTACAGTTAAAAAATACATACTTCGGGCATTCTCTAAATAATACTCACGAAGCCATATCCTATACATTTTCCACCGACTGGGATCTTCAGCCTAATACAGATGCTTCAATTCCTATGGGAGCAGGTGCCATACAAAGCAATACGGCTGATTTGGTTAAATTCAGTGATGCCTTGTTCAATGGGAAAATTATCAATAAGGAAAGCATCGTAAAAATGAAAACCTTAAAGAACGATTATGGTTTGGGCCTGTTTGATTATACATTTGAAAACCATGCAGGAATTGGACATGACGGTGCAATAGACGGATATAAATCCATCTTCACAAATTTTGAAAATGACAAAATGAGTTATGCCATTACTTCTAATGCAACTAATTATAAGCTCGACCTGATAACAAATATTGTCAAAAGCGCCGCTTTTGGTAATGCTTACGAAATTCCAGAATTTAAAGCCATCCATATTACACCCGAAGAACTGGAGGCTTATACAGGAGTATATTCGGATGAAGGGCTACCTTTCAAAATAACCATCGCAAGGCAAGAAAACAGGATTAGTGCGCAGGCTACAGGTCAGGCACCACTTCCTTTAGAAGCCACAGACAAAAACGTTTTCACTTTTGACAAGGCCGGCATCCAACTGACTTTCAAGTCAGATGCAAAAATGATATTAAAACAATCCGGCAGAGAAATCGAATTAAAAAAAGAATAAAACTCCCCTATTTAGGCATAGATGGTCCAAATAAAAAAGGTGTAGAAAAATCTACACCTTTTTTATTGTAATATATTTTAATAAGCCATCAACTCTTTCAAAGCTTCTTCAAAACGTCCCTTCGATAAGAATTGATCTTCCAATGCTTTTGTAAATGGAATTGGAGAATCTAAGCTTGATACGCGTTTTACCGGCCCGTCAAGATATTCAAAACAATTTTCCATAATCATGGCAGAAATATCGCTGGCAACACCGCCAAACATCGTATCTTCCTGAAGAATAATTGCTTTTCCTGTCTTTTTTACAGAAGCATAAATCGCTTCCGTATCTAATGGCTGTAATGTTCTTAAATCTAACAAATCAGCAGAAATTTCCGGATTCTTAGCCAAAGTTTCCAAAGCCCAATGTACGGCAGCTCCAAAAGCAATGATTGTTACATCTTTACCTTCTTTCAGCAAAGAAGCTTTTCCCAGCGGAAGTGTGTAGTAATCTTTTGGCACATCCTGATAAATGCTTCTGTACAATAGTTTATGTTCAAAAAACAATACCGGATTCGGGTCATTAATAGAAGTATTCAAAAGTCCTTTGGCATCATACGGAAAAGCAGGATAAACCACTTTTAATCCAGGTGTTTTTGTAAACCATGCTTCATTAGTCTGTGAGTGGAAGGGTCCTGCCTGAGTTCCACCGCCACAAGGCATTCTTACCACTACATCTGCTTTTTCCAGCCAACGGTAGTGTGATTTAGCCAAAAGGTTTACAATCGGATTAAAACCTGTTGATACGAAATCTGCAAACTGCATTTCTACAATAGCCTTATGTCCGTTAATTGAAAGTCCCATTCCGGCAGATACCACAGCACTTTCACATATAGGCGTATTGATAATCCTTTCTTTTCCAAATTGTGCTACAAAACCGTCTGTAATCTTAAAAGCACCTCCATATTCTGCAATATCCTGTCCCATGATAACCAGATTTTTATGGCGTTCCATAGACTGTTTCAAACTATTAGAAATGGCATCAATAAGGCGAATATTTATCTTTTTATCTGAAGGAGTAACTTCTTCAAAATCATAAGGTTTGTAAACATCATTTAACTCTTCTTCATAAGTAGCTGTAATTTCAGGTTCGGCTTGCACCATGGCCCAATTCTCATCAATTTCCTTTTTAATTTCAGAACGGATTTCATCATCTTGTTCCTGTGTAAGCACTCCCGCTTCTGAAAGAAATTTTCTGTAATTATCTACCGGGTCTTTAATAGCCCACATATCCATTAATTCCTGTGGTACATATTTGGTGCCACTGGCCTCTTCATGGCCCCGCATTCTGAAAGTTTTAAATTCCAGCAAAACCGGTCTTGGATTTTCAATCATCGAAGCCTTCAGTTCTGATAGCTTGGTAAAAACTTCTAAAATATTATTTCCGTCAATAATATGCGACTCCATTCCGTAACCTATACCTCTATCAGCAAGATTCTCACAACGGTATTGCTCGTTGGTTGGTGTCGAAAGTCCGTAACCATTATTTTCAATTACAAACATCACAGGCAATTCCCATACCGAAGCAATATTCAATGCTTCGTGGAAATCTCCTTCGCTGGTAGCGCCTTCACCAGTAAACACAGCCGTAACTTTTCCGTTCTTTTTTAATTTGTTAGCCAGGGCAATTCCATCGGCAATTCCCATCTGAGGACCCAAATGCGAAATCATTCCTATAATCTTATATTCCTGTGTTCCGAAGTGAAATGAACGATCGCGTCCTTTAGTAAATCCGTTAGCCTTTCCCTGCCATTGCGAAAATAATCGGTAAAGTGGAATGTCTCTTCCTGTAAAAACGCCAAGGTTTCTGTGCATTGGAAGGATATATTCATCCTTATCCAAAACAGCAGTAACACCACATGCTATTGCCTCCTGCCCGATTCCGGAAAACCATTTGGAAACTTTTCCCTGGCGGATAAGAATCAGCATCTTTTCTTCAATCAATCGGGGCTTTAAAATTCTTTTATATAAATCTAATAATTGTTCGTTGGTTAGGTTTTTTCTGTCGAAATTCATAATAGTTACGAAAAGGTTTGCGCAATTTTTTAGCTCGCCCAAAAGTATAAAAAAATAACAGCATAAACTCTTAATGTTACAGAATTTTCTATTGTTAATAACTTTTGAAATTAAATTCTCAAAATAATCTATACATTTGTGATAACAAGGCTTGACGCCTAGCAAAGTTATTAACATATATTTTTAAAGAGTATGCAAAATATTCCTAGTGTTGACTTGCGTGATTTCCTTTCGGACGACCCGAAACGTAAACAAAAATTTGTAAATGAAATCGGAAAAGCTTTCGAAGACATAGGCTTCGTAGCATTAAAAGGTCATTTTTTAGATGACAAACTTGTAGATGAGCTGTATGGCGAAATCAGAAATTTCTTCGCCCTGCCATTAGAAACCAAAAGCAGTTATGAAATCCCTGGTATTGGAGGACAGCGTGGTTATGTTTCCTTTGGAAAAGAACACGCTAAAGGGAAAAAAGAAGGTGATTTGAAAGAATTCTGGCACTTTGGTCAGTATGTAGATAAAAATTCAAGATGGGCTGAAGAATATCCTGACAATGTTGAGGTTAAAGAATTACCTCGATTTAATGAAGTAGGAAAAGAAGCCTTCCAAATGCTGGAAAAAACAGGAATTTATGTATTGAGAGCATTGGCATTACACTTAGGTCTGGACGAATTCTATTTCGACAAATATGCTGAAGAAGGAAATTCAATCTTACGCCCTATCCACTACCCACCAATTACGCAAGAGCCGGAAAATGCTATCCGCGCCGCAGCACATGGCGATATTAATCTGATTACTTTATTGATGGGCGCTCAAGGCCGCGGACTTCAGGTGCAAAACCACAATGGCGACTGGATTGATGCTATTGCAGAACCAGACGAACTGGTAATCAATGTAGGCGATATGCTTTCAAGACATACCAATAACAAACTAAAATCTACCATTCACCAGGTAGTCAATCCTCCAAGAGAATTATGGGGAACTTCCCGTTATTCCATTCCGTTTTTTATGCACCCGGTAAGCGATATGCGTTTGGACTGCCTTGAAAACTGTATCGATGAAGAAAATCCAAAATTATACGAAGACATTTCAGCCGGAGAATTCCTGCACGAACGTTTGGTTGATTTGGGATTAATCAAAAAATAAGTTTTACATTTATACTTTATTAGAAAGACATTGAGTTTTGCTTGATGTCTTTTTGATTTTTTACAATACAAGATATTAGCCATGTAAATTTAAATGTTATGGAAACGAATGAACTGCTCCACAAGGAATTGACTGGAGATATCCTAAAACTATATTACGAAGTTTATAATGAATTGGGATATGGCTTTTTGGAAAGAGTTTATCAAAATGCTCTCTTTTATGAACTGAAATCCAACGGTTTTAAAGTTGAAGCCCAAAAAAGGATTCCGGTTTATTATAAAAACATGATTGTTGGGGACTATTTTGCTGACCTGATAGTAAATGACAGTGTAATTTTAGAATTAAAAGCAGTAGAAAGCTTAACAAAAGAACACCATTATCAGATTATAAACTATCTGCGAGGAACAGAATGTGAAGTCGGATTAGTCCTGAATTTTGGAAGAAAAGTCCAATTCATGCGCCGAGTTTATGAGAATTATAAAAAATAAAATCCGCGAATACTAGTGTCATCCGCATTATCCGCGTTCAATAAAACAGAATTAGATTATAAATTATCTAACAGGAGGAGAATATGAAATCGGATTAATACTGAATTTTGGCAAAAGCCCGATTCATGCGCCGAGTTTACGAAAATCATAAAAAAAATCTGCGAATATCAGCGTCATCCGCCTTATCCGCGTTCAATAAAACAGAATTAAATTAAATTATATAATAGGAGCAGAATATGAAATCGGATTAATACTGAATTTTGGCAAAAGCCAATTCATGCGCCGAGTTTACGAAATTATAAAAAATAAAATCCGCGAATATCAGCGTCATCCGCCTTATCCGCGTTCAATAAAACAGAATTAAATTATAAATTATATAACAGGAGCAGAATATGAAACCGTATTAATACTGAATTTTGGCAAAAACCCGATTCATGCGCCGAGTTTACGAAAATCATAAAAATAAATCCGCGAATATCAGCGTCATCCGCCTTTATCCGCGTTCAATAAAACAGAATTAGATTATAAATTATCTAACAGGAGCAGAATATGAAACCGTATTAATACTGAATTTTGGCAAAAGCCAATTCATGCGCCGAGCTTACGAAATTATAAAAAATAAAATCCGCGAATATCAGCGTCATCCGCCTTATCCGCGTTCAATAAACACCGTTATGGATTTACATGACCAATTAAAAAAACTATTCCCAGATCATCAACCGTCTGAAGAAATCGAAGAAACTGAAAGCGAACCAAAAGAACTTTGGGTCCAGACCGAGCCCATGATTTGCAAATTCGAAAAAAGAAAAGGAAAACCAACTACCATCATCGAAGGTTATACCGGTTCGGACGACGATTTCAAAATTCTAGCGAAAGAATTAAAAACAAAATTAAGCGTAGGCGGTACATTCAAAGACGACTCAATTATCATTCAGGGAGATTACCGTGACAAAATAATGACCATCCTTAAAGAAAAAGGCTTTAAGGTAAAACGTGTTGGCGGATAACCCCACTCCTAACAAATAAAACAATTTAACAACTGGCTTTTTCACTCAGCGGCTTAGCCACTATAAAACTTAGAAACTCAAAAAAATGATACAATCTTCAGAATTAATATTAAACCCTGACGGTAGCGTCTATCACCTGAATTTAAAACCAGAACATATTGCCAATGACATTATTTTCGTTGGCGACCAGAATCGCGTTGAAAAAATTACACAGTTTTTTGATTCCATAGAATTTTCAACACAAAAAAGAGAATTTAAAACCCAGACAGGTATCTTTAAAGGAAAAAGAATAACAGTAATGTCAACCGGAATCGGTCCTGACAATATTGACATCGTAGTTAACGAACTAGACGCGCTTGTCAACATCAACCTGGAAACCCGTCAACCAAAAGAAGAACTGACTTCATTAAACATCATCCGAATAGGAACATCGGGCTCATTGCAGAAAGATATTCCGGTAGACAGCTTCGTTATGTCTAAATATGGATTAGGATTGGACAATATGCTCCGTTCCTACAAAATTGACCGGATTACAGAGGAAGCTTTAGGTGAAGCCTTCCTGCTTCATACCAACTGGGATATCCGAAAAGGAAAACCATATGTGGTACGATGCAGTGAAAAACTGGAAAAACTAATTGAAAGTGACCGAATTTTCAAAGGAATTACTGCAACAGCCGGTGGATTCTACGGCCCTCAAGGCAGAGTCCTGCGTCTTGAAATACAGGACCCGGAATTGAACAACAAAATGGACAATTTCAATTTCAACGACAACAGGATTACCAACCTTGAAATGGAAACGGCTGCTATTTATGGCCTGTCGGCACTGCTCGGACATAATGCTTTATCGTTAAATGCCATCATTGCCAACCGTGCAAGTGGTACTTTTAGTGAAGACCCATACAAGGCTGTAGACGAATTAATTGCATATACGTTAGACAAATTGGCAAACAACTCCTAATGTTGCAGGAAGTAATTCTTAAATTCGAAGAACTGCTGGTCGAAAATCTTGATTACTTTAAGAATACCGACAAGCACGTTTTAGAATTCAAACCTGAAAACAAATGGTCTAAAAAGGAAATATTAGGCCATCTGATTGATTCAGCGGTTCACAATCTGGTTCGGTTTACGGAAATACATTATGCTCCAAAACCTTATCAATACAGAACATACAATCAGGAAGATCTGGTCAGTATTTGTCAATATCAGTCAGCCGACAGTAATGAGTTAATCCAGCTCTGGCTTTCATTGAACAAGCAAATACTCAGGATTTTCAAATCGGTTGACAGTGAAGCATTGCATTATGAAATTGAACTGAATGACAAATCCATCATCAACCTGCGTTTTTTAATGAGTGATTATGTTGCCCATTTAGAGCATCATATAAAACAAATACAAAATAACCGTTATTCAACATGAAAACGATAAAAATAGCCGGGGTACCGGAACATTTTAACCTGCCATGGCATCTTTGCATAGAAAATGGAGAATTTGAAGCACATGATATTGACCTGAAATGGACTGATGTTCCTGAAGGAACAGGCAAGTTATGCCAGATGCTTCGCAATGGCGAAACCGATATTGCCGTAATCCTGACCGAAGGCATCATTAAAGATATTGTCTCGGGTAATCCAAGCAAAATTGTGCAAGTCTATGTCCAATCGCCTCTGATTTGGGGAATCCATGTTAGTGCTGCTTCAAACTACAAGACACTTTCTGACCTGAAAGGAACAAAGGCTGCCATTAGCCGAATTGGTTCAGGTTCTCAACTTATGGCCTATGTCAATGCACACAGTCAAGGATGGAAAACAGAAAATTTACAGTTTGAAATCGTAAATACTATTGATGGTGCCGTAGAAGCATTAACTGCCGGAACAGCCGATTATTTTATGTGGGAACGATTTATGACAAAACCTTTGGTTGACAAAGGAATATTTAGAAGAATTGCCGACTGCCCTACTCCGTGGCCCTGTTTTGTGATTGCCGTGCGAAATGAACTATTGGAAACACAGCCGGAAATCATCAAAACCGTGTTGGAAATCATTAATCAAACAACAGAAGAATTCAAGGATATTCCAAGTATCGATAAAACCTTATCATCACGTTACAATCAAAAAATTGAGGATATACAGGAATGGCTCGCACTGACAGAATGGTCACAAAAAACCTTGGATGACAAAACGTTAAACAATGTTCAAAATCAACTGTTGGAACTTTCTATTATTGATAAAAAAGGTACTTTTGCAGATATAGCACAAATCTAATCAGGATTAAGTTGGCCTTTGGGTTACTATGGAGAAACAAGGTAACATAGACTTCAAAAAAATCAAAGAGAAACTTCAGGTCAAAAAACCTTGGGACAGTATCATTATTTTCCTATTGAATATATTGATAGCTATTCCTGTGTTTATCATTATCCATCAGAATATTATCGACCCAAACTGGTATTTCCATATTGACAGAATACTCCTTTTTATACTTGTAGTCGTTATTATACAATTGGTTCTCAGATTAATGAAAACCATCATTATTCTCTGTATAGCGCTGTATCTGATTGCATTAATTTACGGAAGTCTGTTCGGCAATTATGGCTTTAACAGTGTCTTTGAAGATTATCGTTCAATGGTTTACAGCATGTCAGAAAATCCCAATCCACAGGATATTATTATTTCAAAGCTTTTGCCTTTCCCAAACAAGTCAAAAATTCTGAATGCCATCGAATATGATAACCCAAAAGTCAGGAATTTTGCGTTGCTTGCAACAACCAAATATTTCAGAAACGTCAAAGGATACAGTGAATACCGACGACAAATCCAAAGTTTTGCCGTATTTAAGGAAATACAGCGTCGCTGGAACTACGTAAGTGACCCAAAAGGAAAGGAATACATTGCCAGAGCTACTGAATCGCTGATTCATTTTTCCGGCGATTGTGATGACCACGCCATCCTCATGGCTGCCTGCGTACGCGCTGTTGGCGGAACACCAAGACTTATCCATACCGGCGGCCATATTTATCCGGAGGTTCTTATTGGAAACAAAAAAGCCGATTTGGAAGCAATCAACTACCTTATCAAAGAAGTATTATTCAAAGAAGAAAGTAAAGGAAAAGAAATTCATTATCACATTGACGAACGCGGTCAAATCTGGCTTAATCTGGATTATACAGCCACATATCCGGGAGGTCCGTTCATGTCTGAAGAAATTCTGGGAGCGTTGACCTTGAATTAATTTTTGATTTTGGATTTAGGATATCGGATTGCCCAAATCGTCTATTATCTATCGTCTATTATCTACCTTCTGTTTATCTAAAAATAAAACAATCTTTTTCTATATTTACAACAGTTTACAAAAAGACAACTATGAAAAAATGGCTTTTCGCAGCACTGCTCGCTTTCCAGTTTTCAAATGCACAGGAAAGCTCCAATATCTTTGCAAGGAAACAAAATGAAATAAAATTTGACATACTATCTGTTATAGCATTTTCAAAAGTCCATATCAGCTATGAGCGTTTTCTAAACGAAAACTTTTCAGTTGGTATTAGCGGTAGCTTTCAGGACAGTAAAGATGCTAAAGAAGATTTTGATAAAGGTTATGACCGTACACTTCCTAAGTATGAAGTCAATCCTTTTGTACGTTATTCCTTATCCCATAGTCAGAAAAGTTTCTATTTTGCTGAAATATTTGTTTCTGCAAATGGTGGGAAATACAGAGAATTACAACGTTTTGTAGATGAATCCGGTAACGGTTATTACGACACCTTCAAAGACAATTACACCGACGTAGCCATTGGTGGCGCCCTGGGTTATAAACTGTATATACAGGAAAAATTTGGTCTTGAATTATTTCTGGGAGCAGGAAAAAACCTTTTCAATACGGACAAAAGTCCGGAAGTTGTTCCTCGTGTAGGATTAAATTTTGGCTACAGATTTTAATAAAATTACTATGAAAACGATAAAGATATTACTTTTAGCAATAATCGGATTGGCAGCAGTTACAGGCTGTGGCG
This sequence comes from Flavobacterium lindanitolerans, assembly GCF_002846575.1. NCBI lineage: Bacteria > Pseudomonadati > Bacteroidota > Flavobacteriia > Flavobacteriales > Flavobacteriaceae > Flavobacterium > Flavobacterium lindanitolerans. The sequence continues at coordinate 217,163 of NZ_PJND01000009.1, forward strand.
ACGATGATGAGTTTTACAATTCAAAATATACTTCTATTCCAAATCTGATAACAATTGAGCATCAAAACAGTTACGCAGTAGGCGATGTTTTGTGGCTGAATACAAATTTTTCAAGATACCAGCCTGAACCAAACCAGACTACCCCATTAGATATTTTTAAAACAACAGGAGGAGCCTCATTTAGTTTTGCTTATGGACTGGAAAAAAAGACCGGAACCAACACCTGGACAGCCATTGATATCCGTAGTATAATTAAGGACCAGGGGGATGCAGTTGCTGATTTTTATGTGATTGCAGAAAGTATTTATGAACCTGTTTCTCAAAATTATAAATTCAGAGCCGGAATTCCATTATCAGAAACCGGTGAATACAGACTTGTTTTTGGACTTTCAGAAGTATCGCGACTCGAATTGTCATCAAACAATAATAATTCGGAAGACACTTTCCTTACGATACAGACAACCGCAAACAATCTGACAGCAGGATATTATAATTTTACGGTACAATAAGAATGCTTACCACTCTATTTCTTTTTTTCCGAGAGATTTAAGGTACTCATTAGTCTTGCTAAAATGCTTGTTCCCAAACCAAAGCCCCCTGTTGGCACTTAAAGGTGAAGGATGGCCTGAAGTAAGAATCAGGTGTTTGGAAGTATCAATAAGAGTTCTTTTGTTTTGTGCAAAACCGCCCCAAAGCAAAAAAACAACCTGTTCCCTTTCGCTTGAAACTTTCTGGATAACGGCATCGGTGAAAGTCTCCCAGCCTTTTTTTTGATGGCTTCCTGCTTCTCCTTTTCGAACGGTTAACGTAGCATTTAAAAGCAATACACCTTGGTCTGCCCAACGCTCCAGATTTCCTGTTTGTGGCAGTGGCTTACCCAAATCGGTTTCAATTTCGCGAAAAATATTAAGTAAGGAAGGAGGAAAAGGAATTCCGTCGTTAACAGAAAAACACAATCCGTTTGCCTGATTTGGCCCGTGATAAGGGTCTTGTCCTATGATGACGACTTTTACATCATCAAAATGGCAGTGGTCAAAAGCAGAAAAAATCTGACTCCCTTTTGGATAACAGGTATGATGGGCATATTCTGATTTTACAAAATCAATCAGATGGTGAAAATAAGGCTTTTCGAATTCTTCTGATAAAACGGCTTTCCAGGAAGGATGTATTTTTACTTGCATGGTTTTTAAATGTTAGTTGATAATTGATAGTGGATAGTGTTTAGTTGGTAGTTTACGATAAAAAATGATTTGGTTATAAAAAAGAATTTCTGGCTTTCTACTTTTCGCTTCATAACCTTAGAACCTTAGAACCTTAGAACCTTAGAACCTTAGAACCTTAGAACCTTAGAACCTTAGAACCTTAGAACCTTAGAACCTTAGAACCTTAGAAACCGATACAAATTTCGGAAAGTTAAATTAAAAACAAACTAAAAAATAATTCATTTAAGCAGAAAAGCAAAAAAACTTCTCAAGCCCGTCAGCATAGTTTTTTGTATTTTTGTGCGTAAAAACCGCTATAGAATAAAATGACCAATATAACAGATAAGACATTACAGGATTTAGAATTCAATACCGTACTGCAAGCCATTTCAGAAATCTGCAACACAGAAATCGGGAAGGAAAAAGCACTTCGGATTTCGCCTTTCAAACATAAAAAGGAGTTGATGGATGCTTTGCTTCAAACGTCCGAATATGTTTCTTCTTTCACAAACAATAATGCGATTCCCAATCACGGATTTGAAACTATCAGCAATGAAATAAAATTTCTGGCTATAGAAGACAGCTTTCTTGAAGTGGGAAGTTTTCGAAAAATTGCAGCTATTTCTGATACCGTAAATGTACTGTTGCTTTTTCTTAAAAAGTTCAATGACTATTACCCTAAATTAAGTGAGAAATCTTCGGCTGTAGAATATACCAAATTCATCACACAAAAAATCGATGAAATTGTAGACAAATATGGTGAAATAAAAGACAATGCCTCACCTGCTCTTGTCGAAATCCGAAGAAATATGAATATGGTCCGTGGTAAAATCAACCAGAGTTTTGGAATGGCATTAAGCCAATACAACGGACTGGGCTATTTAGACGACATCAAGGAAAGTATTGTAGAAAACAGACGCGTACTAGCAGTACTGGCTATGTACAGACGAAAAGTAAAAGGCTCCATTTTAGGAAATTCAAAAACAGGAAGCATTACCTATATCGAACCAGAAGCTACTTTGCGTTTTTCAAGAGAATTAAGCAATCTTGAATATGAGGAAAAAGAAGAAATTACACGAATTCTAAAACAGCTCACAAACGACATACGTCCGTTTTTAGACCTGCTTAAGACCTATCAGGAATTCCTAAGCGATATTGATGTGATTGCCGGAAAAGCAAAATATGCCAACAGAATTAACGGTATTTTACCCACAATCACAGATGAAAAGAGATTGTATTTCAGAGAGGCCTACCATCCTATTCTTTATCTCAACAATAAGAAAAAAAATGAGGTGACCTTCCCTCAAACAATTGAACTGACAAACGTAAGCAGAATCATTGTAATTTCTGGGCCTAATGCGGGAGGAAAAACCATTTCACTTAAAACAGTAGGTTTATTGCAATTGATGCTGCAAAGCGGAATGCTTATTCCTGTACATGAGCGTAGTGAGACATTTTTATTTGACCGGATACTGACAGATATTGGTGACAATCAATCTATTGAAAATCATTTAAGTACCTACAGCTACCGTTTAAAAAACATGAACTATTTTCTCAAAAAATGCAATGCTAAAACGCTTTTCCTTATTGATGAATTTGGTACAGGTTCAGACCCTGAATTGGGAGGTGCTTTAGCAGAAACTTTTTTGGAAGAGTTTTATCATAGAGAAGCTTTTGGAATCATCACTACACACTACTCCAATCTGAAAATGCTGGCAAATGAATTGCCTTATGCTTCTAATGCGAATATGCTGTTTGATGAAAAGTCACTGGAACCTATGTACAAACTAATCTTAGGGCAAGCCGGAAGCTCATTTACTTTTGAAGTAGCACAGAAAAATGGTATTCCTTTTGGATTAATTAATCGCGCTAAGAAAAAAATCGAAGGCGGAAAGGTTCGTTTCGACAAAACTATTGCAACACTCCAAAAAGAACGTTCGAAACTTGAAAAAACCTCACAGAATTTAAAAGAAGAAGAAAGCAAAGCCCGTGAAGAGAGTAAAAAAATGGAATCTATCAATTCTAAAATCCAGGATAAACTGGAACGTTATCAGGAATTGTATGATGCGAACCAACGCCTAATCTACATGGGTCAAAAACTGGATGATATTTCTGAAAAATATTTCAACAACAAGAATAAAAAAGAACTTATTGGCGAATTTCTTAAAATGGTTGAAATAGAAAATTCCAAGCGAAAAAAATTAACGGCCAAAGAAAAAAAGGCAAAAGAAATTGTTCAGAAAGAGATAATCAAAGAAGTTACCGTCAAGGTAGAGGAAATTCGCGAAGAGAAAAAAGAGAAGAAAATCAAAGCCATCAAACAGGAAGCAAATAAACCAAAACCTGTTTTAAAACTTGGCGACCGTGTCAGGTTGGTAGACGGAAAAGCCGTCGGAACTATTGACAAAATTGAAAAGAACAAGGTTACGGTAAATTATGGTATCTTTACTTCAAAAGTGGATTTAGAAACTTTAGAATTAGTAGAAGCAAAAAAATAAAATTTAGGCATAATGAACTTACCCCAGGATAAAAAAATCATTTTGTTTGACGGAGTCTGTAATCTCTGTGATTCTTCTATACAATTTATCATCAAACATGATAAAAAAGATATTTTTCGGTTTGTAGCATTGCAATCAGAAATAGGTCTGGAAATAATAAAACATATTGGTATTGATACTTCAAAAATAGATTCTATTTTATTGTATGAACCTGGCAAAGCTTATTATTACAAAGCCCAGGCCGCGTTAAAAATTGCCAAAGAATTGGGAGGTATATACACAGCTATTAGTTGGTTTTCTATACTCCCTAACTTTTTAACCAATACGGTATATGATTACATCGCCAAGAACCGATACAAATGGTATGGGAAAAAAGAGGCCTGTATGATTCCTACACCTGAATTAAAAGCAAAATTCTTATAATAAAAAAAGCCAAACTTTAAGTTTGGCTTTTTATTTTTATCTTAAAAACTAATTAGTTTTTGATAATCTTTTTAGTTACTGAACCTTGATCAGAATTGATTGTCATCATATAAACTCCTGCAGCCAATTCAGAAATATTAACCTGAGCAGAAGAATCTCCATTTAATTCAACTGTTTTAACTGTACGTCCGTTCAAATCCGTTAAACTTACTTGATTAAACAAAACATTAGCATCAGTTGTAATCGTTACAAAATTATTTGATGGGTTTGGATAAACTTTTAATTGAGAAGCCAAGAATTCGTTTGTAGATAATGCAGCCTGAGTTACTTTTAGATCATCAAAATATAATAAGTTTTGATCTGTACAATCATGGTGTCTTAAAGCAATTCTTACTGTCTGACCCGCAGAATTTGAAATATTAACAGTATAAGTAATGGCAGTCTGTGCGTTAGATACATCCATTGTTCTATTAAAAACAGGTGTTAGTGCTTCTATAAGTTCTGCAGTGTTTGCTGTTGGAGGAATTACATAGATTGAAAGCTGTTCAGCAAAAGCAGTTGGATCATTAACTCCAACTTTAAAACTTAACGTAGTAGTCAGACCTGCAGTTCCAGGTATGGTTATTTCCGGAGTAATTAAATAGTTATTAGGAGTCAAAGGTCCTGCAGGTGTTCCAGTTGCTGGGTTCCAAGATCTAGATCCTGCAAAATTACCTGTTAATCCCCAAGCAGCAGTAGTAGCATTTCCCGTAAATAAACCCCAATTGTTTGCATCTCCATCTGCATCAATAATGGAAAGACCAGAACCAGTAGCAGTAGTGAAATCTTGTGAGTAAATTGTTGTTTGTGCATTCATGCTAAAAACAGAACCAAATAAAAGTCCTGCAAAAAGTAATTGTTTTTTCATGTTTTTTAATTTAAATGATTTTCGACGAAATTAATGATAAAACTTATAAGCATACAATTTTTACTGTTAAAATTCCAGCTTAATAATTGTTAAATGTAAAAATATAAAGGCTAAATTTTATTTAATAAATAGTAATCTGCCAAAACCAGTGCAGCCATAGCTTCAACTATAGGTACAGCTCTTGGAACAACGCATGGATCATGTCTTCCTCTTCCCTGCATTTCTACAATATTGCCATGGATGTCCAAAGTCTCCTGTTTCTGCATTATGGTCGCAACAGGCTTAAATGCCACTCTGAAATAAATATCCATTCCGTTACTGATTCCGCCCTGGATACCGCCTGAAAGGTTTGATTTCGTAGTACCATCCGGATTATAAAGGTCATTGTGCTCACTTCCTTTCATTCTTGCACCGCAGAAACCGCTTCCATATTCAAAACCTTTTACGGCATTTATTGAAAGCATGGCCTTGCCCAGTTCTGCATGAAGCTTATCAAAAACAGGTTCACCTAAACCAATCGGAACATTTTGGATAACACAGGTTATCGTTCCTCCAACAGTATCGCCTTGTTTTCGTATTTCCTTAATATAATCTTCCATTTTTTTGGCAGTGGCTTCATCAGGACAACGAACAGGGTTGCTTTCCGTTTTAGAAAAATCCAATGCCTGATACGGTTTGTCGATAAATATATCTCCAACCGAAGAAACAAACGCATTGATTTTTATGGATGGAGTCACCTGCTTTGCAATAGCTCCTGCCACTACCCTGCTTGCCGTTTCCCGGGCTGAGCTCCTGCCACCACCCCTGTAATCTCTGATACCGTATTTTTTTTCATAGACATAATCGGCATGGCTTGGCCTGTAACTTTCCTTAATATGGGAATAGTCATCAGACTTCTGATTGGTATTGGGTATAATAAAGCCAATAGGCGTGCCCGTTGTTTTACCTTCAAAGATTCCCGACAGAAATTGCACTTCGTCATCTTCTTTGCGTTGTGTTACGATAGCGGATTGACCCGGCTTTCTCCTGGACATTTCAAAGCGAATTGCTTCAATGTCTAATGTAATTCCCGGCGGACAACCATCAATTATTCCTCCTAAGGCCTCTCCATGCGACTCCCCAAAAGTGGTAAGCCTGAACAGATTTCCAAAACTATTTCCTGCCATTTTTATTTCATTTTATCGCAAATGTAGCGATTATGCGACAGACTTGAACTTAATTATATCATCACTATATGTTAACATTATCATAAGTAATATGTCGGGGATCTTTTATTTATTTGTTAAACTTTTAAAGCACAATAAATTGAAAAAAAGAGTTGTTGATTTAGTAGTAATCTCAGATGTGCATCTGGGTACTTTTGGTTGCCACGCTAAAGAACTCCACAATTATCTTTGCTCTATTAAGCCCAAAACCTTAATCTTAAACGGAGACATTATCGACATCTGGCAGTTCCGAAAATCGTACTTTCCAAAATCCCACCTTAAAGTAATCCGGAAAATTTTAGACTTCACTTCAAAAGGCACCCAGGTATATTATATTACCGGAAACCATGACGAAATGCTTCGTAAATTCAGTGATTCAAAAGTGGGCAATTTTTCTATCATTGATAAGCTTGTTTTAGATTTGGATGGTGAAAAAGCATGGTTTTTTCATGGGGACGTATTTGATTCTTCCGTACACCATGCCAAGTGGATTGCCAAACTTGGCGGTATTGGTTATGACTATCTGATTCTGCTCAATCGCTTTATTAACTGGTGTCTGACTAAAATGGGCAAAGAGCCCTATTCTTTTTCAAAAAAGATAAAATCAGGAGTTAAATCTGCTGTTAAATTCATATCGGATTTTGAATCCGCTGCTATAGACCTGGCTATTGAAAACAAATACAACTATGTTGTGTGTGGTCATATTCATGAACCCAAAATACTAAACCAGACAACTAAAAAAGGAAAAACAGTATATCTTAATTCCGGTGATTGGGTAGAAAATCTGACTGCTCTCGAGTACAACAAAAAACGGTGGAAACTATACCGCCATTCCGAAAATGAGGAAATTATTGAAGAAGACTATCTCGAAATGGAGACAAAATTGAGCGAAAAACTGATGTCAAGCTTTTTTGTCATGAAATAAACCATTAAAAACGGTCTTATTTTTCCTTTGATTATCAACAATTTATAAAATTTGTAAACTTTTTTGTGTTATATTATTCACAAATTAACGTTTTTTGGCAATATTATTGCTACCTTGTATAAAACTCTAAATTAAAATTTTATGAAAAAATTATTTTTATCAGCTTTTATGCTAGCGGGAATGGCATTCAGTATGCAAGCCCAGGAAATTTCAAAAAATGCATTGGGATTACGTCTTGGTGACAATGACGGTTTTGGTGGTGAGATTTCTTATCAAAGAGGTTTATCAAGCAACAATCGTTTGGAAGTAGACTTAGGCTGGAGAGATAGCAACCACGTTGATGCTATCAAGTTGACAGGTCTTTACCAATGGGTATGGAACATTGAAGGAGGCTTCAACTGGTACGCTGGTGTTGGTGGAGGTCTTGGTACATGGAGCTATGACTACAGAGGAGCTGATGACAGCGGTACATTCTTCTTTGCTGCCGGTGATATAGGTATTGAGTATAAATTTGATATTCCTTTGATGCTGTCTTTAGATTTCAGACCTGAGTTTTATTTCAACCACGATGATTTCAGAGATGATAGTTTCGGACCAGACATCGCATTGGGTATCCGTTATACATTCTAAAAACAGATATAGTTATAAAAGAAACATCCCGAATATTCGGGATGTTTTTTTTATTGAAATATGATTTCTTTAGTGGAATTGATTTTGACAATTGTAAAAGGATTTGTCAAAGCCATGGTAACAATATCACCGGAACCGGGACTGGTTTCCTGCACATCTACATATATCTTCTCTCCTTTTTCTGTCACATTTTTGACTTTAATTGCATAACCGCCCGTATTTCTTTGTCCCATAAATAAAGCGACGATTCTTTCTTTTGTAAAATCAACTTTTGGCACCTGAGTATCATTAATAGTCTCATATAGTTTTTCTAACGAAGCCTTATCTTTAATAACTTCATACGATTTTGCCTCTTTTCCCTGATAGGCAGATTCACTTAAAATTTGATATAGGGCTGTTTGTTGCTTCTTGTTCACATTTTCAGGTTTTTGTTCAGTGGCTTTTTTAGTACTGCCGCAACAAAACAGCAGACAAACTAAAGGCATCAGGATTAGTTTTTTCATAATTACTTGTTTTTTAATGCCTTTTCATAAATGGCTTCATATAAAGGCATGATGTTTAGGATATCAAACTGTTTTGCCACATTCAGGGCATTTTGTTTAAATTTACTCAATTCTTCATCATCTTCCAAAATTGCCAGTGCATTTTTTGCCATATCGTCAACATCTCCTACATCGCTGAGATATCCGGATATTCCGTTAAAGTTAACTTCCGGAAGTCCGCCAGAATTACTTGAAATAACCGGAACGCCACAAGCCATTGCCTCCAATGCTGCCAAACCAAAACTTTCTGTTTCGGACGGAAGCAGGAATAAATCCGTATAACATAATATTTTATCAATATCGTTACTGTTTCCAAAGAAGATTACCTTATCGCTGATTCCTAACTCTTCACAAAGAATTTCTGCTTTTTCCTTTTCCGGACCTTCACCTACCATCATCAGTTTGGCCGGTATTTTCTTTTGAATTTTATCAAAAACTTTTACGACATCAGGAATTCTCTTAATCGCTCTGAAATTACTGATATGTGTTATGATTCTTTCCTCTTTTGAAGCCATCAAAGCTCTTTGACAAGGTGCATTTTCATCAAGTCGCGGTTTGTTGATTTCTATAAAATTCGGAATGACTTCGATGTCTTTTTTAATATCAAAAAGTTTGTATGTCTCGTCTTTCAGACTCTGCGAAACCGAGGTAACTATATCAGACTTGTTAATACTGAAAGTCACGGCAGGTTTATAAAAAGGATGGCTCCCTACCAAGGTAATGTCTGTTCCGTGAAGTGTTGTCACCATTGGTATTTTGATTCCTTCATGTTTCAACATCTGTTTAGCCATATATCCTGCATAAGCATGAGGAATGGCATAATGAACATGGAGCAGTTCTATTTTATGCAGTTTTACCATATCAACCAACTTACTGGAAAGGGCCAATTCATAAGGTTGGAAATGAAATAGCGGATACTCCGGAACGTTGACTTCGTGGTAATGAACATTAGGATTAAGAAGTGCCAATCTCACCGGTTGACTATAGGTGATAAAATGTATTTCGTGTCCTCTTCTGGCCAGTTCAAGACCTAGTTCTGTGGCGACTACGCCGCTACCACCAAAGGTTGGATAGCAAACAATTGCAATTTTCATAATTACTCCTAAAATGAGTAACGAAAATACTCAAAAAAGTAAGGCAAAACTGAATTTCCATTAAAATTAACGCTTATACAATCTTTAGTGCAAGTGGTCTGTTTTTATAGAAATTCATCTTTAATTTATTATAAAAATTAGGTAAAATATATCTTTTGGGTAAAATGATACGCAACCTATTTGAATCCTCAGCATCTCATTAATGTAATGTATATCTGGCTGAAAAAGATACCGGACATATCTTTTAAGGCAAGGTTTGTTTTAGTTTTAATCAAAAAAGCCAATCTCTAAACAAGATTGGCTTTTTATTTATGTAGTCTTTATTTTCTAAATGCTCCTTCGTACATCTCAATCCATTTTTCAGGTGATATTTTTCCAAACAGTTCCCCTAGCAGCTCATAAGGAATCTGGTCCATTTTTTTAAAACGGATGCAGCTTTTTCCCATATCAAGTTTAAGTTTAGAATGTTTTGGATATTCATTCACAAACCAATCTAGCAATTTTGGGTCGGCATAAATTCCCATATGATATAATGCTATAAAGTTTTTCTGCGAAGCAAGGCTTAAAAAAGGTAATGGAATTTCAGGATTGCAATGGTAGCCACCAGGATATAATGAAAATGGTACACAATAACAAAGCATACCATAGTTTATATTCTCTTCAAAACCTTTGGGAAGCTGTTCCAGAATACTATTTCTTAATTTGTTCATAGCTTCTTTCCTTTCTTCAGGAAGACTATCTAAATATTCTTGTGGGTTTTTAGCCGTTGACTGCATGATGTTGTTTTAATTGATTAGGCTCCTAATTTTCTATTGCATCATAAATTACTTTCTGGATATTCTCACGTACATTTTCTTTTGACAAAGTATTCGGTGCATTGGAATCCGGATAGGTTCTGTTGGAAAGGAAAATATAAATAAGCTCTTCTTCCGGATCAGCCCAGGCCATCGTTCCGGTAAATCCTGTATGCCCAAAGCTTGATTTAGAAGTACAGCCACATGTTGGGCCAGTTGTTCCTGGCAATTGCTGTTTGTCAAAACCTAATGCTCTTCTATTTCCTTCCTTGCAATAATAACAAGTATTAAAAGCGTCAAAAGTAGCTGGGCTAAAAAACTGTATGCCGCCATAATTTCCTTTTTGGAGATACATCTGCATAATTTTAGCCAAATCTATTGAATTGGAAAAAACTCCTGCATGGCCACCCACTCCATCCTGCATGGCTGCCGCCATATCATGCACATAACCCTGAATGGTCTGATATCTGAAATATTTATCTTCTTCCGTAGGTGGTATAACGCTCATGTCGAATTTTCTCAACGGATTATAGGTCGTACTATTCGCTCCTAATTTCTTATAAAAATTCTCTTCAGACAGTACATCCAGTTTTTTTCCGGTTTCTTTTTCAAGATACTCTTTCAGAATTATAAAAGTAAAGTCGCTGTATTTGTATTCTTTTTTTGGCAGTAACTTACTCTCGGCAATTTTCTTAATGATAGTATCCTTATAATCGTTTCTTAGGAACAGATTTTCTGCTACCTGTAATGAAAATTCAGGTGTCAATGTATTTTTATAATACTTATCACTAGGTTTTTTATCTGCATTTAGCGTAGCCTGATAGAACGGAATCCACGGCTGGAGTCTGGCATAATGCGATAGCAATTCCTTAAATGTGATATTCTTTTTGTCCGTATTTTCAAAAGCAGGAAGCATCGTTCCTAACCTGGTATCAAGAGTAATTTTTTTCTGGTCGTAAAGTTGCATTACATCCGGTAATGTAGACACAATTTTTGTTAGAGAGGCCACATCATATATATCCGAGTTTTTGACCTTTACTTCATTTTTATAATCGTGGTAGCCATAGGATTTCTGGAAAACGACTTTTCCTTTTCTTGCTACCAATACCTGAATTCCCGGTGTCATTTGCCTTTCGATAGCATTATTAGCAATAAGGTCAATTCTCGCCAGTGCTTTTGAACTCATACCGACATTTTCTGCAGCCGTAAATCCAAGACGATTGAGTTTTTTTGTTTTTAAACCGTCGTTAACCTTAAAGGTCGTTCCGATGGAAACCGGCAATTTTCCTTTCGCATCGATTGCTCCAAAAATAAGCTGACCCGAAACATTCTGTGCGACATCGCTATTCTGATAAGAAACTACCAATCCTTCAATATCACCGAATGAATTGATAGGTATAAGAGAATAAGGTTTTGTAAAAATATCAAGGATAACCTTATTATTCTTTGCTATTTCCTGGATTTTGACCAATTCGTCTACCGTAAAATCATGTTTTTTCCAGGCCCCATCCGCTTTATGATATCCAATTATGACCGTTGTATATTTTTTCAGGTCATCAATCAGCAGATGCAAACTGTCATTGGAAACTTCGGTTACTTCAGTGTACTGCCTTAATGTGTTCAGGAAAGAAGTATTCGTATCGTCACCCAGTTTTACATAGGCAATCTTTTCATTAGCTACATCTTTAATTGGCAGAATTTCATTTTCGTTCTTTAAAACCGTTACCGCATTTTCATACAATTGATATTGCAAGGCTTGTGCATCAGCATTATTCAGGTCATCATAGATATACGGAATCTCAACCGGTTTGTAATTATTCAATCCGGCAAGATATTTATATCTTAATATTTTTTTTACTGATTGCTCCAGTCTTTTTTCAGAAATGACAGTATCCTGAATGGCTACACAAATTTTTTCTAAAGCTAAAGGAACGTTCTCGGCAAAAAGCAAAATATCATTTCCAGCCTTAAAAGCTTCCAGGTCAATATCTCCCGGTTGCTTAAAATTTGTTGCTCCTTTCATATTCAATGCATCAGTAAAAATAAGCCCTTTGAAATGAAGCTCGTTCTGCAGGACATTAGTTACTACATTATAAGAAAGTGATGTTGGGTAATTTTCTTTCGGTTCAAGACTTGGAACGTTCAGGTGTGCCACCATAACGCTGGCAAGGCCTTCACGGAACAATTTTTTATATGGATAAAATTCAATATCGTTAATTCGCTGTTTGGTGAAATTCAGCATTGGTAGCGTATGGTGCGAATCGGTTTCCGTATCACCATGTCCCGGAAAGTGTTTTCCTGTTGCAAAAACACCCTGGTTTTGAATTCCTTTCATCAAAGCCAATGCTCTTTCGGTTACATTCATCTTGTCTTCACCGAAGGAACGGTTACCAATAATCGGATTTTTAGGATTGGTATTAATATCCAAAACCGGCGCAAAATTGAACTGAACGCCCATTCGTCTGCTCTGCTGTCCGTATTTTTCACCCACTTTTTCAATCAGTTTCATATCCTGAATAGCTCCAAGCGTCATATTCCACGGATAGCGGATGACCGAATCCAAGCGCATTGCCAATCCCCATTCGGCATCAATTCCAATAAAAAGAGGTACTTTTGATTTTGATTGGAAACGATTGGTTAGTCTTGCCTGACGTACAGGTCCACCCTGAAAGAAAATTACTCCTCCAATATGTTGTTCCCTGATAAGTTTGTCAATTGCATTAAAATGCACACTGTCTTTATTGGAATAGGCAGCAACCATAAAAAGCTGCCCTATTCTTTCCTGCAATGTCATTTTATTATAGATGCTGTCGACCCAGATTGTTTCTTTGGTTCTATCTAAAACTAATTTAGGCTCACGAAGCTGCGAAAAGGCAATCTGACTGATGAACAGTAGTGCTATAACAAAATATCTCATTCAAGTAAAATTTGGTTTAGAAAAAACGGCTATGCCAGCTTTCACGTGCTGGTACTTCCCAATATTCGTGCCATTCTCCAATAGTGTTAACGAGATTATTGAAAACAATTGTGTTTGCAGAAACGGCCTTTTCCTTGGCCATTTTTTTAAATTCGATTAATGGTTTGTGGGCAATGTGTTCACCAAGTTTGAATGTAACATTCATCTTGTCCAATAAATCGACATTGTATTTTTTCTCCAGCTCCTGTATAAACTGTACGGAACTATCTATAGAACAACCTGTTGCAGATTGCACTTCCTGATTTACGGCTAAAATGATAAATCTGTTGTATTGCAGCAAATAAGATGCTTCAAGACCCGTTCCGTGGGCCGCCCAATTTTCAACAAATGCTTTAAGGTCTGATTCAATTTCAGCCATTTCATCATCTGTGAATTTTCTATTGGATTGGTATATCCAGATTCTTGATTCATCTGGCATATTTTCAAAAGGAATGTACATGGTTGTTATATTTTTTTAATGCCCTGGATTACTTTGTAGTATCTGAAATCCTTGGCTTTTGCATCATAAAATTCTTGTTCCCAGTATTGTACGGAAACTTTGTCGTTTTTCTTGAGTTTGTTCTCTATGAAGAGATTAGAGTCTTCAAAGAATGTCAATACCAAAAAAGTATAGTTCCTGCCAGAATTATCCTTGACAATTACGGTAAGGAATTGCTCCGGTTTTATTTCTATAATCTTTCCTTCAAGGGTAAGAGCCGGTATTTCTTCTATTTCTTCTCCGGATTCCGATTCCATATCGGCAAACATCATCAATACATCCGGACAAACACTTGCCATTTTAATCCCCACATCACCCCCTAATTTTTCCATAGCTCCTTCTGCTTCCATAACATTTCCGTATTTGGCAGTTACTTCCTTTTCATGGCTGGAAAAACTTGAAATAATACACAGTCCTAATTGCATTTGTACCTTTTCAGAAGCTGCATCTTTCAGCATATCCTTTTTTTCGTTAGCACAGGAACAAACTTCTTTTGTTATCACATCAAGAATATCCTGACTTTTAGCGTTCAAACAGAATAATGATAGTACAAATACAAATAATGATTTTTTCATGAGGGAATTAATTTCTTCAGTTTATAGCTTCTTACAGGTCTTTGGCATTCGCTATCAATTCTGCAACATCCATCACTTTTATTTCGGCTTCTTTCTCTTTGTTTTTTACACCGTCGGTAAGCATTGTATTGCAAAACGGACAACCTGCAGCAATAATCTGAGGAGCTGTTTCCAGAGCATCTTCTGTACGCTCGATATTTACTTCTTTATTTCCAGGCTCTGCATCTTTGAACATTTGCGCGCCACCGGCACCACAACATAATCCGTTTGCTCTTGAGCGTTTCATTTCAACAAGCTCAACATCCAGCTTTTGTATTAGTTCTCTTGGTGCTTCATAAATTTTATTAGCCCTACCAAGATAGCAAGGGTCATGGAAAGTAATTCTTTTTCCTTTGAACTGACCACCTTCAATAGTAAGTCTGCCTTCATCCAAAAGAGATTTTAAGAACTGAGTATGGTGTACAACTTCATAAGTGCCACCCAATTCCGGATATTCATTCTTTAACGTATTGAAACAATGCGGACAAGCCGTTACTATCTTTTTTGCCTCATAAGCATTCAGTACTTCAATGTTCATCATGGCCTGCATCTGGAACAAAAATTCATTTCCGGCTCTTTTTGCAGGGTCACCTGTACAGCTTTCTTCCGTACCAAGTACTGCAAACGAAACACCTGCCCTGTTCAGAATCCTGACAAAAGCTTTGGTTATTTTTTTTGCTCTATCGTCAAAGCTTCCGGCACAACCTACCCAGAAGAGTACTTCCGGTTGTTTTCCCTGAGCTAACATTTCGGCCATTGTAGGCACTGATAAAACTTCTGACATATTTTATATTGTTTCGTTGTGGGCTAATTCTACCCTGTTATTCGTGTTTTCCGTCATCAAAAACCTGTATGGTTACTTCCTTCTCAACAAGATCTGTAAATTTTCCACGGTAGCGGGTTGCCTTTACCAAATGATTGTCAATCCAATGGTAGTTTCCGCCACGCGGTTTCCCCATAACCATTCCATGATATTTAAATCCGTGAATTTTTAACCATTGTTCCGTAATCTCACGATGGGCTTCGGTTCTTGAGGTAAAAAAGAAAATGATATGTCCTTCGTCATACCATCTGTTCAATGTAGCTAGTGCGTCAGGATAGACGGCTGCCGTTAACATTCTTTCGGGTTGTTCGTTTGGAATATCATCACAAATTGTCCCGTCAATGTCAATAAGGTAGTTTTTAATTCCTTCCGGCAATATCGGGCTAATCTGCTCTCCGTTTTCGGTAGCCGATACCAGGTTTTTATCAATATCTTCTGTCTTCATTGCAATCCTAGTTAATTCATGGAAGATTATTCAAATATTTTACCTATCAATTTTCATTTTTCCAGTTCAGCCTGTCCTGCTGACTGTACTGCCACGGAGCTCCATTGTTTTCGACATTGGTCATCATAGCATTTAATGACATTGGAGCCGCACTTTGTTCCATTACCAGATAACGTCGCATATCCATAATGATGGATAACGGGCTGATATTAACCGGACATTCTTCAACACAAGCATTACAGCTCGTACACGCCCAAAGTTCTTCCGGAGTAATATAATCGTTCAGTAATGTTTTATTGTCTGCCACAAAAACTCCTTTATTGGCATCGATATTCTTTCCAACTTCTTCCAATCTGTCACGCGTATCCATCATGATTTTTCTAGGTGACAGCTTTTTGCCCGTAATATTTGCCGGACAGGAAGAAGTACAACGACCACATTCCGTACAGGTATAGGCATTTAGGAGTTGCACCCAGTTTAAATCCTGAACATCGCTTGCTCCAAATTTTGCAGGAGCTGCGTCAGCATCGCCTGCCGGAGCAGCAAACGGGTCTGCGTTCGGGTCCATCATCAATTTAACTTCCTTAGTTACCGATTCCAGATTGTCAAATTTCCCCAGCGGATTCAAATCTGCAAAATAAGTATTTGGGAAAGCCAAAAGAATATGAAGGTGCTTTGAAAAATAAAGGTAGTTCATGAAGATTAAGATACCTGCAATGTGCATCCACCAGAAAACTCTTTCCAAGATAAGAAGCGTTTCTGTGCTTATACTATTGAATACAGGTGCTACAAACTGGCTGACAGGAAACGACCCTGCTTGAATAAAATGAGGTGCTCCTCTTTGTTGTAATGTAAAATCAGCGGCATTCATCAATAAGAAAAGAGCCATCAATACGATTTCAAAATAAAGGATATAATTGGCATCGCTTTTTGGCCAACCTTTCAAATCGTTATGGATAAATCGCTTAAGTTTGATAATGTTCCTTCTTACCAAAAAAGTAATTACGGCAACCAAAACTAAAATAGCCAGTATTTCAAAAGCCCCTATCAATACATTATAAGCGGTACCCATAAAAGCAAAAACTCTATGCGTTCCGAAAAGTCCATCAATAATAATTTCCAAAAGTTCTATATTGATGATAATGAACCCGACATAAACGATTATATGAAGTATTGCAGCTATTGGACGTTTGACCATTTTGGACTGCCCTAAAGCCACCCTGGCCATATTGGCCCATCGTTCACCTTTATTATCTGAACGATCAACATCTTGCCCCAGCTTGATGTTACGGATAAGTTTTTTTACGTTTGATATGAAAAATCCAAAACCAACAGCCAGTAAAACCGCAAATAATATATTATCGATATAGCCCATTCTGCTTTCTTAGTTTTTAATAGTATCTTTTACCTTTTTTATTTCTGTTTTAGGCTCAACATAAGGCGTTGCTTTTTTTCCGAAAACAGAGAAATGTACGTAACGCTTCGGGTTGTTTTTCAGGTCGGCAAGCAATTGTTTTAGCTCCAATGACGCACCTTCCAGATTGTTATACATTCCTTCATCTTTAAGCAGTTTTCCCAAAGAACCTTTTCCTGACTGTACATCATTAATGATGTTATCAACATTGGCCAGTGATTTCTCCAGTTTTTTCACAGCCTGTCCTAAATTAGCCTGGGCAATTGAATCGGAAAGCTTAGAGAAATTTGTCGATGTATGATCCAGGTTTGTGAAAGTATTATCAATTTTTGACTTATTGTCTGCTATTAATGAATTGACTCCTTTGGCTGCCTGACTGAACTCTTTCATAGTTGCTGCTAATTCAGCAATAGATGCCTGTAGGTTTTGTTGTGTCTTTTTGTCAAAGATATTATTGATATTTACTAAGAGGCTATCAGCAGAAACTACTGTTTTTTCCACTTTTTCTTGCAAAGGCGAAAGCTTATCGCCTATTGAGGAAAGCATGCCCGGTTTTATATCTGTTAAAAGCATCTGTCCGTTCTCTGCTTCTACAGGATCTTTAAAGTTTGGAATAATAGCAATACTTTTTCCTCCAATAAAACTTGGCTCGTAGATTTTAGCAACGCTTGATTTGGAAATAGGAAAATCGGTTTTCACCTGAAGTTCTACCAATAATTTCCCATTTTCATTTAAGGTAATACTATTGACTTTACCCACGGCCAAACCATTAATAGTTATGGGTGCAGATGGTGCCAATCCTTCTACTTCGTCATACACGGCATAGAATGTCTTGTAATCGTTAAAAAGGTCTCTCCCTTTTAAAAAACTATATCCCCAAATAAATAATAATATTGAGGAAATTACTAAAATAGCGGTCTTGACTTCTCTTGATATTTTCAAAGCTCTGGTGTTTTTAAACAAATTTAATTAAATAATTTCAAACGTTTCTCCAACAAGTTATTTTAATGCTTCCTGGATGCTTACTTTTTTGCCGTTTTTAAAGGCTATGAGGTAGGACGAGGTAAATCCTCTTGATTTGGCTTCCTGTACCAGTTCTTTTGCTTTTTCATAATCACTGGTTTCGCCATACATATATTTATAAAGGTTTCCTTCAGAAATCATCGAAATATTTTCCAACCCTTTAAAATTGCTTGGAACCAAATCCAGTTTTGTACCACTTGCAGAAATCTGTACTTTAAACAATACACCTTTTGAATCTGTTTTAGTTTCAGCAACCGGAGTCTTTGCTTCGTTTTTTTTAGGTTCCGGAGCTTTGGTAACCGGAGTTTTGGCACTGTCTTTCTTTGCCGTAGATGCCATTTCTTTTGGTCTTTCTACTTTTAGCGCTTCTTTATCAATCTTGTTTTCTATAGAAGTTCCTCCGTAATATTCTTTCTTATAGCCCATAATTGCATCTGCTATGGCTTTTGCAATTTCATTTTGTCCTTCTTCAGAGTTAAGATATTGTCCTTCTGTTTTATTCGATAAAAATCCCATTTCAATCAAAATACTAGGCATTGAAGTTTTATGCAATACCATAAATGGGGCCTGTTTTACTCCTCTGCTCTTACGGCTTAGCTGTTGTGTAAAATTATCCTGAATTTTACTTGCCACAGCAATGCTCTGATCAAGATGCTCTTCCTGTATTAATGTAATACCTATTAGAGATTCCGGCGATTTAGGATCATAGCCGGCATATTTTACTTTATAATCTGCTTCCAGGGTGATTACCTCGTTTTCATTTTTAGCCACTTCAAGGTTTGATTTTACCTTTGTAAGACCCATAACGTAAGTCTCTGTTCCGAAAGCTTCAGAATTTGGATTGGAGTTACAGTGAATCGAAACAAATAAATCAGCATTTGCCCTATTAGCAATATTGGCACGTTCAACAAGTTCTATAAATACATCTGTACTTCTTGTATATACAACATCAACACTAGGCTGTTTGTCAAGTAATCTTCCTACCTTTAAAGCAACAGCAAGTGCTATGTTCTTTTCAACAAAACCATTCTTTACAGCTCCAAAATCTTTCGCACCATGTCCGGCATCAAGAACTACTTTAAATTTATCACCTGATTGACCAAAAGCAGCAAAAGATACAATACAGGTTAATACAGCGAGTGAACGTTTGAATTTATTACAGATGTACATATGTTGCTAAAGTTAATTTTAATAAAAATGCTATGGCTATAATTTTGATATTTCTTTATTTTTGATGAAAAATATATGTAAGTTTGGCACGTCAAAAATTAAGCCATATTTTTACAAAAATAGTATTTAAACCTTTGCGCACAAACTTATTTCATATCGTTTTATCAGCAATTTTCCTAACATTAGGAACTGCAGAAACTTATTCTCAGGAAGGAAAAAACAAATCTACCTCAATAGCTGCTGAAAAACAGCCAAATACAAAAAAAGATTCCGTCTCAGTCAGCTTGTCAGATATTACTAAATCTGCTGATACTACTGCGCAAGATACTATCAAGCCCAAGAAAACTTTCCTGGAAAGCAGAGTAAAGCGTAAGGCTGTTGACTATGAAAAAATGGATCAAAAGAAAAAACAGCTTACCCTTTATAACAAAGCGGAACTGTATTATCAGGATTTTGAGCTTAAGGCAGGAATAATCGTTATGGATTATGAAAAGAACGAAGTCTATGCCGGAAGGATTAAAGATTCAGCAGGAAATTACACGCAAAGACCTGTTTTTAAACAGGGTACGAATGTTATTGAACCCGATTCCATCCGTTTCAACACCATTACAAAAAAAGCGCTGGTATGGAACTCCAGATCGGCTCAGGGTGATTTGAATATTAAAGGAGAGGTTACAAAAAAAGAAAACGATTCTGTTTATTTCATCAAAAATGCCAGGATAACTACCTCTAAAAATATTGACGATCCGGAATACTACTTTTTAGCCCGAAAACTAAAATTGGTACCCGGCAAAAAGGTTGTAGTTGGACTTACAAATATGGTTATTGCCGATGTCCCAACTCCTTTGGGAATTCCTTTTGCCTTTTTTCCTATGTCTAACAAAGGAACATCCGGTTTGATACTTCCCTCTCCCAACAATACAAACAGGCAGGGTTTTGCATTGCAGAACGGAGGTCTCTATCTTGCCCTTTCTGATAATTATGACCTGGCCGTACTTGGTGATTACTATACTAACGGAAGTTATGCCATGCGTTTTGAATCGAGTTATGCAAAGCGATACAAATTCCGGGGTAACGTAAACGTTCGTTTTGAAAACCAAATCCAAAGTGAGAGAGGTTTTCCAGACTATACCAAGGCTACGCAGTACAATATTCAGTGGACACATTCACAAGATGCAAAGTCTAATCCGAATTCCCGATTTTCTGCCTCTGTAAACCTTGGAAGTAGTAAATATTACCAACAATCGATGAACCAGGCTAACGTAGGTTCTGCATTAAATAATACGCTAAGTTCCTCTGTTTCTTACTCCAGAACTTTTAATTCGGTTCCGCAGGTGAATATGTCTGTTACGGCTACACATTCCCAAAATACTCAGACGGAAACTATCAACATGACCCTTCCAACATTTCAGGGAAGTGTGGACAGGATATTTCCTTTTGCTTCTGAAAATGAAAACAAAAGAGGCCTTATCAAAAACCTGAACATTCAGTACAACCTGAATGCCCAAAATCAGATTACAACTAAAGATTCGTTGTTTTTCAAACCTCAAATGTTCAGGGATGCACGTGTTGGTTTCCAACATACAATTCCGGTTAACACCAACTTCAAGGTATTTAAGCATTTCAGCGTATCTGCCGGAGGAACCTATAATGAGGTCTGGTATATGAAAACCATTGAAAAACGATTCAATCCGGTATCACAAAAGGTAGAAAATTTTGATGTTCGCGGTTTTGATGCATTCAGAACCTATAATTTCTCTTCCAGTATTGGTACGACAATTTATGGTACGTTTAATTTAGGTGAAAACAAAAAGATTCAGGCCATCCGTCACGTCATGAGACCTTCGGTTTCTTACAGCTATACACCAAGTTTTGCTAAATATTACGATACTTATGACCCGGACGGAACCGGAACTATGCTAAAAGAATACAGCCGGTTTGAAGGAGGAATTTACGGTGCTCCCGGCAAAAATATTTCGAACAACATCGGATTCAGTTTAAGCAACACTTTTGAAGCAAAGGTGACCGATAAGGACAGTACCAAAACTGAACCTAAAAAGATTATGTTGCTGAACAACCTGAACTTCTCGACTTCCTATGATATGACAGCCGATTCCCTTAAATTGGCTCCATTGCGTGTGAGTGGAGGTACGGCATTGTTCAAGGAAAAAATGAACATTAACTTTGCAGCTACCCTTGACCCTTATGCATTGGATAATGCCAACCGAAGAATCGACAGGTTCAATATTGACAACGGAGGAAGTTTATTTCGACTGTCAAGTGCCAATATTACCATCAATTATTCTTTCTCGAGTACGGATGGTACAAATGAAAATGACAGGTCTGACCCTTTGAAAAACCAGGGATTAAGAAACGGAGGACGTGAGGATGACTTGTTTGGAACCGCAAGAGACCTGGGCGACAACAGACAGAGCCAATTTAATGATGAAGATACCGAAAAGGCAGAAAAAAAGACACGATTTTATCATGCTTTACTTCCCTGGAACATGACTCTGGCCTATTCCCTGACGTATAACAATTCCAGCCGACAGAATGAAATAACAAACAATTCTGTGATGATTTCCGGAAATGTTGACCTGACACCCCGATGGAAAGTGGGAATATCAACCGGTTATGATTTTGTACAGAAAGGCGTTACCTTTACCCAACTTCGTTTTGAAAGAGATTTATTAAGCTGGAGGATGGATTTTAACTGGATTCCAATTGGAGATTATACTTCATGGGGATTCTTCATCGGAATCAAATCGTCCGTGTTGAGCGACATCAAGTGGGATAAGAGAAGACAACCAGACAGAAGACTACGTTAATTAAAATAATTTATGAAAAAAATAATTTTTACCGAAAAAGCTCCTGCTCCAATAGGGCCATACAATCAGGCTGTAGCATTTGGCAATACACTTTTTACCTCAGGACAGATTGCTATCAATCCACAAACAGGTGAATTGGTTTTAGAGGATATTGAAACTGAAACCAGGCAAGTAATGGAAAACATGAAAGCTGTTCTGGAGGAAGCAGGAATGACTTTTGAAAACGTAATAAAAACGTCCATTTTCATTATGGACATGAATAATTTTGCAAAAATCAATGGTGTTTACGGAAGTTATTTTGATGAAAAAACAGCTCCTGCAAGAGAAACCGTTCAGGTTGCAGGACTGCCAAAAGGCGTGAATGTTGAAATTTCAATGATTGCTATGAAATAATTTTTGCTATAGATTAAGTAGCTAATAGATTACTTCTATTTTTATAATACAAAAAAGCCGACTTCAAATAAGTCGGCTTTTTTGTTATTACGATTAGTTAATCTTGTGGTATTCTATCAGTCCGTCGATTGGCCTTCTTAAAACATTGCCCAGCCTAAGACCATTTTTATCAAGTACTTGTTTTAGTTCGTCTTTCAGGTAAAAAGCGATTGAACCTACAAAATGAACCGGTACCTCACGGCAATCTTCAAATTGGGTAATATAATTGTCTACAAAAACCTGCATTGCCTCGAATACCAGCTTCTGTATGAACTCATCATCCTTATGCTGAATAAGAAATTTAGCAAACGTTGCCAAATAAGCATTTGGATTGGCCTGTTTGTATAAATGGTTTTTGATTACATCCGGGTCCAAGTCATATTCTTTTTCGAAAAGAGAAGCCAGGTGTTTCGGCATTTTGCCAAAATAATAGGCTCGTATCAAATCCCTTCCAAAACGATTACCACTGCAATCATCCATAGCAATATAACCCAGCGACTGTATTTTTTGGTGAAGCTCTTCCCCGTCAAAATAACTGCAATTGGAACCCGTTCCCAAAATAGATATGATTGCTTTTTCATTAGTTGGATTGGTAGCATAGGCTGCCGCATAGGTATCTTCTTTAACTGATACTTCCGCATGAGGAAAAAATTCCCTGAACGTTTCTGCAAGCGAATTTTTCATACGGTCTGTGCCACATCCGGCTCCATAGAAAAAAAGATGGGTTACGTCCTTTCTGTTATGATAGATATCGAAACGGTCTTCCAGACGTTCAATAACTTCTTTTTTATCCAAAACTTCAGGATTTAACCCTAAAGATTGTGTGGTGAACAACTTATTGCCATTATCATCCAAAGCAATCCAGTCTGCTTTTGTTGACCCACTGTCTACTAATAATTTCATTTATGGTTTGTTAGTTTGTTTAATATTTGCAGAAGCCTGAAAACAGCTTCCTATTATCTTACCTAATTTTATAAATTCTTACACCAAAATCCGGACTGAAAGATTTAAAAAAACTAAAGTAAGGAAAAAATGGTTGGGGAATAGTAGCCCCCCGTTTTGAAAATAAAAAAGTCCCGCCAATAGCAAAAATGACGGGACCTTTTAATTATTAATTACAATTGCGCGATGTGTACAGATAAATCAATCAGTTTGCTTGAGTATCCGTATTCGTTATCATACCAGGAAACAAGCTTAAAGAAGGTCGAATTTAATCCGATTCCGGCTTTAGCATCTACGATAGAAGTACGGGAATCAGAGATAAAATCCTGTGAAACCACGTCGTCTTCCGTATAACCGATAATGCCTTTATAGTCTGTTTCAGAAGCATTTTTCAATACTTTCATGATATCCTCATAAGTAGTTTCTTTTTGAAGTTTTACGGTTAAATCTACTACAGAAACGTCAGCATTTGGAACACGCATGGACATACCTGTCAATTTTCCGTTCAATTCCGGAATTACTTTACCTACAGCTTTTGCAGCACCTGTAGAAGCCGGGATAATATTTAAAAGAGCTGCTCTTCCACCACGGAAATCCTTGCGTGAAGGACCATCAACCGTTAATTGTGTTGCTGTTGTAGCGTGAACCGTTGTCATCAATCCTTCAACAATTCCAAAATTGTCGTTGATTACTTTTGCCAATGGAGCCAAACAGTTTGTTGTACAGGAAGCATTGGAAACAATCGTATCTGCCGCTGTAGCTTTTGTATGGTTTACTCCCATAACAAACATTGGAGCATCTGCAGATGGCGCAGAGATTACAACTTTTTTAGCTCCACCTTTGATATGCTCATTGGCTTTTTCAAGAGTTGTGAAAATTCCGGTACATTCTGCTACCACATCTACTCCCACTTCATCCCATTTCAATACAGACGGGTCTTTTTCTGCTGTTACACGAATCAGTCTGTCATTTACAAAAAGCTTTCCGTCTTTTACTTCAACTTTTCCTGCAAAACGTCCGTGTACAGAATCATATTTTAAAAGGTAAGCCAGGTGTTCAACATCTAACAAGTCGTTAATGGCTACTACTTCTACGTTATCTCTATTTATGGTTTCTCTGAAAACGATTCTACCAATTCTTCCGAAACCGTTTATTCCTAATTTTACTTTTGACATTTTTTCTACTTGCTTAGGGCTTCAAGCGGCACGCTTTCAGCCAATTTATATATTTGTTTATTTTACTGTTTTTGATGGGAATTTGCGACCAAATAATTAAGTCGTCATAATGTCTGATACTCTCAACAATTCCCTGTCGATTTGTGAATGCCCTTTGATAGCCTGTTCTAAAGGAGTCAATTCAATCTTGTCATTCAAAAGTCCAACCATATAGTTGCTTTTTCCATCAAGAATCGATTCAACGGCTTTTACACCTAAACGGCTTGCCAGAACGCGGTCAAAACAGGAAGGCGCACCACCTCGCTGCATGTGTCCTAAAACAGATACGCGAACATCATATTCAGGCATGTTTTCTTCAACATAGTCTTTAAGTTCGAAAACATTTTTGCCTATTTTGTCACCTTCTGCAATAACTACAATACTGGAAGATTTTCCTGACAGTTTGCTTTTACGCAACGATTCCAATAGGCGGTCCAGTCCAAGATCTTCCTCCGGAATTAATATTTCTTCAGCTCCGGCACCAATACCTGCATTCAAGGCAATATGTCCTGCATCACGCCCCATCACCTCTACAAAGAAAAGTCGGTTGTGGGAACTCGCTGTATCTCTGATTTTATCGATGGCTTCTACTACAGTATTCAAAGCCGTGTCATATCCTAATGTATGGGTTGTTCCGAAAATATCATTGTCTATAGTTCCCGGAATTCCGATTATTGGAAAACCATATTCTTTATTGAAAACAAGTCCTCCTGTAAAGCTTCCGTCGCCACCAATGACAACCAAAGCCTCTACTCCTGCAGCCGACAAATTGCTGTGGGCTTTCTTTCTGCCTTCTTCCGTCATGAATTCTTTAGAACGGGCAGACTTTAAAATTGTTCCTCCTTTATTAATGATATTGTTTACGCTTCGAGGTCCCATTTCTTTAAAATCGCCTTCTATCATACCTTGATATCCTCTGTAGATTCCGATACATTCAATGTTATGATAAGCGCAGGTTCTAACGACCGAACGGATAGCGGCATTCATTCCCGGAGAATCACCTCCAGATGTCAATACGCCGATTTTTTTTATTGTTTTTGACATTTATTTGCTGTTAATACTGTAAAATTAGCAAACAAATATTACTTTAAGAATAGGGTTTTTAATAATTTAGGAAACAATTAGAATTTCAATCGATTTCGTTGATAAGTTTTTATTTTCGTTGCTGTAAAGTTGGTAATTTTTGTAAATTATAGGGTAAAAATCGCCAAGTTGATAAAGATTAATCCATTACAGGGACTTATTTCTATAAACTTATTTGCGGCTCTGCGCCTTTGCGAGCAATTATTTTCACGCAAAGACGCAGAACCGCAAAGTTCATAAACAGTATTTAGTGTTAATCCATATCCGGAACTTTTGGCTGTTCCGTTTTTTGTTTTTCAGTCTTTTGCGTATCGGCTTTCTTTCTTCGGTCCTGTGTCCATTGGATAAAATCAGGCGAAAGGTCCGAATCCGGCATATGGTCTGTTGAAGTATTTTCTTTTTCTTCTTTGGTTTTGATATTGAAAATCTTATACCATAATTCTTTCAGAGTATCAAAATCGACTTCATAGGAAACCCCAAGTCCTTGGGTATAGCCAATTCCTTCTCCTATATAGTTAATGTCATTTTCACGGTTAAATACTCTTAAATTTAGAGTTCCGTCATCATTTACCCTGTATTTCACTTCTACATTACCCACAATTACGGATTGGTTCACACCACCCACAGGCACACCCACTTTTCCGTCAATAGAAATCCTTTCGTTAATTTGTGTGGTTATGGCAATCCCGAACTGGCTGCTGGTTTCTGCTGTTGGCGTACGGTCTGCCATCTGATAATCCAAAGCAACGGTAAATTTACCGTCTTCATCCTGGAACAAATCGTTAAACAAACCGCTGGCTCTTTCAAACAAGCTTCCGTATACTGCCGTTCCTGCGTTTTCCGAACTCAGGAAGTTTCCTGTACCCAAAAGCGAAAGTGCCTGGTTGACACGGGTATCCTTATCATCCAATTTTACCTGCAATTCCGATTTCAATACAGAACTTACCGTAGGGAAATTAATCGTAAAGTCAGGGTCAGGATTCATCAGGTTTCCGGTCAATCCGATTACTACTTCAACCGGAACTTTTCGGTTAAAGGAGGCATTATCCTGCAAAACAGCCGGATTGGCCTGGGTTTTGTAAATGGCATCAATGTTCAGACGGGCTCGTAAAGGGTCACCATCCCATGAAATAGAACTTCCCTTTTTTACCTGGAATTTCTTATCAATAATTCCTCCGTATTTGAAATTGTATTCTCCTTCCCTAACCTGGAAGTCACCCCACATATTGAATTTACCCAGAGTACTGATTTCAAGTCGCATCGTACCGTCACCATTCCCTTTCAGGGCATGTCCGGTATTTCTATCAATAATAATTTCTATTTCTGCTTCGGGTGTGATTTTTAAATCAAACTGCAATTCCAGTCCTGAATTGTTTATAACCTTTTCAACTATACCTTTTTCCAGATTGTATTTTTCTTTCGGGCTCAGGAATGTGATAAAAGTATTGTTCCCTACTCCTGCTGCCGAATTTATAGGAATCTTAATACTGGTTCCTTGTTTGGATTCCGCATCCACCGTAATCAACAATCCATTGGTAGGTCCTTTTATAGAAGCCCGTCCGGCAATAAAAGCAGTACCAAAATACATGGCATCATCAGAATCTTTGGTGTCCAGTGCCAATAATCGGTCAGATTGTATGTTAAGGTCGAGTACCCACTTTTTGAAATTTTGATGCTTGATGCTTCCAGTCAGATATCCTTTTGTTTTGTATTTGGTATCGGTCATCCTTGCATCATTAAAGCGGAATTGGTTCTCCGTTAAATCAACAATGGAACGTTCGTCAAATTCATAATCGACATTCAGATAAGGTACTTTGAGCCCAACTTCATCCAGGAAAAGCCTTCCGTTAATTTGCGGTTCTTTTAGTGTCCCGACAAAATTGGCATTACCCGTAGCAAATCCGCGAATCCTCGAAATGACATTACCGCCCAACGGACTCAACGCACCAAGATTGAATTTGTTGAATTTGAAGTCCAGATCAAAAAGCGTCTGCTTGTTCAATATGCCTATATCTCCCGTGATTATGAAGTTCTCAACATTATCATTTTCCAATACGGAGTTTACGCTAAACCTGTTCAGGTTTTCATTTCCCTGAATCTGAACCGAAAGATTACCCAAAGCAATCTCGTTCACGTTCAGACTATCGACTGTAATCGTTGAAGCCGGTTGATAGATTGCCTTGTTCTGTTTAAAATCAATTTCACCGTTTAGTTTTCCTTCAATACGCAGGCTATCCATTTCGGGCAATAATTTGCCAAGGCTTACTTCCCTGAAGCTTAACTTCAAATCCTTGTAAGTACTATCGCGAATAATGCCTCCCAACTCAATCTTTTGGTTGTTATGCGTCATCAAAATGTTTTCGATAGAGAAATTCTTAAACTTCTTATCAAAAACAATTTTGTTGTCGTTGGCATCATTTTCATTCAGGAACCACATATAGTCCTTGATATTGACTTCAGACTTCTTAATACCGACAACGTTGTTATTCTTTTCGTCAATCGTGTGGTAAACGTTCAGGTTGTAAAAGTCTTTACTTTCATTTCCGCCTTTAAATTCGGTTCTGAAAAAGAGCGTGTCTTCAAGCTTAACGTTAATCGTACTGAAATTTGAAATTTTATAACGCTTGGTCTTAATGCTGTCCATTTCGATATAGGCATTATACAGCGGGTTCTGGTTGTCTATTTCCAAAGAAACCTTATCAAAATAATTTCCGTAAGCCTTAATCTCAGGCGAATCGAAATTCATCTTAAACTGATTCGAGTCGGAAGTCATTTTTCCTGAAACCACAGTATTTGTCCCAATAGATACTTCCGGCAGGAAAACTTCAATCAGTTTATTGTAAACGGAAAGATTAAAATCTAAAAACTGTCCGGGTTTTACCTTATTGGGTTTGTAATTGGTATACAGGCTACCTATTGCATTTTCAATAATTTTAGGTACCTGTCTGAATTCATATTTCCCTACAATCTGTCCTTTAATAATATCAGGCGAATTAATTGCAATTGTACGAACCCTGTTTTCGTCAAAACGGGACTGGATTGTAAAATCATCGAAGAAATAGATGTCTTTTTGGTTTTGGTAAGAAGTCTGTGAAATAAAAATGTCACCGTACATATTATCGATACTGTTTCCGGTAATCTGCATGGTTACATCGCCCTTAAAAAGTGAAATGGAATCTCTTTTTACAAGATTGAGTTTGTTTAAATCCGCATAATCAATCAGGGCATGGAAATCATAATGGTTTTCCGATTTGCTCAAATCAAGCAATCCTTTGAAATCCATTTTCAGGTTTTCATCATTTACGACAACCTTTCCCTGAAACAACGGATTTTTAAACGTTCCGTCAACTTCTATATTTTTATAATCGTATTTTTTAAAATTCAGGCTATAAATTTTCCCGCTCACTTTTGTATCCAAAAATTTTCGCGTGAATCCTTTTCCGGCTACTTCCAAATCCAATGTTACAGGGCCAAAATCTTTCTGTCGCAAAAATCTTCCTATATTGAATTTTTCAAAGTTTATATTTCCTTTGTAAGAAGCATTGTCAATATTATCAATATCATACAACTGTAAATCTGCCGCAAGCTCTCCAATAGAAGTTGTCAGGTAAATGTCTGCTTTTACATCAGAATGGGTGATTTGTGCATTACCCGTAATATCAAAATCTCCAAGATATTCTAATGAAGAAGGAAGTTTTTCTCCTAATATTCTTGGCAATATCGATTTCAGGTTGGCATAATCCGATGACAGCTTTTTAAAATCTCCACGAATAAGAAATGCATCTTTATCCGGATTAAAAAGGTTTTTGAAATTAATATCTCCAATAATCTGGGAATGGTTGTCTACAATCAGCTTTAAATTGCGGGTAAAGAAATCATTCATCGTCCCGGCCAGGATGGTCGAAAAATTAAATTTCTTGTTTTTCCCGAATTCACCGTAGAAATGATTCAGGTCGTTTGTGGAAATTGAGGCAGAATCCACATCTACATCAAAGTGAACTTTGTTGACAAAATCAGCAAGCCCGCCTTCTTTGTAGGTCAATACCACATTTCCTTTCAGGTTGGATTCTTTCGTCAGAAGCGTCAGTTCTTTTAAAAGAATGCTTTCTTTTGAATAGCTGAATTTTCCTGTCAGGTCTTTAACATAGAGGCCTCTGTGGTCTTGAAAGGCCAGCTTTCGTATTTCCGTGGTAATATCGCTTCCGTAAATCTTAAACTTACGTACACTGGCATCCATTTTAGTAAAATCAACGCTGGTTTTGGTAATCGCATTTTCGTTTGTAATCTTGAAATGGCTCTTAGACAGATAGATATTATCAGCATTTAGCTGGAACGGCTTATGTGATTTTTTACCGGTATCAAACAGTCCGACAAAAACATTGATATTGGACTCTTCTTCTCCTTTGTAGTTTTTAAGATTAAAAAACAGCCTGTCTGCATAGATGTCTCCAAAAATCAAATCTCCTGATTTCAGTTTTTTAAAACTTAAAATATTGGTCTTAATCGAATTGGCATAAATCAGGGTATCTTTGTGATGGTCCCTAATGAGTACCGTTTTCAGTTTTACACCACCAAAAATGGAGATTGCAACCTGGTCAACATTAATGTCTGTTCCATAATCTTCGTTTAAGGTTTCGGTAACGTAATGTGCTATTTTGGTTTGAACAAAAGGCAGTGAAAGAGCAATGCCGAGTAACAGCAAAAGTAGAATTATACCCAGTAAGGTACGAAATACTATTTTTTTAAATTTTTTGATACTCTTAATTGTTTTATTTTTGTCAAATATAATTCAAAATCCGTGCCCTTTTATGGGAAATAACTCTCTTTTTATATTAGCTATCGAAAGTTCCTGCGACGATACCGCAGCTGCCATTCTTCAAGACAACAAAGTCCTGTCCAATGTTGTTGCAAATCAGAGCATTCACGGCGAATATGGCGGTGTAGTTCCCGAACTTGCTTCGAGAGCCCACCAGCAAAATATCGTTCCCGTTATTGAAATGGCGATTCGCAAAGCAAATATCGATAAAAAACAGTTAAATGCAATAGCTTTTACACAAGGTCCGGGTCTTATGGGGTCGCTATTGGTAGGCAGTTCTTTTGCCAAATCCTTATCGCTTGCCTTAAAGGTTCCGTTGATTGCCGTTAACCATATGCATGCCCATATTCTGGCGCATTTTATAGAAGAAGAAGGTTACGACAAGCCGGAATTTCCTTTTCTGGCATTGACAATCAGCGGCGGACATACGCAAATCGTCAAGGTTAACGATTTCTTTGATATGGAAATTATTGGAGAAACGACAGATGACGCTGTTGGTGAAGCTTTTGACAAGAGCGCCAAAATTCTGGGACTTCCCTATCCTGGCGGACCTTTGGTTGACAAATATGCCAAATTGGGAAACCCGAAAGCTTTTTCATTTACCAAACCAAAAGTTCCGGGACTTGATTTCAGCTTTAGCGGCCTAAAAACAGCCATATTGTATTTTATACAGAAAAATGTCGCCCAAAATCCAAATTTCATTGAAGAAAATCTGAATGATATCTGTGCTTCCATACAGCACACGATTATTGAAATTTTGATGGACAAATTAAAACTGGCAGCCCAACAAACCGGTATCAATCAGATTGCCATTGGTGGTGGTGTTTCTGCCAATTCGGGGATTCGCCAGACATTGAAAGAAGCAGAAACAAAATACGGCTGGAAAACCTTTATTCCCAAATTCGAATATACCACAGATAATGCCGCCATGATTGGAATTGTCGGATATCATAAATATCTTGCTTCAAAATTTGAAGATAATTCAGTCGTTTCCAAAGCGCGTATTCCGTTTTAATTATGCAATTATTCTATAATCCAACAATCACAACAGCAACAGAAACCTTCTTTTTCGACAAGGAAGAAAGCAAACACATCGTTAAAGTATTACGTAAAAAAGAAGGTGATAATCTATATGTAACCAACGGATTAGGTTATTTATTTAAAACCGAAATTGCATTAGCTTCAGATTCAAAATGTTTGGTAAAAATTATTGGCTCTGAAAAAGGTGAAGCAACCGGATATAAGCTTCATCTGGCTGTTGCGCCTACCAAAATGAACGACCGTTTTGAATGGTTTCTGGAAAAAGCAACCGAAATAGGAATTGGTGAAATTACACCTATCATCTGTGACCATTCTGAAAGAAAAGTAGTCAAGACAGACCGTTTTGACAAGATTATATTATCGGCTATGAAACAGTCGCTGCATTATTATCTCCCAAAATTGAATGAACCTGTTTCGTTTAAGGATTTTATAAAACAGCAACAAAACGAAGGGCTAAAGCTCATCGCCCACTGTGAGGAAACCCAGAAAAAATCATTAAAAGAAACCGTATTACCCAATCAGGACGTTACGATACTTATTGGTCCGGAAGGTGATTTTTCTGAAAAAGAAATCAAATTGGCGGTCGAAAACAATTACATTCCCGTAACTTTAGGCAATACGCGATTGAGAACTGAAACTGCTGCTGTTGTTGCTTGCCATAGTGTAGTTTTTATAAACGAAAAATAAATCCGGTTGAGATTATGAAGAAAATATATTTTGCATTTCTGTTGTGTTTTTCCCTTGTAGCCCAATCGCAGGAAATTGCCTTATTAAAATACAATGGCGGTGGTGACTGGTATGGAAATCCGACTTCTTTGCCCAACCTGATTAAATTTTGCAATCAAAATATAAATACCCGAATCACTCCAAAACCGGCAACGGTTGAACCGGGAAGTCCTGACCTGCTCTCCTATCCTTTTGTACACATGACCGGACACGGGAATGTGGTATTCAGTGATTCCGAAATAAACAATCTACGAAACTATCTTACTTCCGGTGGATTTCTCCATGTAGATGACAACTATGGAATGGATGAATATATCCGCAGGGAACTGAAAAGAATTTTTCCAAACAACGCTCTTGTGGAAATCCCGGCAAACCATCCCATATTCCAAAAACCTTTTTCATTTCCTGCCGGAATCCCGAAAATCCACGAACACGACAACAAAAGGCCACAGGCATTTGGAATTTTTATAGACAACAGGCTGGCACTTTTGTATACTTATGAAACCGATTTGGGTGATGGATGGGAAGACCCGGAAGTGCACAACGACCCAAAAGAAGTTCGTGAAAAAGCACTAAAAATGGGCGCCAATATTATCTATTATATTTTCAATAATTAGAAACGGGATTTTATTTTTAGAAGAACTCCGATTTTTTTAACTAAATTTAGATTCTAAAAAGAAAAATATGGTGACCTCAAAAACTATTGCTAACGGAATATTGCGTGCTTTGGCAGTAATAACCGGAATTTTGCTCTTGCTGTTTCTTTTATATAAAATCCAGTCCGTTATTCTTTTCCTGTTCATTGCTTTGATTGTCAGCATGATTGGAAATCCGATTGTCAAATTCCTGGAAAAAAGATTAAAGTTCAACCATATCGTAGCAGTTATAGTAACACTGGTATTCTTTATATTGCTCATGGCGGGCTTTATCATGATGTTTGTTCCGTTAATCGTTTCGCAGGGCGAAAATCTTTCTTTATTAGATACAGCACGACTTGAAGCCGATTTGGTGGATTTGACCGAAAGACTGAAGAGTTATTTTTCAGACCATAATATCGACATCGAAAGTATGGTCAAAAAATCAGACCTGACCTCGAAACTGAATCTGAATTTTATTCCTAATTTCATAAATTCTTTGGTTTCAATACTCGGAAATGTTGGTGTCGCTATAGGTTCTGTCATTTTTATTACTTTTTTCTTTTTGAAAGACCAGAAACTCTTTATCGTCAATGCCAAGAAGATACTTCCAAACGAACACGAAGACAAAATCCTGAATTCTTTCAGAAAAATAAACCACTTGTTAAGCCGTTATTTTATTGGCCTTATCGGACAGGTAACCATTTTATTTATTTGCTACCTAATCGTATTGCTGATTTTTGGTGTGGAAAATGCATTTATCATCGCTTTTATCACAGCAATTCTGAATATCATACCTTATATCGGACCGCTTATTGCCACTGTCCTTGTTGCCATATTGACAATGCTGGGCCACATGGACCCTGAATCACAGGGCGAAATGCTATCGACAACAATATATGTATTGATTGGCTACACCGTTGCCCAAATTATTGATAACAACATCACCACTCCGTTAATATTCTCCAACAGCGTCAATTCCCATCCTTTGGAAATTTTTGTGGTAATTCTGGCGAGCGGATTTATTTTTGGAGTACTGGGAATGATTGTGGCAGTACCACTTTATACCATTGTAAAAGTAGTTGCCAAAGAATTTTTCCCTCAAAATCCTATCGTAAAAATTTTAACCCGAAACATTTGATTTCTGACATTCTAAAACCCGAAATCCAGAATTTTATAGAAGCCAATATCAGGAAAGATATTTCAAAACTGGCTTTCCAGAAAAATCCGTTTCCTGAAATCGACTTTGCCGTATTGTTAAACCAGATAGCGGCAAAAGGCAAGGCAGAACAGAAACTTCCTACCTGGTATGCAGCAAAAAACATTGTTTATCCTCCAAAACTATCAATAGAACAGACTTCATCTGAAGAAACAGCTTCCTACAAAGCAGCAATTGTTTCCGGAAAAAGCCTGATTGACCTGACCGGCGGCTTTGGTGTTGACAGTTATTATTTTTCAAAAAAAATGAAATCGGTTGTTCATTGTGAAATGAATGCGGAATTATCTGATATTGCAAGTCATAATTTTAAAATACTCCATGCCTCAAATATCGAATGCTTTACAGGCGACAGTTCGGAAATACTTCAGAAGCTGAATCGGAAATTTGACTGGATGTATGTTGACCCATCAAGACGAAGTGATGTAAAAGGAAAGGTTTTCCTTTTAAAAGATTGTCTGCCCAATGTTCCGGAATTGCAGAAATTCTATTTTGAATATTCAGACAATCTGCTGATAAAGACAGCTCCCATTCTGGATATTGCTGCAGGATTATCAGAACTTACCAATGTAAAGGCCATCCATATTATAGCCATTGAAAACGAAGTCAAAGAATTGCTTTGGGAAATTTCAAAAGATTATACCGGCAGTATAACAATTATTACCTTAAACAAAACCAAAGAAAAGACTGAAAAACTTGATTTTGTACTGGGTGAAAGTGAAAGTGCTTTTTACGGATTGCCTAAAAAATATCTTTATGAACCTAATAGTTCAATAATGAAATCCGGCTTTTTTGAGTCGGTGAGCGCCAAATTTAAACTGGACAAGCTTCATCCGCTTTCGCATCTTTATACTGCCAATGAATTGGTTGATTTTCCCGGAAGAACCTTTCAGATTGATGAAGTAATAAAATACGGCAAAACTGAAATGAAGGAACTGCTACAAAATAAAAAAGCCAATATTACTATCCGGAATTTTCCGGAAACCGTTGAGAACCTTCGAAAAAAGTGGAAAATAAATGACGGAGGAAACCTGTATTGTTTTTTTACGACCAATATGAATAATGACAAAATAGTATTACTTTGCACCAAAATAAAAACAGAAGAATGAAACGATTGCTTATACTTACTTTTTTAATGCTTCAAATGGGCGTTTATGCCCAGAAATCATGCGAATACAGTTCCAATTTTACAGATTCCATAGGCAGCTATAAAGAAACGGTACAAAAAATCGTATATGAAAAAAACTTTGCAGGAACTTCGAGTTATATCTTTTTCTCACTGATTAATGCCAATGGTACTCCACTGTTGAATTTCCAAAATATTCAAAAAAGTAAAGATTTCATCAAGGCATTTTGTTTCGATAAAAATTCACGGGTTTACCTGCAATTGGCAAATGGCAAAATAATTACCATGCTGATTTCTGATGAGGGAAGCTGCGGATCAATGATTCGGGATGAAGCTCAAAGTTCCAATATTAGAATTTCTACGGGTGCCTTTTTATTTATGAAAAATACGATGGAAGAGTTGGAAAAATCCCCAATTACGTTAATCCGTATAAAATACGCTTCAGAAACGGTTGACTATATTATGAAAAAGGAACTTACTTCCGAATTAAACGGAGAGAAATCCTATCCTGAAAATTTCTTTATCGACCATCTTAAATGCCTGAACTAGATTAGTTCTTGCAGTCCCATGTAAAATTAGATACAGGTAAAGTCGAAGCGCTCATCAGGTTGTAATGCCACCATTCCGAAGCAAAAGAACGGAATCCGTTTTTCAGCATTATTTCTTTTAAAATCTTTCGATTGGTTGCAGCTTCTGCCGAAATGTTTTTATAGTCATGTGCCGCTTCCGGTCCGAAATGGTCAAATCCTGTTCCCATATCCAATTCATTACCGCTGTAATCTGTTAGCGTTATGTCTACAGCCCCTCCTCTATTATGAATGGAACCTTTAGCCGGGTCGGCCACATAAGTAGGATTTGGCGTTATTGCCCACATCTTCTTTTGTACATCCAGAGGTCTGTAGCAATCATATACTTTAATCTTATATCCAAGTTTTAAAAACGCCTGATTCGCTTTGATTAAAGCTTTAACGGTTTTAAACCGGAGATAGCATTCCGCGCAATCGTATACTTTTGTTTTCAGGAAATTGTCTTCTGTTGCATATTTCATATCATAAAAGAAATCTTTACCATAATCCCTTAAATTCACAAAAGCAGTATCGCTGATGTTAGCTTTGGCCGCTTCCAGAATCGCAGCATTTTCGTCAATATATTCACGATTGCTTGACAAAAGAGCATCGCTATAAACCACCTCTTGTGGATTTTTGCAAGACGAAAGAACAATTAGGCACACTATTAGCTGTAGAAATCTCATAATGATTTGAAATGTTTAATTTGTACTACAAATCTATTCATTTGTATCAATTAATTTACTAATTTTAATTCAAATTAAAAAACACAAAGTATGAAAAAATTAATTGTTTTAGGTATTGCTTTGTTATTTTCAGGCTACATGAGCGCCCAGGAAACAACGGCGAAGAAGAAAGCAAAAGCAGAAGTAGCCCAGGCAAAAGCAGACAGTAAGAAAGCTGTTGAAAAAGCGGATGCAAAAGCAAAAAAAGCAGAAGAATCTGCCAAGAAAGATGTAGCTAAGGCTAAAGAAAAGGCAGTAGAATCGAAAACAGAAGCAAAAGCTGATGTAGCCAAGAAAAAAGCAGATGCTAAAGTAGAAACGGCAAAAGCCAAAGAAAAAGCTGCGGTAACAAAAACGGAAGCAAAAGCGGATGTTGCCAAGGCAAAGGCAGATGCAAAAGTCGAAGTCAAAAAATATAATGCAGATGTAAAAGATAAGGCATCTGGCGAATATTACAACGGCAAGAAGGTTTACACAGGACCTAAAGGCGGTAAATACTACATCAACAAAAACGGAAATAAAACATATATCGACCAAAAATAATTTTGGTCAGCCCTCACAAAAAATCCCGATTAGTTTATAATCGGGATTTTTTTATTGGATTATCCTTTTGTTATCTTATCGTAGAGTTTTTCTATTTCTGCGTTATCGGGTTCTTTTTTCATAATGGCGGTGGCTTCCTTTTGGGATTTCATCCATCTATAGAGCCAGGAAACACCCCATTTTTTATAATAATTATCTTTCTGTTGGTAAACACTGTCCTGTAAGGCTTCATCAAGACTCACAAAAGTATAGCCTTTTGTTTTTAGCAGTTTTACGATTTTGGGTAGGTAATCAGCATTCAGCAAGTTGTCGTGGCATAAATAAATATGACGAACCGGTCTTTTGTATTGCTGCGTTCCCAGCATTTCAAAAAACTCAAAAAATTCTATGGTCTTTTTCACATACTTCTCCCCTGTACTTTTGGCATTCGCAATATCATTTTTGGCGAGGTAATATTCATAAACCGTACTATAGGCCCAATCTTCACTCTCAACCGTATAAGGCGTAATGCGATATCCTTTTTGTGTCAGGTAATTTTCAATTTCTTTATGCTGCAATGTGTCTTTTCCCAAATCATTAAATGGAAATCTGAAATGTTTTAATGGCTTACTATATTTTTTTGCCAGTTCTTTAGTAATAGCTTCTCCTTTATAAATATCATTGGCAAAAACCGTTAGTCCTGCATCAGAATAGCGTAAATGGCTAAAACTATGGTTGCCCAGCGTAATGTAGCTTCGCTTAACCCAATTTTCCAACAAGCGGAAATTCATTGACACAGAATCTGTTTCATAAATTTTTCCTTCATTGATAAAAATAGCAATCGGTAATTGTAACGAATCCAGTTTTTTCAATAATAAAGACTGAAATCCATCCTTTTGGAATCTTTTTGTATTGGGAATATCATCTATCGTAATAGCAACCTGCTTCTGCGCATACAGCTGCACAGAAAAAAATACAGAAAAAAATAGTACTGTTGTCCTGATATTGAATTTCATATTTTTTGTTTGTTTTCAAATATAAAAAACCTTGATAATTATTTATCTCATCAAGGTATAATATTCCTAAAAAATCCACGGTTTTCACCTTTGAAACTGCAAAAAAAAACAATAAATTAGCAACTTTAATTTTTATACACAGCACAAATGAAAAATACCGCGCTTACGCACGTTCACGAAAATCTTGGAGCTAAAATGGTTCCTTTTGCAGGATATAATATGCCAGTACAATATGAAGGAGTAAATATTGAACACGAAACTGTTCGTAACGGAGTTGGAGTTTTTGATGTTTCACACATGGGAGAATTCCTTATTTCAGGTCCAAATGCCCTGGCTTTAATCCAAAAAGTAACCACAAATGATGCTTCTACATTAACCGTAGGCAAAGCACAATATTCTTGTCTTCCAAACGAAAATGGCGGTATTGTAGACGATTTGATTGTTTATAAAATGAAAGAAGACCAATATTTGCTGGTTGTGAATGCCTCTAACATTGAGAAAGACTGGAATTGGATTTCTACAAAAAATGATGTTGGTGCTGAAATGAGAAATATCTCTGACGACTATTCATTATTAGCCATACAAGGACCAAAAGCTGTAGAAGCAATGCAGTCACTGACGTCTGTTGACCTTGCTGCAATCAAATACTACCACTTTGAAGTGGGAGATTTTGCCGGAGTACCGGATGTAATCATTTCTGCAACTGGCTACACCGGTTCGGGCGGTTTTGAAATCTACGCAAAAAACGAAAACATCGAACAAATCTGGAATAAGGTATTTGAAGCCGGAAAATCATATGGTATCAAACCTATCGGATTAGCGGCAAGAGATACGCTTCGTCTTGAAATGGGCTTCTGTCTTTACGGGAATGACATTAATGACACGACTTCGCCTATCGAAGCCGGTTTGGGTTGGATTACTAAATTCAACAAAGAATTTACCAATTCTGAAAATCTTCTAAAACAGAAAGAAGCCGGAGTCTTAAGAAAGCTTGTTGGTTTTGAATTGACAGAAAGAGGAATTCCACGCCATGACTATGAAATCGTTGACAAAGATGGAAACATCATCGGGGTAGTAACTTCCGGGACTATGGCACCATCTTTGAACAAAGGTATTGGTCTGGGCTACGTTACCACAGAATTCTCCGGAGTAGATAGTGAGATTTTTATCCGTATCCGAAAAAATGACATCCCGGCCAAAGTCGTTAAATTGCCCTTTTATAAAAAATAAAAATATATGAATAGAATCCTGCTGTTTTTACTGTTTATCCCTTTTGTATCACATTCACAAGATAGCGGTAAATCCTGCGATGTTCTTATAAAAATAAACAAGCTCATCCAACATGAGCATTTCAATCCTAAACCGGTAGACGACAGCCTATCGGTTTATGTTTTTGAAACATTAATGAATGAATTGGATACGGACAAAAATATTTTCCTGAAAACGGAATATGATTATCTGTCAAAGTACAAATTCAAACTTGATGATTATATTGCCGGTAACGACTGTTCTTTTTTCGAAGATTTTTCCAAAACCTATAAGAAAGCTCTGGAAAGAAGCAAGACTGCCATTGAAAAATTACAGAAAGAAAAGCTGGATTACAATACAAACGATACAGTCCGTTTTACCAAAAAGAATTTTCCGTTTTATGTAAAAGCAGAAGACGTGAGCAAAGTTTTTGCAAAAAGGCTGCGTTTTGATATTTTGGAAGATATTGCCAAGACCAGTAAAAATTATGATTCCCTAAAACAGAACTTTGCAAGTCTTGAAAAAAAATCAAGGGAAAAAATATTCGAGACAGCCCTTTGTAAAATCACCAACAGGCTGGACTCCAAAGAAGGTATCGAAAAGAACATCCGAAACAGTTTTTACTCTATTTTCTGTTCCTACTTTGACCCGCATACCTCCTACTTTTCATACGACACCAAATCCTCTTTCCTATCTGAACTTTCCACAGATAATTTTTCTCTGGGAATGTATGTCTCCCTGAATGAAAATGAGGAGCTGATTGTTCAGGAAATTGTCCCGGGAGGCCCTGCCGCAAGAACAGAAATCATAGAAAAAGGAGACCAGGTAATTAAAGTATCTCCCAAAAAAGGAGAAGATTTTCTCGTTTCCTGCAGTTCTCTGGAAACCATTGGAAGTATTATTTTTTCAGATACTCACAAAGAAATTACACTTTCAATGCGAAAGAAAAACGGAACATTATACGATGTCACACTTCAGAAAAAAATAATGAAGGCAGACGACCATGCGGCCTACAGCTATATAGTGTCAAAAAACAACACCCGCATCGGATATATCAATATTCCGAGTTTTTATACTGATTTTGACAGAAACACGGTTCAGGGTATTTCGGATGACGTTGCAAAGGAAATTCTAAAGTTAAAAAAAGATAATATTGAAGGACTGATACTTGACCTTCAGGATGATGGGGGCGGTTCTATGGAAGAAGCCATAAAATTGTCCGGAATGTTTATTGACGCTGGCCCTATTTCCGTTTTGGTCAACAATAAGAAAGAACAAAAAATCATTAAGGATTTCAATCGGGGTGTTGTATATAATGGCCCCATAGTTGTATTGGTAAATGGAAATTCTGCTTCGGCCAGTGAATTTTTTGCTTCTGTGATGCAGGACTATAACAGAGCTATTATTATAGGAGCAACAACATTAGGTAAAGCTTCCATGCAGCAAATACTTCCAATAGAAAACGGAAACGAACAGGATTTTGTTAAACTGACCATTGAAAAATTCTACCGAATTACAGGAAAAAGCCATCAGCTAACCGGAGTTGTTCCTGATGTAGCGATTCCAACCCTATATGACGGTATTATTTCAAGGGAAAAAAGCAGTAAAACGGCATTAAAAAATGATGTTATTACTACAAAGGCTAAGTTTGTTCCTTATTCAAGAAGTGATTTTGAAAACCTGATTGCACAAAGCAAAAAAAGAGTCAGCAACAATGCCTATTTCAATGAAATAAACGCTATCAATACAAAAATCAATTCCATATACAATTCTCCAAAAGATCCAATCCTGTTAAATTTTGAAAGCGTATTCAAAGATGTACACAGTATTGATGCGTTTTTTGATTCCGTAAAAAAGATAGTTGAGACACCAATTGATTTTGAAATTGCGAATACTTCCTACGAAAAAGAAATATTGAAATTTGATGAGTTCCAGAAAAGCATTAGCGAATATCGTATTAAGGACTTAAAGACTAATGCTTATGTTTTGGAAGGCATCAATATTATTTCCGATTATTACGCCACTAAAAAAAACTAGACAATCCATGAAAAAAACCGTACTTGCCATTTTTGCCTTATTTGCCATAACACTAGCCAAAGCCCAGGATTTCCGAACTCCTGTTGATTATCTGAACTTTATCGGGAAAGAATCTGCTGCTATTTCGAGAAATACGTGGAATTACACTAAAGCTGTTGCACACAGCAAAAGTGCCAGAAGGATTGATGCTTCCCGAAAAGCCTTGCTCAAATCGATACAAAATGCTTCAAAGAAAATAGCCGGGCTGAAAAACGGCTACAAAGGAGACACTGAATATCGAGACCAGCTCCTGTCCTATCTGTCGATTTCGGAAAAATACATCAATGATGAATATGAAAAAATCATCGACATGCAGGAAGTTGCAGAACAATCATATGATTTTATGGAAGCCTATATTATGGCACGTGACCTGGTAAATGAAAAAATAAATGATGAAGTTGAAAAGCTCAACGCCAACCAGAAACTTTTTGGGAATAAATACAATATTCAGATTACGGATGATAATTCCGATTTAAGCAAAAAAATGAGGGCTTCAAATGCCGTCTTCAAATACCATACGGAAATGTTCCTTATCTTTTTCAAAGTGAATGTAACCGATATAAATCTGATGAAATCAATTGAACAAAAAGACCTGAATGCCATACAACAACACGCTTCTTCATTGGAACTTTATGCCAATGAAGGTTTGGAAAAGCTAAAAACAACAGTTCCTTTTAATAAGGATGCCAGTCTGATTGAAGCGACAAAAAAAGCACTTGAATTTTATAAAAAAGAGGCGATTGAGCTTACGCCTAAAGTAGTTTCATTCCTGATGCTGAACCAACAGGTAGAGGACACTAAAGAATCTTTGGATAAAAAACCTGAAAAGAACAGGACAAAACAGGAAATTGACAATTTCAACAATCTGGTAAAATCCGTAAACAACGAAATCAGCGAATACAATAAGCTGAATTCTAAGTTCTACCAGAACAAAATAGCCGTTAATACGGAATGGGAACAGGCCGGTGAACAATTTATTTCAAAACATGTTCCGAAAGATTAAAATAGATTTGAAATAAAAAAGGATAAAACTTATTTTTG
Source organism: Flavobacterium lindanitolerans (assembly GCF_002846575.1). Lineage (NCBI taxonomy): Bacteria > Pseudomonadati > Bacteroidota > Flavobacteriia > Flavobacteriales > Flavobacteriaceae > Flavobacterium > Flavobacterium lindanitolerans. Next base: position 259,580 of record NZ_PJND01000009.1, read on the forward strand.
CAACGTTAAAAAAATTTTAGAAATGGGAAGAGCGTTTGAGTTCAGAAAAAATAGAAAAATGAAGCGCTGGTCAGCAATGGCTAAAGCATTTACAAGAATTGGAAAAGATATTGTAATGGCGGTTAAGGAAGGCGGTCCAAATCCGGAGTCCAACTCCAGATTAAGGGCAGTTATCCAAAATGCCAAAGCTGTGAACATGCCTAAGGATAATGTTGAAAGAGCTATCAAAAAGGCAACGGACAAAGACACGGCAAACTATAAAGAAGTTTTATTTGAAGGATATGCACCACACGGAATTGCAATCCTGATTGAAACTGCTACAGACAATAATAACAGAACTGTAGCCAACATCAGAAGCTATTTCAACAAATGCAACGGAACTTTAGGAACACAGGGTTCTGTAGAGTTTATGTTTGACCATACCTGCAACTTCAGAATTCCGGCAGAAGGAATCGACATTGAAGAAATGGAATTGGAATTCATTGATTTTGGTGCCGAAGAAATTTTTGCCGATGAAGACGGCATCCTGATTTATGCTCCATTCGAAAGTTTTGGCGCCATCCAGAAAGAATTGGAAAACAGAGGCATTGAAATCCTTTCTTCCGGATTTGAGAGAATTCCGCAGGTAACCAAAAAACTTACGGAAGACCAGATAGCAGACGTAGAGAAGCTTTTGGAAAAAATTGAAGAAGATGACGACGTTCAAAACGTTTACCATACTATGGAAGAATAAACACAGAATTATCTTTAATACAAAACTCCTGAATACTCAGGAGTTTTTTTATTTGTAGGAATTGCATAAATTTACGATTCAATCATTTAATTAAATCATCATGAAAAAAACACAATTCTTATTGCTATTCGGCTTATTCTTTATTGCTGTGGCAAATTCACAAACCAAGACAGAAAGCAGAACTGTTGGTAATTTTTCAAAAGTTGAATCGAGAGGTTCAGCAAAAGTAGTTCTGGTAGCGGGCAATTCAAATACCCTAACTGCCGAAGGAGATGAAAAAACACTACAAAACCTGATTACCGAAGTAGAAGGAAATACGCTTAAGATTTATATCAAGAGTACCAAAAAACTAAACCTTAAAGGCGAAGTAGTTGTAAAGGTCCCGATTAAACAATTAGACGAAGTAAGTCTTTCAGGTTCTGGAAGTATCAAATCAGAAATTTCTATAAAGTCTAATAAGTTTGTTGCTTCAGTAAGCGGTTCTGGAAAAATAGATTTGGATAATGTAAACGCTGATGCTGCTTCTATAAAAATAGACGGTTCCGGAAAAGTTGAAATGAACCTTAATGCCAATACTGCAGACGCCAAAATTAATGGCTCCGGCAAAATAGAATTAGAGGGAAGAGCCAATGTTTTTTCTACAGAAATTAGTGGTTCAGGTAGTGTAGATGCTTCTGATTTTACTTCATCGACCACTAAAGCGGCTATTCATGGTTCCGGATATGTCAAAACAAAAACCGAAAAAGACCTTACTGCCGATATTCAAGGTTCAGGGGTTGTAAAATATACAGGGAATCCCAGTATAAAGAAAAACATCAGCGGTTCCGGACAGGTAACAAAAGGCTAACCGAAACTGTTCTCAACGGATTAAAATAAAAAAACTCCGGAAATTCCGGAGTTTTTTTATGCTTTATAAAATCGGTTATTTTATGAATTCTATTTTCTGAGCTTCTTCAGCATTTACGCTATCGAAGAATCCTTGTTCGTTCATCCAGTCATCACTAAATACTTTGCTCATATATCTTGAACCATGATCAGGGAAAATAGCAATTACGTTACTGTCTTTATTAAATTCACCTTCTTCTGCATATTGTTTGATAGCCTGAAGAACGGCTCCGGAAGTATACCCTACAAATAAGCCTTCTTTTTTGGCTATTTCTCTTGTAGCGTGTGCGCTTTCTTCGTCGGTTACTTTTATGAATTTGTCGATAGAATCAAAATCGGTTGCTGTTGGAATTAAATTTTTCCCTAAACCTTCGATTCTGTATGGGTAGATTTCATTAGAATCAAACTCTTTTGTTTCGTGGTATTTTTTCAATACAGAACCAAAAGCATCAACACCTAATATTCTAATGTTTGGATTTTTTTCTTTAAGAAATTTTGCGGCTCCGGAAATAGTTCCTCCTGTTCCGCTACAGGCAACCAGGTGTGTAATTTTTCCGTTGGTTTGCTCCCAGATTTCCGGTCCGGTTGTTTGGTAGTGTGCATCAATATTCAGTTGATTGAAATACTGGTTGATGTAAACAGAACCTTTTGTTTCTTCATGAAGTCTTTTTGCAACATTATAGTAAGACCTTTCATCGTCTGCTGAAACATGGGCAGGGCAAACATACACCTTGGCTCCCATACTTCTCAGCATATCTATTTTATCTTTTGATGATTTTGAACTTACTGCCAAAATACAATTGTAGCCTTTTATAATGCTCACCATTGCAATACTGAATCCCGTATTTCCTGATGTCGTTTCAATTATTGTATCGCCTGGTGACAAAATCCCTTGTCTTTCGGCTTCCTCAATAATATATAATGCAATTCTATCTTTAGTGGAGTGTCCCGGATTAAAAGCTTCTACTTTTGCGTAGAAATTACCTTCTATATTTTCAGTGACTTTATTGAGCTTAATAAGTGGGGTATTACCTATTAATTCCAATACGTTATTATAAGCTTTTATTTCTTCTTTCATAAAAAAATAGTTAATCAAGGCAACTCATTGAATTTTTATTGACCTCAAATCCTTGCAAATTTAACAAAAAAAATCTAATTAGTTTTCAATTCCTTCTAAATCTAACAAAAAACTGAATTCCTTAGCTAATTCCTTCAATGCTTCAAACCTTCCTGAAGCACCTCCATGCCCCGCATCCATGTTAGTATCAAGGAATAACAAATTAGTATCCGTTTTCAAGGTTCTTAATTTGGCGACCCATTTCGCCGGTTCCCAATATTGAACCTGCGAATCATGAAGTCCTGTTGACACATACATATTTGGATAATTCTGTGCTTTGACATTATCATAGGGCGAATAGGATTTCATATAATCGTAATATTCTTTTTCGTTTGGATTTCCCCATTCATCATATTCCCCTGTAGTAAGCGGAATTGTATCATCAAGCATAGTCGTTACAACATCTACAAAAGGAACCTGTGCAATAACACCATGATACAGTTCAGGTGCCATGTTTACAACCGCTCCCATCAATAAACCACCAGCAGAACCACCTTCGGCATACAGATGTTCAGCGCTGGTATATTTTTCCTTAATTACAAATTTGGAACAATCTATAAAATCAGTAAAAGTATTTTTTTTATGGAGTAATTTACCATTCTCATACCATAATCTTCCCATATCTTCACCTCCGCGAATATGGGCAATGGCATAAATAAATCCTCTGTCTAAAAGCGATAGTCTGGTAGATGAAAAATAAGGATCCATAGTAGCGCCATAAGAACCATAGGCATATAACAGCAATGGATTTTTACCATCTTTTTTCATTCCTTTTCTGTAAATCATGGAAATAGGAATTTTAGTACCGTCTTCAGCAGTAGCCCAAACTCTTTCTTCTACATAATTTTTCTTGTCAAACTTTCCGCCCAAAACCTGCTGTTCCTTCTTGATTTCCTTTTCTTTCGTTTTCATATTGAAATCGATTACGGAAGATGGGGTTCCAAGTGACTGATAGCTGTAACGCAAAATCTGCGTATCAAAGTCCGGATTTGTAGAAATATTAGCGGTATAGGTTTCGCTGTCAAACGGCAGATAATACTCCCCTTTTCCATTCCAGGGCATAATCCTTATCTTGTTTAATCCGTTAGAACGTTCACCAAGAACCAAATAATCTTTAAAAATTTCAATGTCTTCCAGCAGCACGTCTTCACGATGCGGAATCAAATCTTTCCAATTTTCCATAGAAGTCGCTTTTTCAGGCGTTTTCATCAATTTAAAATTGGTTGCATCATCTTTATTGGTCAATATGTAAAAGCTATCGCCATAATGAGCTATACTGTATTCCATTCCTCTGACTCTTGGCTGAAAAACTTTAAATTCGCCATCCGGGTCATCTGCTAATAACGTCCTGAATTCTGTCGTTAAAGTACTTGAAGAACTGATTACGATATATTTTTTTGATTTTTCCTTGCTTACAGAAACATTAAACGTATCGTCTACTTCATCATAAACCAAAACGTCCTGTTCCTGCCTGCCGCCAAGTTTGTGTTTGAAAACCTTATCCGAACGCAAGGTCTGTTTATCCTGCTGTGTATAAAACAAGGTTTTATTATCATTAGCCCATGTTGAGCTACCCGTTGTATTTTCAATTTTATCTTCAAACAGCTTTCCGGTTTGGAGATTTTTTACCTGGATAGTATAAATTCTTCTTCCTATAATATCCACTCCAAAAGAAGCGTATTTATTATCCGGACTAATGCTCACTCCTCCTAACTGAAAATAGGAATGCCCTTTTGCCATCTCATTGCAGTCAAAAAGAATTTCTTCCTTTGCAGTAAGGCTGCCTTTTTTTCTGGCATAAATAGGATAATCTTTACCGGTTTCAAAGCGCGTTATATACCAATAGCCATTAAAAAAATAAGGCACGGAAGAATCATCTTCTTTAATCCTGCCTTTCATTTCCTCAAACAGCAACTTTTTCAATCCTTTGGTATGAGCGGTCATCTCCTCATAGTACTGATTTTCGCTATTCAGATAGTCAATAACTTCTTTGTTTTGTCTATCATTTAACCAAAAATAATCGTCTACTCTTTTATCGCCGTGCTTTTCCAGCGTTTTAGGTATTTTTTTTGCTGTTGGCGGGGGTATTGTTATTGACATTTTACGGAATGTATTTTGCGAATATGAAGTTGCAAAAATAATACAAAGGCAACATAAAATTAATTTATTTTTCATCTAATTCTCCCTTGAATATGACTATGCAATTTAATAATTTCGCAATTATAAATCATAAAAATTATCAACAATGTTTGGAGACTTAATGGGCATGATGGGCAAACTAAAAGAAACCCAACAAAAAATAGAAGAAACTAAAAAAAGGCTTGATTCTGTTTTGATTGACGAGCAAAGCAACGACGGGCTTTTGAAAGTTACGCTTACGGCTAACCGTACAGTAAAATCAATAGAAATAGACGACAGTTTACTGGAAGACAAAGAACAACTTGAAGACTATCTGGTATTAGTTATGAACAAAGCCATCCAAAAAGCAACAGCTGTAAACGAAGCAGAATTAGGCGCAGTAGCAAAAGACGGTATGCCTAATATTCCGGGTATGGATATGTTTAAATAGCTGTAAGCGATAAGCTGTAGGCTGTAAGCAATATGCTTTAGGCTTTAATTAGTAAGCGATTGGCTTACAGCTTAAAGCCTAGAGCGTACATCTAAAAAGTTAGTTTTTGCAACGTTTCTATGACATAGGTATGCATGACATCTCTATAGTCCAGATGGGTAACAATTCGGAGTTTGCCTTTGCCTAATGAACTGATAAAAATATTTTTCTGCTTTAATTTTTCAATCACAACATCTTCATTATACTGCGGTTTTACGGCAAATATCAAGATATTGGTTTCCACAGGTTCAACGCTTTCTACCCAAGGCAATTGTTTAAGTATATAAGCCAGTTCTTTTGCCTTGTTATGGTCTTCCTGCAAACGGCTCACATTATGCTTTAAGGCATAAATTCCGGCACCTGCCAAATAGCCTGCCTGACGCATTCCGCCACCCAACATCTTTCTGATTCTCAAGGCACGGTCCATTGTTTCTTTACTTCCTAACAATACAGAACCTACAGGCGCGCCTAATCCTTTTGAGAGGCAGACGGAAATCGTATCGAATAATTCTCCGAAGTGCTTCGGATTTTGTCTTTTTGCCACTAAGGCGTTCCACAAACGGGCACCGTCTAAATGGTATTTTAAGTTATTTTCTTTGCAGACTTCTTTAATCTTAGCAAGCTCTTCTATTTCATAGCAAGCTCCCCCCCCTTTGTTTGTCGTATTTTCTATACTTACCATACTGGTTAAAGGACTGTGGTAAAATTCCGGAGGATTAATCGATTCTCTGACTTGTTCTGCCGTAATCATTCCTCTCTTCCCATCAACCAAACAACAGGAAACACCACTGTTAAATGATGCTCCACCTCCTTCGTAATGAAAAATATGCGACCATTTATCACAGATTATCTGCTCACCCGGATTGGTATGCAGTTTAATTGCCGTTTGGTTAGCCATTGTTCCGGAGGGAAAAAAAAGCGCTGCTTCCATCCCAAATATACTGGCGACCATCTCTTCTAATTCATTGACGGTCGGGTCTTGCTTATATACATCATCGCCTACTTTTGAACGAAACATCTGCTGTAGCATTTCATTTGTCGGTTTTGTTACCGTATCGCTTACTAAATTTATTTCCATAATATCAAAAGTATACCTTATTTTTGTGGGTATAAAAGTATAAAATTTATGACAACTACCGAACAAATTAAAGGTATTGTAGAACGCCTTGGTGCGTTGAGGAGGTATCTTTGACGTCGATAAGAAACTAATCGAAATTGCTAACGAAGAAGAAAAAACACTAGCTCCTGATTTTTGGAACAACCCCAAAGAAGCCGAAGCACATGTTAAAATGCTGCGTTCCAAGAAAAAGTGGGTTGAAGATTACGACAAAGCTGTTTCTCTGGCCGAAGAACTGCAATTGGCTTATGAGTTTTACAGAGAAGGCGAAATGACCGCCGAAGAATTGGACGAACAATACAATCTGGCCAATACGCATATCGAAAATATTGAGTTCAAAAACATGCTGTCTGATGAAGGCGACAGTTTAAGCGCAGTATTGCAGATTACAGCAGGAGCCGGTGGTACAGAAAGCTGTGACTGGGCCCAAATGCTAATGCGAATGTATATGATGTGGGGTGAAAAGAATGGCTACAAAATCAAAGAACTGAACTTTCAGGCTGGCGAGGTAGCCGGAATAAAAACAGTAACACTTGAATTTGAAGGCGATTATTCTTTTGGCTATTTAAAAGGCGAAAATGGCGTTCATCGCCTCGTACGAATTTCACCTTTTGACAGCAATGGAAAACGCCATACCTCTTTTGCTTCGGTGTATGTATATCCATTGGCGGACGACACTATTGAAATCGAAATTAATCCTGCTGATATTTCATGGGAAACCATGCGTTCAAGTGGTGCGGGCGGACAGAATGTTAACAAGGTTGAAACAGCCGTACGACTCCGTCACCACCCGACTGGAATCATTATCGAAAACTCTGAAACCCGTTCTCAATTAGACAACAAGACCAAAGCCATGCAATTGCTGAAATCGCAATTATATGAAATCGAATTAAAAAAGAAGCAGGCGCTGCGGGACGAAATTGAAGCCAAAAAGATGAAAATCGAATGGGGCTCACAGATACGAAACTATGTGATGCATCCGTATAAATTGGTAAAAGATGTAAGAACTGAGCAGGAAACCAGTGACGTGGAATCTGTTATGAATGGTGAAATTGATGAGTTCCTGAAAGCATTTTTAATGATGATGGGACAAAAAGAAGAGGAATAATCATACAAACATAAAATCGCGAATTATAGCTCAGACCCCTAATTTACTGGTAATGAGATATAATTCGCTTTTTTATTTTTCATTATTTTAATATTTTTTTAAGAAATTATGGTTTAAGTGTAACAATTTCTCCAAACAGAAGTCCTATCTTTATCTGAGATTCTTAAATTAAAACCGATTTAAGGTCTTAATCTGGAGGATGCCATGATTTACAAAAAGCCCATTTCATTTATTCCGAATAACGAAGCTTTACGGCTTCAGAAACTTTATGACTATCAGGTTCTTGATACGCATTCGGAAGACACCTTTGACAAGATTGCCCTATTGGCCTCGCAAATATTCAATACCAAAAATGCTTTCGTAACTTTTGTTGACGAACACCGTGTTTACTTTAAGGCTAACATAGGCGATTTTCAGGCAACAGAAGTTCGAAGAGAAGACAGCTTATGTTCGCTGGCAATTCTGGATGAAAAAATTACGGTCTTTAGTGATACCCGGACTATTCCTGATTTATCTGAAAATCGTTTTGTCAATTCTCAAAATGGAATACGGTTTTATGCCGGTGCTCCTTTAAAAACTCCTGAAGGATATTCTGTAGGAACCGTTTGTGTTATTGACAGTGCACCCAAAGAAGTCACAGAACATCAAATGGATATGCTACGAACACTTGCCGATATTGTAATCAACAAACTCGAAAGCAGGCTGCGCTACAACACCATTATCAAGTCACAAAACGAACTTATGGGTATTGCCCTGCATGAAATTAAAAATCCGCTGGCATCCATAAGCCTTGCCAACGACATTTTAAGGCTTGACACATCAAAAACGCAAAAGATGACCGATATGATTAAATATTGTGTCGCTACCATACAAAATAAGCTAACCGACCTGCTTAAGCTCTCTGAAGACGGCGAGAAAGAACAAAGACTTTCTATTGAAGAAGCCGACCTGAAAGAAATGCTGGACCGTTTGGTAAACAATTTTGAATTACTGGCTAACAAAAAGAACCAGATAATTGAATTGACAATTGAAGATACGCTCCCAAAAATCAATATCGACAAAACCAAAATTTCTGATGTGCTCCATAATCTTTTGAGCAACGCCATCAAGTATTCTTACAGCAATACCACAATCAAAATTATTGCTAAAAAAATTGATGATTTTGTAGAAATTGAGTTCCAGGACCAGGGACAAGGACTGAATGATGAAGACGCCGATAAACTTTTCAAAAAATTCGCCAAATTAAGTTCCAAACCAACCGGAAAAGAAAGTTCTAACGGATTAGGATTATCCATTTGCAAGTCGTTTGTGGAGTTGCATAAAGGGCAAATTTTTGCCAAAAGTCCCGGAAAGGAATTAGGTACTTCATTTTTTATCTCACTGCCTATTATCTATAAGCAGGAAGAAACTGAAATCTCACATCATTAAAAAACTTATACGTTTTAAACCTTGCGGCTCTGCACCTTTACGTGACATTATTGCTCGCAAAGACGCAGAGCCGCAAAGTTTTGTAATTCTTATTTCAACACTTCGTTGAAGAATAACTTCATTGCTTCCCAGGAACGTTTATCTGCCAGTTCATTATAAGCTGCTCCTTTCGAATTATCGTTTCCGGCACTTTTTTCAGTAAATGCATGAACTGCATCAGCATAATAATTCATTTGCCAGTCGGCTTTGGCCGCTCTCATTTCATTTTGGAAATCCTTGATTTCTTTTTCTGAAATATACGGGTCATCTGCTCCGTGAAGAACCAACACTTTTGGCTGTATGGCACTTATTTCACGGGAAGCATCTTTACCCAAACCTCCGTGGAATGATACTACTCCCCTTACTTTCATATTAACTCTTGCCGCTTCCAATGCACCTGTACCTCCAAAACAATAGCCTATCACGACCACATTGTCAGCATTAGCACCCTGTTTTACCAATTCCGCCAAAGCGAGCGAAATCCTGTTCTGGTATTCTTTAATATTTGTTTTATAATATCCGGATTTTTCGCCTGCCTCTTTTGTGTCTTTGGGTCTTTTATCTGCTCCATAAATATCGGCCACAAAAGCATAATATCCCATATCTGCCAGCTTGGTTGCAATCTCTTTGGAATGTTCATCAACTCCTTTCCATGCCGGAAGAATAAGCACACCAGGTTTATTTCCTAGTGCTTTTTTAGGAACTGCAGAAAAACCGCTTAAAATTTGTGCATTGTCTTTATAATCAACTTTTTTAAGCTGGGCCATAGCTACATTTGTTACCAATATTGAAAGAATAATAAAGTTTCTGGTTTTCATTTTTTTTGTTTTTATTAAAAATAACTATTTATTTGCTAACACCGGGTTAAGAATGTGCTAAAAGCAAAAAACCACCGCAAAAGCAGTGGTTTAGTGTATATTGTTTCGTTACAGGAACATATTCAGAACATAGTAAAACAATGCTGCTAAAATAGCTGAAATCGGAATAGTTAGTACCCAGGCCCATATCAGGCTAACGGTAACTCCCCAACGAACGGCAGAAATACGCTTAGTCAGACCTACTCCAATAATCGAACCTGTAATTGTGTGGGTTGTACTTACCGGGATTTTTAAGTGTTCTGTAAAATACAAAGTCAAAGCTCCTGCTGTTTCTGCGGCAACTCCTTCAAACGAAGTTACTTTTGTAATTTTAGATCCCATGGTCTTTACAATCTTCCAACCACCACTCAATGTTCCGGCTGCAATAGCAGAATAACACGCAAGCGGAATCCAGGATGGCATATGGAAATCTCCTGTTTCATCAGGAAGTACCACATTCAGCCATTCCGGCATACTTTCCTGTGGCAAGCCATTTGTGTGGATATAAACAGCTACAGCCGCTGCAATAATACCCATTACTTTTTGAGAATCGTTTCCACCATGTCCTAAACTGAAAGCCGCAGACGAAAGAAGCTGCATCTTTTTAAGCCATGATTCTGATTTACTATGGCTCATTCTGCTAAAGAACAAACAAAATGTACTTACAGACAGTATGATAAACGCCACCAAAAACCATTTGATATTATGTGCTTCAAAAACAACACTCCAAAAATGAGAATCAAAACGAGGTTTTTTAATCTTGTCATAAGGTATCATCTGATAGGCAACAAATACAACCGTAGCAATCATCAAAGCTCCTGTAAACAGTTTGGGATAAATGCTTTTTTTAGATGAATTAAGAAGCCAAATCGAAATGAGATAGGAAGCCAATGCCCCGAGCAACGGTGCGAGGACAATAAAGGCAATAATAATTATAACTCCTGAAGGCATTCCACCACCACTTGCCGCCTTGTACCATGTAACCACGTCAAAACCGGCATGGGCAATTGCCGCACCGGCAAAACCACCAATCAGAGTATGTGAAGAACTGGAAGGAATTCCCAGCCACCAGGTCAATAAATTCCAACAAATTGCGGCTATGATTCCCGCTAAAATAACCGTCAGGTTAATTTCCATCGTATTGGCTGTTTTGGCCACCGTATCGGCAACACCAAACCCAAAAACCCAATAAGCCAGGAAGTTAAAGAACGCAGCCCAAACAACAGCCTGAAACGGAGTAAGCACCTTTGTCGCAACAATAGTTGCAATCGCGTTCGCTGCATCGTGGAAACCGTTGATATAATCAAAGATTAATGCAAGAACGATTATGACAATTAATATTGTAAAATCCATAAGATTGTTGAGTCAAAAATGATTTAGGAGTGCTTAACTACCACAGATTCCAAAACGTTTGCTACGCTCTTACATTTGTCTGATGCAGATTCAAGTGCAGACAAAACTTCTTTATACTTGATGATGTTTTTAGCATCAGTCTCATTTTCAAAGATATCGGCAACCGCTTTGTCAAAAACGTTATCTGCCTTACTTTCCAACTTATTGATTTTTTTGCAGGCATCTGCAATCGCTTTAAGATTTTTCAAATCTTTCAACTCTTTTATCGCAATACCAATATGCTGGCAGGCTTCCAGGTTGATTTCAGTCAATTTACGAATTGATTTCGTGATTTTTTCTACCTGATACAAACGCATTCTACTGGCAGCACCATGCATATAATCTGCCACATCATCCATTGATTTTACAAGGGCGAAAATATCCTCACGGTCAAATGGAGTAATAAAGTTTCTGCTTAGCTCCAGGTGGGTTTTGTGTGTAATTTCCTCAATAATAGCCTCTAGCTCTTCGATTTTTCTGAAATAGTTCTCTCTTTCTAGCTTTGGCGCATTTACTGCCTCGTGCAAAGTTTCAGCCAATAAGATTAAATTTTGTGAAGCCTGTTCGAAAAGAGGGAAGAACTTTTTATCTTTAGGAACTAAAAACTGGAAAATACTGTTTAAAGACATAGGTTTGTTATTTAATGGTGCAAATGTATCTCTTTAATGTTAAGACAATATTAATAAATCATAAATAAGCAGTTATTAAAATTTACGATTTGGTAATATTGGAAAGTACTTCCTGAAAGCCGATTTCTTTTTTATTGCAAACGTTTTCGTATTTTAGCAATCTCAAAAAAATAAGCAAAATACACTCTATACATTATGGATATCAACTTCAATAAAAACGAAGACCACAACAAACTCTTATTATCTGATTTAAAGCAACGCTTCGCTAAAGTAAGACTGGGCGGAGGCGAAAAAAGAATAGAAAAATTACACGCAGAAGGTAAAATGACCGCCAGGGAAAGAATTGATTACCTTCTCGACCCTAAAAAAGAAAGTATTGAAATAGGCGCATTTGTAGGTGATGGCATGTATGCTGAACATGGCGGTTGTCCATCCGGAGGCGTTGTAGTCAAAATAGGCTACATCAAAGGAAAACAATGTGTCGTAGTAGCCAATGATGCTACCGTAAAGGCCGGAGCCTGGTTTCCGATTACAGGAAAAAAGAACCTTCGTGCCCAGGAAATTGCCATGGAAAACAGACTGCCTATTATTTATTTGGTAGACAGTGCCGGAGTATACCTGCCAATGCAGGATGAAATTTTCCCGGATAAAGAACATTTCGGAAGAATTTTCAGAAACAATGCCATTATGAGCAGCATGGGCATTACACAAATTGCTGCCGTTATGGGAAGCTGTGTTGCCGGTGGAGCCTACCTTCCTATTATGAGTGATGAGGCACTGATTGTTGACAAAACCGGAAGTATCTTCCTGGCCGGAAGCTATCTTGTAAAAGCTGCCATAGGCGAAAGCATTGATAACGAAACATTGGGCGGTGCAACCACTCATTGTGAAATTTCAGGAGTAACTGATTACAAAGCGAAAGACGATAAGGACGCTTTAGACAAAATAAAAAATATCGTAGACAAAATCGGGGATTACGAAAAAGCCGGATTTAACAGAATACAACCCGAAAAACCAGCCTTAAGTGAAAAAGAAATCTACGGTATACTGCCTAAATTAAGAACGGAACAATACGATATGATGGACATCATCAAACGTTTGGTTGATAATTCCGAATTTGAAGCATATAAAGAAGGCTATGGCCAGACTATCATTACAGGATATGCCAGAATTGACGGTTGGGCAGTAGGAATCGTTGCCAACCAACGAAAAGTCGTAAAATCCAAAAAAGGTGAAATGCAGTTTGGAGGCGTTATTTATTCGGATTCTGCAGATAAGGCAACGCGTTTTATTGCCAATTGCAACCAAAAGAAAATCCCTTTGGTTTTCTTGCAGGACGTAACCGGATTTATGGTTGGAAGCAAATCGGAACATGGTGGTATTATCAAAGATGGAGCAAAAATGGTAAACGCGGTTTCAAACTCTGTTGTACCTAAATTTACGGTGGTTGTTGGAAACTCTTACGGCGCAGGAAATTATGCGATGTGTGGAAAGGCCTATGACCCAAGATTGATTTTTGCATGGCCAAGCGCAGAACTGGCAGTAATGGGCGGAACCCAGGCTGCCAAAGTATTAATGCAGATAGAAGCTTCATCACTTAAAGCAAAGGGCGAAGTCGTTGACGAAGAAAAAGAACAGGAGCTTTTTGACAAGATAAAAGCCAAATATGATGCCCAGGTGTCTCCTTATTATGCCGCTTCACGCCTATGGACGGATGCCGTCATTGACCCATTAGAAACCAGAACCTGGATTTCCATGGGAATTGAAGCAGCCAACCACGCTCCTATCGAAAAGCAATTTAACCTTGGTGTAATTCAAGTTTAACCACTATGGGAAATCTTTCAGAAAAAGAACTTCAGGAACTTGCAGGACAATTGAGCCATCCTAACGGAGAAAGTGGCATACAGACAGCTTACAGCATGAATGTTGCGAATGACAACATGATTCGTCACACAATAGAGCAAATTGAAATCATGCCTCATTCAAAGATTTTAGAAATTGGTCCCGGAAACGGAATCCATATAAAATATTTATTTGAGAAGGAAGCCAATCTGAATTATTATGGGATAGACATATCAGAACTCATGATTGAGGAAGCCTTAAGGCTCAATTCTGAGTTTACTGCTACCGAAAGAGCCATTTTTGAACTAACTGACGGTAAAAAAATATCGTATCCCGATTCTTTTTTCGATAGTGCTTTCACTGCCAATACTATTTATTTCTGGAAAAATCCCGCAGAATATATAAATGAAATTTTTAGAGTATTACAATCGGGAGGCTCCTTTATTCTGGCTTTTATTCCGAAAGAAGTAATGGAAAAAATTCCTTTTTCAAAATACGGATTCGAACTTTATGATACTGAAAAGGCAAAATCATTGCTTGAAAATGCCGGATTCCGTATTGAAAACATCTTATCAGAAACAGAAGAAGTTTTGAGCAATACTGGCGAAATAAAAATCCGTACTTTTACGATTATCAAGGCTCAAAAACCTTAACCACAACCTTATAAAGTCCGCTAATGAAACGATTCTTCCCTTTCTTTATTCTCTTGTGTGGGCTTCAGAACAGCCTTGCCCAGGAATTCACCAGGAAAGATTCTTTGCGTGGCGGTTTTTCTTTTGAAAGAATTTGTTATAATGTACAGCGCTATGACCTGAATATTACTATCAATCCGGAAGAAAAATCGATTAGGGGTTATAATGACATCACGTTTAAAACAGTAAAAAACACTCAAAAAATTCAGGTCGATTTATTCGAAAATATGAAAATCGACAGTATCATTTTTGATGGCAGACCTCTCGAATATAAAAGAGAATTTGATGCTGTTTTTATTACTTTTCCAAAACCATTGGCTGTTGATGGAACAGACAAAACAATACGTTGTTATTACTCCGGCAACCCTCAAATTGCAAAATACCCACCCTGGGATGGAGGCTTTGTATTCAAAACCGATAGCAAAGGAAAGCCCTGGATTGGTGTTGCCGTACAGGGAACGGGAGCCAGCTTATGGTATCCTGTAAAAGATTCCCAAAGTGACGAACCTGATTTTGGCGCTACCATAAAGGTTGCCGTACCTGACGGATTGATGAATGTTTCCAATGGAAGATTTATGGGCAGTGAAAATCTGAAAAACGGTTACACCCGTTGGGATTGGGAAGTAAAAAGCCCTATCAACACTTATGATATCACGGTGAATATTGCTGATTACGTTCATATCCATGATAACCACAACGGACTGGACCTTGATTATTATGTACTGCCGGAAAATGAAGAAAAAGCCAAAAAACATTTTGAAGAAGTAAAACCAATGCTGGACTGTTTCGAAGCTAAATTTGGCAAATATCCTTTTGCGGAAGATGGTTACAAACTTGTTGAAACTTCTTATTTAGGTATGGAGCACCAAAGCGCTGTTGCTTACGGAAATAAATACAGAAAGGGTTATCAGGGAAGTGACATTTCCGGCACGGGTATTGGCTTGCTTTTCGACTATATCACCATTCATGAAAGTGGCCACGAATGGTTTGGCAATAGCATTACTTCAAAAGATATTGCAGACTTGTGGATTCACGAAGGATTTACGACCTATTCAGAATCCGTATTTGTAGAATGCCTCTATGGTTATGAAAAAGCGATGGAATACATAAACGGGCAAAAAAAACGCGTTTCCAACAGAAGCCCTATTATTGGCTACTATGGAGTTAACGATAAAGGCTCTACTGACATGTATTACAAAGGAGCATTGTTATTGAACACGCTTCGGCATATTGTTAATGACGACCAGAAATGGTGGAAATTGCTTCTGAAATATTCCGAAACCTACCGTCATAAGATTATAGACACCCAAACCGTAATTACCTTTTTTAATACTGAAACCGGTCGGGACCTGACTCCTGTTTTTGAGCAATACCTCAGGTATAAAAATATTCCCGAACTGGAAGTAGCTGTCAAGAACAAAGAAGTAAAATTCAGATGGATTACAGATGTACCCGATTTCAAAATGCCAATTATCATAAAACAAGGCAGTAAAGAAGCAAGACTTGAAGCGACCAATAAATGGAAATCACATTCTATTAAAAATAACGACCCCGTAAAATTTGATGATTACCAATTCCTTATAAAAATAACATACAATTAAAAAGAGCGCCAATGGCGCTCTTTTTATATACTGGCTAAACTTTCTTTCCGCAACACTTTTCCGGTTGGGGTTTCTAAAAATTTAGGAATAAACAATACCACTTTTGGTTTTTCATATTTTCCAAGCTCAGCAAAAGCAGCATCGTCAATAACATAAGGGTCGCCTTCTACTGCCAAAACCAGTTTTTCACCTAATTCCTCATTTTCCTGGGAGGCTATAAAAAACCGACGGTCGATTTTATGCGATAATTTTTCTTCTATCTGCTCGGGAAAGAGCTTTATCCCTCCGCTATTGATAACATTGTCTATACGTCCAAGCCAAATAAATTGGTGGTCATTCAAAACTTTTACAACATCATTCGTCACGACGACTTCTTCTGAAATTGCCGGCGCATTAACAACAAGACAGTGTCTTTCGTCTTCCGCAACGGTTATTCCCGGTAAAACATCAAATGCTTCTTCTCCCACTCGCTTTGCGGCTATATGCGTAATGGTTTCTGTCATTCCGTAAGTCTCATAAATCGAGGAGGGGATTTTTTTCAGCTCCTCAGCCAAAGCAGAATTAACTTTAGCACCACCTATAATAAGCTTTTTTACCTGTGAAAGCTTTTCTAAAGAATGCTGTGCCTGAATTGGAACCATTGCCGCAAAATCATAGGTTTCTTCATTTCTTTCCAAAGGCGTGGAAGTAGGTTCTACAAAATCCATATCCAGGCCTAAGATAAACGCTCTGACAAACATCATCTTTCCGGCAACATATTTGGCAGGAAGACAGTGCAGTACTTTATCGCCAGGAGCCAGTTCAAAAAAATCTCCGGTAGCTAAAGCGGAATTTACCATAGCCTGTTTGCTGATTTGTATCTTTTTTGGAGCACCGGTAGTTCCGGAAGTTGTCATTTCGATATAATCCTTTTCATCAAACCAGTCCAATATAAAAATCCCGACCGGCCTTTCATAAGCCTCTCCTTCTTTTATAAAACTATAGGCAACGCGGCATAAATCGTCTTTATTCAAATGAAATCCATTTAGTTTAAAGCGATTGTGTACATCATAATATGTGGGCTTCTCCATCGTTTTTGTCAAATTGATTGCTGTGGTAAGTGTCATCAGTTGTTAGGTTATCCGGAATGGTCCCGGTCAATTTCTCTTTCCAATTTTTCCATTGGTACTTCTTACTAAAGATAAATAAAAGAATTGGAAAAATTATAAAAACCGGAAGTAAAACATCAAATCCTGCTGCAGGCTCAGAATGGTCTTTTAATATGGAGTGAGTCTGGAAAACCGTCCAGTCAGACGTTACCAGCAAACCACCAATCAAATTATTTGCGGCATGGAATCCAAGCGACAATTCAATACCTTCATCCATCAAGGCCAAAACACCTAGAAATAACCCCGTACCTATATAATATATCATAATAATATAGCCCATTTTTTCAACTTCAGGATTGAAGATATGGAGCAGTCCAAAAATTACAGAAGTCATTAACAACGGAAACCATTTATTTTTTGACAAAAGCGCAAAACCCTGCATAAGATAACCCCTGAAAACATATTCTTCGGTACTGGTCTGAATTGGTATCAAAGCTATTCCGATAATCGCTAAAATAGCAAATGGAACCGGCTGAAAATTAACTTCATAATCCTGGGGCGAAACAAAATAAGCAGCAACAGTCATAATAACGGTAATCGCTGTCCATAGTCCAAACGCGAAGAAAAAACGCTTCCAGTCCATTTTTGGCCGTGAAGTAGTCACTTCAATAAATCTCTGACGATGCAAAAATTTCAAAACAAAAAACAAAGCCAGCAAAGCAAAAGCAAACGAAATCAGCATCAGGAAGAGTGTCAGATTTGAATCGAGAAAAGTTAACATAGCTGCCTGGTCTGTTGGAAAGTCCTTATTTTCTTCAATAGATTTTACCGCAATAGCAATCATCAATGGAAACTGGCCTATCGTAGACGCAGCAATTACAATAACCGAACCCACAATATATTTCCAAAATGCGTTTCCTTTACTCTTAAAGCCTTGAGCTATAAACATATCTTAAATTTTAGTTTAGAAAATTATTAGTCCCCTAATTTATTCAATTGTTGCGAAATAATCACCTATTTTTAAATTGCATTTCTTTTCTTTGCGGTTTATTCAATTTGGAGCACTATGATTAAAATATACCACAACCCGCGATGCGGGAAATCGAGAGAAGGACTTAGCCTGCTTGAAAAGTCAAGAAAAGAGTTTGAAGTAATACAATACCTGAAAGAAGTTCCAACGGCAGAGGAACTCAAATCCATCATAAAACTTTTGGGAATACCGCCTATTGAACTGGTGCGCCAAAAGGAAGAAATCTGGACACAGAACTTTAAGGGCAAGACTTTAACCGATGAAGAAATCATCAAAATTATGGCCGAAAACCCGATTCTTATTGAAAGGCCGATTGTTGTGAATGGCAAAACTGCCACTATTGGACGACCACCGGAAAAAATACTGGAAATCCTCTAATAACATTAAATAGCTTTATTTAACAAACCTTTATGAAATCAGGCTTAAACCAAAGCCTACTTTTGCTGTCTTAAGCTAAATAATCAACATTCTAGTTAATGAAAAATCTAAAATTTGCAATATCCCTCCTATTGCTATCCGTTTCACTTCTCAGTTATGCGCAGGAAAGGCCGCAGGCTAAAAAAGTAAAAATCACAGGTAAAATTACCGAAAAATCAACTTCCCAACCTTTAGGTTATGCTACAGTAACGCTACAAAATTCTAAGCGTCCCGATGTTATAACCGGTGGAATGACTGATGAAAATGGTGTGTTCACAATAGAGGCAAATGCAGGTACTTATGATGTAAAATTTGAATTTATCTCTTTTAAGCCAATCGAAATGAAACAGCTGGCTATAGAAGAAGATAAAAATTTTGGAACCGTTGCTTTAGAAGCCGAAGCCGAAATGCTTGATGCCGTTGAAATCCGTGCCGAACGTTCGACTGTAGAAATCAAACTGGATAAAAAAGTATATAATGTTGGACAGGATATGATTGTCAAAGGAGGAACTATCAGTGATGTTTTAGACAACGTTCCTTCTGTTTCTGTTGACGTTGATGGTAATGTAAGTCTTCGTGGTAATGAAAACGTAAGAATCCTTATTGACGGAAAACCGTCCGGTTTAGCAGGTATTAATATTGCAGATGCTTTAAAAATGCTTCCGGCTGATGCGGTAGACAAAGTAGAAGTAATTACGAATCCTTCTGCCAGATATGATGCCGAAGGTGGTGCCGGAATTCTTAACATTATTCTGAAAAAAGGAAAAAATCAAGGTATTAATGGTACCGTAACCGCTACAACCGGTAATCCGGCCAATCATGGATTTACAGGAACAGTTAATTACAAAACCGAACAATTCAACCTTTTCACTACTCAAGGCTATAGCTACAGAAAAGGACCTGGAAACTCTATGACAGATACGGAATATCTGGATGAAAACGGAGATGTTACGGGTTATTTAAAGGAAAGAAGAAACAACGAAAGGTTAAACAAAAGCTACAATGGAGTTTTAGGTTTGGAATGGTACCTGGACAAATCGATTACGTGGACAAATACGTTGTCGTATAGAAGAAGTTCTGGCGAAAACCCGGATAACGTTTTCCAGTACCGATATGACCCGGCGATGAACCTGCAAAGCATCACCAACCGATTCAGCTTGGAATCTGATAAAGACGAAAACGTTGATTTCTCTTCCAATTTCATCAAAAAATTTAAAAAGGACGGACACCAGTTAACAGTTGACCTTTCCTTCTCACAAAGTGATGATGATGAAGATGCTGATATTCCTAGCAGAAATGTGTTGGACGGCACGCCAATAAGCGAGCAGAGAACCGGTAATATCCAAAAACAAAACCGTTCATTGCTTCAGACAGATTATGTTTTGCCAATAGGAGAAAACAGCCAGTTTGAAGCCGGATATCGTGGAAATTTCAATGACCTTTTAACCGACTATTCTGTAGAAAATTTCAATTATGGTACAGGTGGTTGGGAAAACGATCCACAGTTCACAAACACATTGGAGTATAAAGAAAAAGTAAATGCATTTTACAGCCAGTTTGGGACGAAAATCAACAGAATGTCTTATTTGGTAGGTTTGCGTTGGGAAGATTCCAATATTGATATCAACCAATTGACTCAGAATATCTATAAAAACAAGAAATACAACAATTTCTTTCCAAGCGCATTCTTAACGTATGAATTCAATGAAAACAGCAGTGCTTCGTTAAGCTACAGCCGCAGGATTTCAAGACCTCGCTCCCGCTCTATCAACCCGTTTTCGAGTTTGTCGAGTAACATCAACCTGTTTAGAGGTAATCCGGACCTTGACCCGTCAATGACCGATGCTTTTGATTTTGGCTACCTGAACAAATTTGGCAAGCTGACTTTTAATACGTCTATGTATTTTAACAGAACAAAAGATGCGGTACAATATGTAAGAAATACGGAAATCATCAACGGAACTGCCACTTTGGTAACTTCTCCGGTAAACGTTGGTTCTGAAGACCGTTTTGGATTTGAGTTTACATTATCCTACAACCCATACAGATGGTGGAGACTGAACAGTAACTTCAACCTGTTCCGAAACCAGACTAAAGGAAATTATACTTATACCGACTTATCCAATAATTCACAGACAATTGATTTCAGCAACACAGCTTATTCATGGTTTGCACGAATCAACTCAAAAATCAACCTTCCATTAGGAATCGACTGGCAGGCTAATACGACGTATAACGCACCACAGACCAATGCTCAGGGAAGGTCGAAAGGAATTATTAGTGCCAACCTGGCGTTTAGTAAGGATGTATTGAAAGATAAAGGAACCATTGCCTTAAACGTAAACGACCTTTTCAACTCCAGAAAAAGAATTACAGAAACGAATCTGGCAACCCAAAATGCCTATTCTGAAATGCAATGGAGAGAAAGACAAATCACTCTTTCTTTTACTTACCGTTTCAACAAAAAGAAAAACGAGAGAGAGAAACAGCCTAAAAGAATGGATAGCGATAATGGTGGTGAAGACTACATGGGCGGATAATATAAAAGCCTCCACTCAGGAGGCTTTCCACAAAAAAAGGGAACCAATTTGGTTCCCTTTTTTATTTTGAGTACAGATTTAACTGAATTACTCTTTCTTTTTGTTCTTTCTTTCTTTGTATCTCTCAAATAGAGCACCACCAATCCAATAAGGAAGGAAGCTAACTAAAAAAATCATCAACCAGAAGCCGATGGTTAAGATAGTCAAGAAAAGTAAGAAACCTAAATACTGTTGAAATTCAAACATGTTTTCCGGAATTTTTTGAATACCTGTCAAAGATAGGTGTAATATTCATTTTGACCAATAAAAACAGTAAAAATAATTTTTAAATCATTTTTTAAACCTACTTATAATCCTTATTTTTGGGCTGGCTTTCAGTAAGCTAATAAAAAATTCTCTCAAAAAGCATTTTTTACGGCCTGTATAATAAGTAATGTGAATTTCTGTCAGCCAACTAATTATATCAAGATGGATACTTCTTCTGAAACGATAATCATAAAACTGAGTCGGAAAAAAATGATACTCGCATTGCTGGGTTCTTTCCTATTCGTTATTATGGGAATCTGGATGGTAATAGACCATAAGGAAATAACCTCCATTTTTTTAAAATTTCCTCTTGCCGTATTAATCGCCGGTATCCTATCCATTCTTTTCTTTGGTTTTCTTTCTATTTTAATCATAAAAAAATTATCCTCGCAAACAGACGGATTAATCATTTCATCTGGAGGAATCACCGATAATTCAAGCGCCATTAGTGCCGGATTTATTCCATGGACAGAAATTACGGCTATTACTGAAACTTCATATGCAGGTCAGGCTTTTGTCATTATCGTTATTAAAAATCCTGAAGAATTTATCGCTGCCCAAAAAAGCAGTTTTAAGCGCAAGGCAATGACAGCAAACCACAAATCTTTTGGTGGTGCCGTAAGCATATCGGCAAATAGCCTTCAAACGACACATAAAAATCTCAAAAAGATTTTAGTTGAAAAACTAACCGAGTACAACAGAATGAATACTATATAACAACAAACAAATTACAATACAATGGAATACAGAATTGAAAAAGACACGATGGGTGAAGTGCAGGTTCCTGCAGATAAATATTGGGGAGCCCAAACGGAGCGTTCCAGAAACAACTTTAAAATTGGACCGTCGGCTTCTATGCCAAAAGAAATCATTGAAGGTTTTGCCTATTTGAAAAAGGCTGCTGCATATGCCAATCATGACCTTGGTGTTTTGCCTGTTGAAAAGAGAGATGCTATCGCTCAGGTTTGCGACGAAATTCTGGCTGGTAAACTGGAAGGAGAATTTCCTTTGGTAATCTGGCAAACAGGTTCGGGTACGCAAAGTAACATGAACGTTAATGAAGTAATTGCAAACAGAGCTCAGGTTTTGGCTGGTGGTAAAATTGGTGAAGGTGAACAGTTTATAAAAGCAAACGATGATGTAAACAAGTCACAATCTTCTAACGATACCTACCCTACAGGAATGCATATTGCAGCCTACAAAGCGGTGGTAGAAGTAACAATTCCTGGTGTTGAAAAATTAAGAGATACACTACATGCTAAAGCCGAAGCTTACAAAAATGTAGTAAAAATTGGCCGTACTCACTTAATGGATGCTACACCATTGACTTTAGGTCAGGAAATTTCAGGCTATGTAGCTCAATTGAACTACGGCTTAAAAGCAGTTAAAAATACATTGGCACACTTGTCTGAAGTAGCTTTGGGCGGAACAGCCGTAGGAACGGGATTAAATACTCCTGAAGGTTATGATGTAAAAGTTGCTGAATATATCGCAAAATTCACAGGACATCCTTTTGTTACGGCTCCTAATAAATTTGAAGCACTGGCCTCTCATGATGCCATTGTAGAAACACACGGTGCCTTAAAACAATTGGCTGTATCATTAAACAAAATTGCAAACGACGTAAGAATGTTGGCTTCCGGTCCACGTTCAGGAATTGGAGAAATCCTTATTCCGGAAAATGAACCGGGTTCTTCAATCATGCCAGGAAAAGTAAACCCTACACAATGTGAGGCATTAACGATGGTTTGCGCTCAGGTTATGGGTAATGACATTGCTATTACAATTGGCGGTACACAAGGACACTATGAATTAAACGTATTCAAACCTTTGATGGCTTCTAACTTCCTGCAATCGGCACGTTTGCTAGGAGATGCCTGCGTTTCTTTTGATGAGCACTGTGCACAGGGCATTGAGCCAAACTATACGCGAATCAAGGAATTGGTTGACAATTCGTTAATGCTTGTAACAGCATTAAATACTAAGATTGGTTATTATAAAGCAGCAGAAATTGCACAAACAGCACACAAAAACGGTACTACACTAAAAGAAGAAGCCGTTCGTCTTGGTTATGTTTCGCCTGAGGATTTTGATGCCTGGGTTAAACCGGAAGACATGGTGGGAAGCTTAAAATAATTTTTAGTCCAACCTTCATTCTGCCAGGGTTTAAAACCCTGGCAGAGTTAGAAGCTTAGAAAAATAGTAAAAAGCCTGAAGTAAACTTCAGGCTTTTTTGTTTCCAATCAAAATCACAGCATACTATAATTAAATTTTAAACGTTTAAGTAAGCATTCAACAATACTTTATGTAAATTTTTTCTATTTTAAAAAATTCTTATATTCGTAATTATCATCAATCAATCAAATACAAATGACTAAGACTCACCCCCTAACCGAGAAAAAATGGTCGGCTGGCCGTAAGTTTCTTACCCTGTTTCTTATTTTCTACCTGTTTCTTTACATGTTTCCTTTTCCGTTTGACCAGATTCCCGGAGTCAATATCCTAACAGGCTGGTATGAAGACGCTATTGACATCATAACCCTATGGGTTGGAAAAAACATATTGCAAATCGAAAAGTTACAGCAAATTATCAACACTGGCAGTGGCGATACTACTTTTAATTACGTAAGGCTTTTTGCCTATATACTAATAGCTTTACTTGCTTCAATTATTGTCTTTTTTATTACCAGGAAAAGAATCAATTATGACAGGCAGTATTATTGGATTATAGTATATGCCCGTTATTACGTTGGATTGTATCTCGTTATCTATGGCATATTCAAACTTGTCGAGGGGCAGTTTTCCTTTCATGATTATGGTCGCCTTGAAGAAAACTTTGGTGATGCTACTCCAATGGGATTGCTCTGGACATTTATGGGCCACTCTAAAATATATGGAGGTTTTACCGGAATCATTGAAGCCGGAGCCGGTTTTCTATTACTATTTCATAACACCAAAACATTAGGCGCCCTACTTAGCGTGGCCGTAATGAGCAATGTAGTATTAATGAATTTTTGCTTTGACGTTCCTGTAAAATTATTCTCGAGCCACTTGCTACTCATTTCCATCATTATTCTAATACCTAACTTAAAAAAGCTTTATAACTTTTTTATACTCAACAAAACCGAAACACTTGACCATTGCAAACTGGTTTTTGAAAACAAATGGAAAGTCAGAGCAAGAACTATTGGAAAAACATTATTGATTTTGGGCTTCACCGTTGATATTGTTTTAATGGGAGTTGATTATATGCGCACCAATGGCTCATTGGCACCAGAAGCACCTCTAAAAGGTAGCTACCATACAACCGCTTTCTATATCTCAGAAAACGATTCGCTAAAAAATACAGAAGACAAAAAAATACTGTGGAACAGGCTGCATATTTCCGGAAACTATGGCAGTATCCGTACCGAATCCGACAGTACAAATTATTATGCTATAAAAATTGATACGCTTAAAAATACAATAGAATTTAAATCCTATCGCGATACGACAGACATCTCCGTATTGCATTATGAAGAAAAAGCACCAAAAACATTTCTTTTAAAAGGAAAATTCGGAAAACAGAACATACAGGCAGAATTCAATAAAAAGTCATTGAATGATTATCGCTTGGTCAATACCGGCTTCCATTGGATACAGGAATATCCGAATAACCGATAAATTATCCGTGTTTTTTGTTTTCAATCTTTTTCAAAATATCCTCCATCATATCCATCTGTACTTTCTGGATTTCAACCAATGATTGTTCCTGATGCAGTAAAAGATGGTCGATTTTTTCGTGGAGCATTCTGATTTCCAATTCTGATTTCAGGTTAATCATATAATCCTTTTTAGCCCTTTCGCGGTCTTTTTCTTCCTGTCTGTTCTGGCTCATCATAATGATAGGCGCCTGTAAAGCTGCAATACAGGACAGAATAAGGTTTAAAAGAATAAACGGATAAGGGTCAAAACCTTTATTGAGGAGTATAAATACATTTCCGACAATCCATAAACAAAGGAAAGCCATAAACGACAGTATGAATGTCCAGCTTCCGCCAAAAGAAGCTACTTTATCGGCTATCTTCTGGCCTAGCGTAAATTCCTGGATTTCATCGTCCAGCTTATCCGCCAGAATCGTATTGTCATTCAATGCTCTTAAAACGGTCTGCTCCATTTCAGAAAGGTCACCTGTTTCTTTCAGAAGCATTTCGGCTATATATCTTTCACGGAAAGAACGCAATTCATCAACAGACATGCATTTATCATTTTCAAAATCAGGATGTTCTACCTTGATAAAATCCAATATTGATTTTCGGACAACCTTTGCTGTAACTCTTTCATTTTCCGGAAATTCTTTTCCTGAAATATCGCTTTTAAATTTTTTCATAAAAGAAAATAATTGATAGTGGATAGTTTTTAGTGGATAGTTGATAGTTAGAACCAGTGTTTTCTTTTGAAATAGTAGACCATGCCAAGCACCGTTAGGAACATCACACCTAAAACTATAAAATAGCCGTTTTCCATTTTCAGCTCGGGCATATTTTCAAAGTTCATTCCGTAAACCCCTACTATAAAAGTAAGTGGCATAAAGATTACAGAAAATATGGTGAGTGTTTTCATGATCTGGTTCATGCGCTGGCTTTGAGAGGAAAAGAATACGTTTGATGCACTATCCAGTGATTTCAAATCATAATCAATCTGTTCCAAAAGCTCAAGGCTTTTTTGATAAAGGCGTTCAAAAAAAGCATAATTGGATTTTTCAATGCTTCCGAAACCATCATCTTTTTGGTGGGTTTTCAAATTAAAAAGGGCATCACGCAACGGGATGATAGAACGTTTCAGGAAGTTCAGATTTTCACGCTCCTTTTCTATGTTTTCTAAAAAGACAGACTTGTAACTGTTTTTGGCTTCCACAAGCAACGCTTCAATGCCGTTTTCATAACTCTCTATCGTTATAAAAAAGTTTTCCATGACAGCATCCAGCAAAAGATACAGCAGATAATCACTTTTCTTCTTACGGACAATACCGCTATGCGTCTTGATTCGTTCGCGAATGTGCGTAAAAAAGTCGCTCTTTTTTTCCTGAAAAGAAACCAGTAGGTTGTCCTTCAGCAAAAAACTAATCTGTTCAACCCTAACAACGGCCGATTCTTCTTCCTGCAGAATAGATTTGATACTAAAAAAAAGAACGTCGTCAAGCTCGTCCATTTTTGTCCTTCTCGAAACATTCAGTATATCGCCAATGATAAAATTCTGGATATTTAAAAGTTCGCCTATGTCCTGGATTAGTTTTACATCATGAAGACCATGCACATTAAGCCATTTGACATCCTCGGCCTGCAACGGGTCTTCAATTTCTTTCCGTACGCGGTCAAGTGAAACTTTTTTATATTCTTCATATCCCAAATCATCATATACAAACAGCTGCATTTCAACCGTATCTGTATTATGGATGCCTGTATATTCAAAATAATTGGGCTGTACTTTTCGGACTTCCTTATAACGTATTCTTCTCAAGACATTTTAATTTGTTATAAAGATAGGAGTTTTTAAAATTCCATTTACATTTACAAAAATATTTCCGCCTGATATCGAGAAGCCTGAAAAGCTGCCAAACCCTACTCTATCGGGTCAATTTGCAAACATTACAAAAGATGAAAACACTTCTGATTAACATACAAGAATTACTCCAGGTAAGGCCTACTCCTATTGACAAGGTTTCCGGAACGGATATGGCAACGCTACCTGCCATCCAAAATGCCTTTCTTCTTATTGAAAACAATCTGATTAGCGATTTTGGAAAAATGGAAGACCTTCCTAAGATTCCTGAAGCTCAAATTATTGATGCAACCGGAAAAACAGTACTTCCAGCCTGGTGCGACAGCCATACACATATTGTATATGCCGGAAATCGCGTACAGGAGTTTGTTGACCGTATCAACGGTTTGTCGTATGAAGAAATTGCCAATCGCGGTGGTGGTATTTTAAATTCGGCAAAAAAATTAAATGAAACTTCAGAAGAAGAAATCTACCAACAATCCAAAGAACGCCTGAAAGAAGTCATGAAACAGGGTTCCGGAGCTGTAGAGATAAAATCAGGCTACGGACTAACAGTCGAGGGCGAACTGAAAATGCTCCGCGTTATCAAAAAATTAAAAGAAAATTATCCGGTAGCCATAAAGGCTACTTTTTTGGGCGCCCATGCCTTTCCTAAGGAATTTAAAGAAAATCATTCCGGTTATATTGATGTTATCGTGAATGAAATGCTTCCAAAAATAGCCGCAGAAAATCTGGCCGATTATATCGATGCTTTTCTTGAAACGGGTTATTTTTCTGTTGAAGAAACAGAAAGAATCATGGAAGCCGGAAAGAAGTATGGTTTGCCTGCCAAAATCCATGTCAACCAATTTACAGCCATCAACGGGATTGAAGCCTGTGTAAAACACAATGCCCTTTCTGTTGACCATTTGGAAATCGTAACCGATGAAGATATTGAAATACTGAAAAATTCCGATACGATGCCAGTCGCATTGCCTTCCTGCTCCTATTTTATCAGTATTCCATATACGCCAGCCCGAAAAATGATGGAAGCCGGACTGCCATTAGCTTTGGCAACCGATTTTAATCCGGGAACCACACCGTCCGGCAATATGAACTTTGTAGTGGCAACAGCCTGTATTAAAATGAAAATGACACCGGAAGAAGCGATTAATGCCGCTACTATTAACGGAGCCTATGCTATGGGACTTTCAGAAACCCACGGTTCTATTACCAAAGGAAAACGTGCCAACCTGATTATTACCAAACCAATCACTTCTTTTTATCAATTGCCGTATGCTTTTGGTACCAATTTGATTGAGCAGGTGATTATTGAAGGGAAATTGGTTTGATAAATGAATCATTATCTGTACAAAAACTTCATAGTTGAAGTACTGAACGAACCTACATACGAATTGGGGTCAACGAATAAGGATTTCAACTATGAAAAGATTTTTTTCAGCGATGACGGACAAGAATATCATCCTACGTCTAAACATGGAATTAAAATTTACAGAGATAATCAGGTCATCACCGGTTCTCTGCTAATTGGTTCAGGTGGAGCAACAGGAGTGTATCAAAATTCATCTTTAATTGACGATAATGAATTACTCATTTGCTGTTGTGATACCGTATTTTGCATAGCGCTTCCAACTCTGGATTTAAAATGGAAAACAAAAGCTGATTGGGCAACATGTTTTAGAATCTTCAAACAGGACAATGACTACATTGTACATGGAGAAACTCAAATTTCAAAACTTGATAAAGGCGGAAATATAAAATGGGAATTTGGCGGTGCAGATATTTTTGTTTCATTAGATAATGAAGAAGTGTTTACAATTGAAAATGATGGTATTTCACTTATTGACTTTTCAAAAACAAAATACAAGATAAATTTTGATGGAAAATTGGTTTGAAGTAAAACATTTTAATAACTATAAACAATGATTAAAAATATCTTTACTGCTATTTTATTCTATTTTATTGCCATAAGTTGTAATTCCCAGAAAAAAGACAATTTTAAAGCAAAAGAAATTTATAAATCTGATAATCTGACCATTACTCAAATATCAGAAAATTCTTTTATCCATACTTCATTTAAACAAACCAATGATTTTGGCAATGTTCCCTGTAATGGACTCATAGTAAGAGACAATAATGAAACTATTGTTTTTGATACGCCAGTCAATAACACTATTTCAGAAGAATTAATAAAATGGATAAATGAGACTCTTCATTCAAAAATTAATGCCATTATTCCAACTCACTTTCATGACGACTGTCTTGGAGGATTAGAAGCATTTCATAATCACAATATTCCTTCTTATGCCTATATTAAAACCGTTGAATTAGCCAAAGAAAATAATTTTACTATTCCTAAAAATAGCTTTAATGATTCCGTAATATTAAAAGTGGGAGATAAAGAAACCATTACAAAATTTTTCGGAGAAGGCCATACAAAAGACAATGTTGTTGGTTATTTCCCAAGTGAGAATATATTATTTGGAGGATGTTTATTAAAAGAACTAAAGGCAAGTAAGGGATATTTAGGAGACGCCAATATTTCCGCCTGGTCAAATACGGTTGAAAAAGTCAAAAGGGAATATCCTGATGTAAAAATTATCGTTCCGGGACACGGAAAATATGGAAACCATGAATTACTTGATTATACCATTAAGTTATTCAAAACTCAATAAAAATTTAGCTATTGGCAGAATAGAACGGAAACCATGGTTAAAAAAAGGAGCCAATTGGCTCCTTTTCTATGCAGTTTAAGTTTTGGTGTTTTGTTTGTCTTATTTCAGCGTAAAGCTTGTTTTTGAAACCAGTGTTCCTTTGTCAAAAATATTTACAAAGTAGGTGCCTTTTTCAAAATCTACGCCATTGCCGTCCAAAAATTCGCAGACATCTACTGCTTTATTTTCATAGGCCACTGTAGTTGTGAAACTGTAAGTCAATGACATATCGCCAAAAGCTTCTGTTTTTTTCTCACCTAACACGTTGTTTTTGCTGTCGATGATTTGAACGTAGTACAGCTTGTTTCCTGATTTGGCAACCTCATTTTGCGCAATAGCAAAACAAACTTTAAGCTTATCCGCTCTTCTTGCTCTTTCGGTTACAACCTGTTTTCCTGAACTTCTTTCTTTGATGGCTTCAGTTCTTAAATTCATTACTGTTAGCTTCGAAGCTTTTTCAACGGTTTTGGCCAGATTTTCATTTTGAATGACCAATGTGTCGTTAAATCTTTTAGCTTCTCCTAAGGCCATAGAAATACTGTCATTTTTGGAAGCTAAAAGCGAATTCTGATTTTTCAGTAATCCGTTTTCTTTCGCTAATGCATTAAATTTGGCGTTAAGAGCATTGTATTGGCTTTGGTATTTTTTCAGAGAAGCCACGTCTCCTTTTGATTTTTCGAGGTCAGCCATCAGTTTGACAACTTTTTCTCTTTCTGCAATCAGCTCATCCGATATGGATGTGTTTTCTGCGATAGCAGCATCTAATTTGGTTTTCAGAGCGGCGAGGTCATTCATTGCAGTCTCTTTGTCCTTGACTAAAAGAGTTTCTGTAGATTTTGCATCGCTGCTCATTTTGTACATGTAGACTAAACTCCCCGCGAGCAGAATTGCCAAAACGACGATAATCGCTTTTAAGCTCGAATTGCTTTTTTGATTTTCCATAATAGTAGTGGTAATGGTTTAAACAAATTAAATAATTTTTTGGGGGATTTATAAGACACTTAACGTAAGTTTATATAATTATATTATTTTTGAACCTAAATATTTTTTATGGAAAAGCTTATTCCCTTCACTGTGCACGATTTAGCAAGAGTAACTAATTTTCGAAGCGGTGAGGTTAAATTTGGCGAAAAAATGCAGACCATCCCAAAAGGGGCGGATGCTTCAGAATACCTAAAAAATTCCGATGCGAAATTTGTGTTGTTCGGAATTCCGGAAGACATTGGCGTACGGGCCAATTACGGACGACCGGGAGCTGCTTCTGCCTGGGAAAGTACTATAAAAAGCATTGCCAATATCCAGCACAACCGCTTTAGCAAAGGCAACCAGATTTTAGTCCTGGGCCATTTGGATGTGGCCGAAGAAATGAAAGAAGTAGAAAATCTGGATTTTAATATTATTGAAGAACGCAAACAGCTTTCCAAAGTAGTAGAAAAGATTGACAAGGAAGTTTCACATATTATTTTCAATATCGTTAAAGCCGGAAAAATTCCGGTTATTATAGGCGGCGGACATAACAATGCCTATGGAAATATCAAAGGAACTGCTCTTGCCAAAGGAAAAGCCATTAATGCAGTTAATTTTGACGCCCATTCCGATTTCAGAATATTGGAAGGAAGACACAGCGGCAACGGTTTTTCGTATGCGTATGAAGAAGGCTTTCTGAAAAAATATTTTGTTTTTGGGCTACACGAAAGCTATACCTCCAAAAGTGTGCTGCATGAAATAAAAAAACTGGAAGACAGGGTTCGAATCAATACCTATGATGAAATCAACATCCGCAAAGAAAAAGATTTCAGATTGGAAATGGAAAGAGCGTATTCGTTTATCCGAAATGACTTTTACGGTATCGAAATTGATTTGGATTCCATTCCCGGAATACCAAGCAGCGCGATGACATTGAGCGGCTTTTCTGTAGAAGAAGTACGCCAGTTTATCCATTTTTTCAGCCAGGACCCAAATGCGTGCTATCTCCATATTTGCGAAGGAGCTCCTGATTTGGGAGATTCCAAAAACAGCCATCTGGTTGGAAAATTAATAGGTTATCTTGTAACCGATTTTATGAAAGCCAAGAGCGAAATAGAAAAATAGATGAATATACTTCTCATTGAAGACGACAAACGAATCAGCGATTTTGTAATCAAGGGACTGGAAGAAAACGGTTTTTCCGTTACCCTTGCCGTTACCGGAGAAATTGCACGTGAAATGGTGTCGGAAAACGAATGGGATATCATCCTGATGGATATTATGCTGCCCGGCATAGATGGGATACAACTTACGAAACTCATCCGATTCAAAAAAAACCATACCCCTATTCTGGTATTGAGTGCGCTGGATGATGCAGACAATAAAGTAGCTGCCTTAGATAGCGGTGCTGATGATTATCTGGTTAAGCCTTTTCATTTCAAAGAATTGATTTCGAGGATAAATGCGTTGACAAGAAGAACCAAATTCAATTATAAAGAAAAAGAACAGGTTTATTTTTGCCATAACCTGACGGTCAATCTTGACGAGCATTCCGTTTTTCAAAATGACCAGCCTATTGATTTGTCGCCAAGAGAATACAAACTGCTTTTGTTTTTATTGGAGAACAAGAACAAGGTCGTTTCCAGAACACAAATCCTAAATGCCGTTTGGGGCATCCATTATGACAATAATACGAATGTGGTAGACGTATATATTTCTTATCTTAGAAACAAAATTGACGAAAACCAGCATAAATTCATCCATACCATCAAAGGAACCGGCTACATGCTCAAAGAATAGTTTATGAAAATCCGAAACCGCTTAACGTTAATCTCATCCCTTACTTTTGGATTTGTTTTCATTATCGCGTCGGTTTTGATTTATTTTGCATTCTACAACAGTTCTGAAAAGGTTGTCTTTAAAGAATTGCAGAAAACCTGCCTGCTCTCTGCCATCTATTATCTTGAAAAAGATGAACTCCCGCACTATGAACACTCCGCTATTAAAGAACAATTTGAGGAGAATATCCAAAATGATATCGTTCGGGTTTACGACCTCAATAATGTTATTGTTTATGGTGAAAAGGAAGCCGACAGGAACATAAATCCTACGAATCTTAACTTTATCCGCAAAAACAAAAAACTTAGCTTTAAGTCCAACAACCACTTTTATTACGGAATCTTTTATAATGACAACCAGGGAGATTTTGTGGTATTTGTAAAAACAAAAAGCGAAGTATTTAAGTCGCAAACGAACCGATTGCTGGTTATTATGATTGTCGTTTTATTTGGTGGACTATTTTTGATTTTCCTCCTGAGCCGTTTACTTTCCAATATTGCCTATCGCCCAATTACAAATGTTATCAACCAGGTTAATTCGATGGAATTAAGCTCCTTAGACGATCCTATCTTATCTTCTAATACAAATGACGAAGTACAGGAACTGATAGCCACATTCAACAATCTTTTGAGCCGTCTTTCGGATACTTTTGCCATACAAAAGAATTTTATCAACTACGTTTCACACGAGTTTAAAACGCCTTTAGCTTCAATTTCCGGAAATCTGGAAGTTTTTGCCCAAAAGGACAGAACGCCGGAAGAATATCAAAAAGTAACTTCGGAGGCTTTGGAAAATGTCTACCATATCGAAGAAATACTAAACAATCTTATGATGCTTTCCGGACTGAAAACTATCCATCAGGAAAATGAAACTTTCCGTATTGATGAAACCGTTTGGGACATCAACGACCAGATTTTTGAAACACACGAAAAGCAGGAAATCGGTATTGATTTAGACGTAAAAAATGAGGAATTGCTATCCGTTAAAGGTAATGAAGTGCAAATCAGGCTGGCATTGTACAATCTGATAGAAAATGCCGTAAAATATTCAGAAGGAAATCCTATAAAAATTTCACTTTCAGAGGTAAACAATCAACTTCAAATTATAATAGAGGATTATGGGAAAGGTATTCTAAAAGAAGACCTGAACTACATACAGCAGACCTTTTATCGTGGCAAAAATGTAGGCAATATCAAAGGAAGCGGTATTGGACTTTCACTGGCAACTATTATTTTTAAGCAAAACAACATACAATTTACAATTCATTCAGAAGAAAACTCCGGAACCCGTATTACACTACTGTTTCCAAAACTCTAATCGTTTTCTAATGTTGGATTAATCTACTTCTAATGCGGCTCAAATAGGGCTATAATCTTTGCGATATAGATTTGCAGTCATAAATAGACTCAAATTGAAACGCATTTTTTTTACCGCCATTTTTACAAGCTTTTGCCTATCCGGCAAAGCACAGAATACTACAGCAAGAGATACCGTATCGGTTTCCAGGGCTGAAGCCGAAACTATTTTTCTAAAAAACAACCTGAGACTGCTGTCTGAAAAGCTGAATATCGACCAGGCAGAAGCTCAGGTAATCCAGGCCAGATTGTGGCCAAATCCGCGTTTGGAAGTGGGTGAAATCAACTTGTGGTCAAATGCAAAATCAGAACAGCTTCCTCCCATTTTTGGAAATTGGGGAAAAACTTCTGAAGTAACTGTTGGTTTGGAACAACTCATCTATACGGCACGAAAAAGAAAGAAGCAGATTGAAATGGAAAAAGTAGGCGTAGAAATAGCACAGGAATATTTTCAGGACTTCCTGCGTATTCTAAAAGTCGAATTCCGAAACAACCTGACGCAGTTACAGTATACTCAGGAAAAACAGAACCTGTATAAAAAGCAACTGACTTCTATCCAAAAACTTCTTACTGCTTATTCCAATCAGGCGAAACAAGGGAATATCAGCAAAAGCGAATTCATCCGTCTGAAAGCCTCCGAACTCGAATTTGTAAAACAATTAAGCGATTTGCAAAAAGAAAACAACCAGCTCCAAAAAGAGCTTAAAACGCTGATGAACCTTCCTCCGCAAAGCTATCTTAAAATAAGCATAGACAAATTCGTCCCGGATTTGGATAAAGTAGCCAATATCAATCTTGCTGAACTGGCATCTTCTGCTTTGGAAAACCGTCCGGATGTAAAGGCATCGGTTCTTGAAGAGAAATACAATAACCGGAAATATAAATATGAATTGTCACAACGCACACCTGATGTCACTTTATTAGCCAGTTATGACAGAGGTGGAAACATCATGAATGACTTTGTGGGTGTGGGATTTGCCATAGACCTTCCCTTTTTCAGCAGAAACCAGGGAAACATCAAATCTGCCAAAATAGAAATCCAAAAAAGCCAGTATATGAAAGAAGAAAAAAACAATCAGGCACAGAATGAAGTCATTCAGGCTTATGAAGATTTGGTCGTATCCAAAAGATTATACGAAAATATCGAGGCCTCTTATGAAAAAGACTTAGATCTGCTTTTGGAAAGCCATCAGAAAAACTTCACCTTGAGAAACACCAGCATGTTGGAATATCTGGACTTTGTCAATGCTTATCTCGAAAACAAAACCATCATTCTGGATTCTAAAAAAGAACTGAATGAACATTTTGAGGAACTGCAGTTTGTAATAGGCAAAGAGCTTTAATCTTCTCTAATTCAGAAAACACATATCATGAAATATATCTATTTAATGCCATTAGCGTTGCTTTTCAGTTGTAACGAAAAAGAAACTGTTACTGAAAAAAACGAAAAATTCTGTCTCAACGACGACCTTAAAAAGAAAGTCACCATTGAAGAAATAAAAAGAGAACCCGTTTCAGAAACTTTTACGCTGACCGGAAATGTTACTTACAATTCTGATAATGTGATACAGTTTACAAGCCTCATTAATGGCGTGGTAACCAACACTTATTTTTCTTTGGGCGATTATGTCAAAAAAGGACAGGTATTGGCCGAAATCAAAAGTACGGAACTTAACGGATTACAATCTGAAAATAAATCGGTTGAATCACAATTGGCTGTAGCACAGCGACAGCTTGCCTCCGTGAAATCAATGTTTGAAGACGGGATTGCATCCCAAAAAGACCTTATTCAGGCAGAAAGCGAAGTCAAAGTGCTCAAAGCTTCACTTGAAAATATAAAAAGTAACCTGGCATTGTATAGTGCTAGTCCTGAAAAATCTGTGTTCCAAATCAAGGCTCCGTCCAATGGTTTTATAGTTGCCAAAAACATGAGCTCAGGAATGCAGATTTCTTCAGGCAGCGAACCCCTGTTTACCATATCCGACCTGAATGAGGTTTGGGTTATGGTTAATATTTATGCAACGGACATGCAGAATATCAAAGAAAATATGGAGGTGAAAATCAAAACACTGGCTTATCCGGATGAAGTCTTTAGCGGAAAAATTTCGGCTTTATCGCAAGTATTCGATGCTGAAGAACATGTCTTAAAAGCACGAATCGTGATGAAAAATACTGACTTGAAGCTAAAACCGGGCATGTCTGCTGATATTATCCTGAACAAATCCAACGCTCCTGCTGAATCCTTACTTGCGGTACCGGTAAAAGCTGTGATTTTTGACGACAATCAAAATTTTCTGGTTGTCTACAAAGACGATTGCAATCTTGAAATCAGACAGGTAGACCCTGTAACTAAAAACAGGGAGGTCGTTTATTTCGACAAGGGAATCCAGGAAAATGAAAAAATTATTTCTAAAAATCAGCTGCTGATTTATGAAAGCCTAAAATAACATTACAATGCAAAAGCTAGTACAAAGTATAGTAGCATTCTCGCTCAAAAATTCGCTTATCGTATTCTTTGCAACCGTGTTGTTGTTTGCCGGAGGAATCATAAGTTATATGCACACTCCTATTGAGGCATTTCCGGATGTCACCAACACAAGAGCGCGAATCATCACGCAATGGCCGGGACGAAGCGCCGAAGAAGTAGAAAAATTCATCACCCTGCCCATTTCAAAGCAGATGAATACCATCCCGAAAAAAGCGGAGGTTCGTTCCATTTCGCTTTTCGGATTGTCTGTTGTTACGGTTCTTTTTAACGAAGACGTAGACGATTTTTATGCCCAACAATATGCCTCCAACAGAATGGCAAGTGTTAGCCTTCCCGAAGGAGCCGATGCCGAAATTGACCCGCCTTATGGTGCCACCGGTGAAATTTTCCGTTATGTCGTAAAGGGCAACCTGCCTATAAAAGAACTTACTGCCATACAGGACTGGGTAATTGAACGGGAATTGGTTTCGGTTCCGGGTGTTGCTAACGTAGTAAGTTTTGGTGGAGAAGAAAAAATCTACGAAATAAAAATCAATCCGACAGAACTTGTCAACTATGACCTCTCGCCTCTTGACGTTTATGAAGCGGTTTCCAAAAGCAATATCAATGTGGGTGGTGATGTCATACAGCGTGGTGACCAGGCTTATGTAGTGCGTGGTGTGGGCTTACTGGACAATATTGACGATATCGGAAACATACTGATTGAAGTAAAAGGTTCTACTCCTATTCTGGTAAAACACGTCGCAGAAGTAAAAATTGGTTCTAAACCCCGATTAGGACAAGTAGGATTAGACAATAATGACGATTTGGTAGAGGGAATCGTTGTCATGCTTCGCGGAGAAAATCCAAGTGAAGTTATTGCCAACCTAAGAACCCGAATTGACGAACTGAATGAAAGAATCTTACCAAAAGGGGTTACTATTGAACCTTTTATAGACAGAACGGAATTGGTCAACACCACCGTCCATACGGTTACAAAAAACCTGATTGAAGGTGTATTGCTCGTGTCGCTGATTGTTTTCATCTTCATGTATAACTGGCGTACGACCGTTATTGTTGCCTCTGTAATTCCGCTTTCGTTTTTGTTTGCCATCATCATGTTGCGCATACAAGGACTTCCGGCCAACCTGATTTCTATGGGTGCGCTTGATTTTGGATTGCTGCTGGAAGGAACACTCGTCATTGTGGAACAGGTTTTTGTCTCGCTCGAAAAGAAAGCGCATAAGGTGGGAATGCAGCGTTTCAACAATATGTCAAAAATGGGACTTATCAAAAAAAGTGTGGGAAGCGTGGCAACCTATATTTTCTTTGCCCTAATCATATTAATCGTTGCCCTGTTGCCTATTTTCTCTTTCCAGAAAGTAGAAGGAAAAATGTTCTCCCCGTTGGCATTTACTTTGGGCTATGCTTTAGTAGGTTCATTGATATTGAGCCTTACTTATGTTCCGGCGATGTGCAAGGTGCTGCTAACCAAAAACATTGTTGAAAAGGAAAACAAGATTTCCCGATTCTTTAGAGAGAATCTTTATAAAATGTTCCAGTGGAGTGAAAAGCATCGCAGGGCTACCGTATATGGTTTTGTAATCCTGCTCGCCATTTGCTTTGGACGATTTATGTTCTATGGTTCAGAGTTTATTCCTAAACTGAATGAAGGAGCCATCTATATTCGCGCTACGTTACCAAACAGCATCAATCTTGATGAATCCGTACGTCTCACCAAAGAAATGAAAACGAAGCTCCAGAAATTTGACGAGGTAAAATTCATCCTTTCCCAAACCGGAAGGCCAAATGACGGAACCGACCCAACCGGCTTTTTCAACATTGAATTTCACATGGAACTGAAACACCAGAACGAATGGAAAAGGAAAATTTCAAAAGAAGACCTGATTGCTGAAATCAAAGAAAAGCTTGAAGAATATCCGGGCATCAATTTCGGGTTCAGTCAGCCAATTCAGGATAATGTTGAAGAATATGTAGCCGGAGTAAAAAGTCCGCTGGTTATCAAAATATTTGGTGATGATTTGTTCAAACTGGAAGAATATGCCAATAAGGTAGCCAAATCAATTGCTCCTGTAAAAGGTATTGAAGATGTGAATGTGTATAAAAATATTGGGCTGCCGGAATTGCGAATCCAGTTGCATGATTCAAAAATGGCGCGCTATGGCGTAAAAACTTCTGATGCACAGGCAGTAATTGCGATGACAATTGGCGGTCAGGCGGCAACTACATTCTATGAAAACGAACGTATGTTTGATGTTAGAATCCGTTTTGAAAAAGAATACAGAGACTCTAAAGAAAAAATAGAAAATATCCTGATTCCTGCCATGGACGGTAAAAAAGTGCCGCTGCGTGAAATTGCAACGGTCAGCTATCAAACCGGGCCAACCTTTATTTACAGAGAAGGTAACAGCCGTTACATTGCCATTGGTTTCAGTATTGAAGGACGTGATTTGGGCAGTACTATCGCAGAAGCCCAGAAAAAAGTAGCTGCCGAAGTCAAGCTTCCGAAAGAAAATACCATGAAATGGGCCGGTGAATTCGAAAGTAAGGAACGTGCTTCCAAACAATTAGCAATTATTGTTCCGGTGGTATTATTATTTATACTGTTCCTGCTGTATTTCAATTTTGGAAACATGAAAGACACATTGATTGCAACCAGTACGATTCCGTATGCCTTTGCGGGAGGTTTCCTT
This sequence comes from Flavobacterium lindanitolerans, assembly GCF_002846575.1. Taxonomy (NCBI): domain Bacteria; kingdom Pseudomonadati; phylum Bacteroidota; class Flavobacteriia; order Flavobacteriales; family Flavobacteriaceae; genus Flavobacterium; species Flavobacterium lindanitolerans. The sequence goes on from NZ_PJND01000009.1 coordinate 298,605, forward strand.
TCGTTATGGATGACAGGAACCATCTTCGGGATTTCCGCAGGTATTGGTTTTATTATCCTTTTTGGAGTTAACACTATTAACGGAATCATTTTGATTGCCGTCATGAAAGATAATCTTCGGGCTAAAATGCCTTTAAAGCAAGCCATTTCCGAAGGTGTTTACAGCAGAATTCGTCCCATTGTGATGATTGCGCTGATGGGTTCCATGGGTCTATTACCTGCGGCGCTTTCATCAGGGATGGGTTCCGAAATCCAAAAACCTTTAGCCATTATGATTGTAGGCGGCCTGCTTTTCTGTATGATTTTTTCATTGACTGTCCTGCCGCAGGTATTTTATATCGCCTATAGAAAAAAACATGAGTAGTTGCATGTTGGTTTGTTTTATTTTTGGTTAATAGGGTTCAAAGCTCCAATTATTGGGGCTTTGTTCTTTTTTGGCGGTAAAAAACAAAAGGAATCCGTTTAATAATTAAAGACTATCTTTGCCGCATATTTGCAATTAATGCAACTATTAAATTTGATTTTATGTTATTTGAAGATTTATCTCTTTCTAAAAGTATACAAACAGCCGTTCACGAACTTGGCTACATTGAAGCCACTCCTATCCAGGAAAAATCCATCCCGATTATACTGGCCGGAAATGATTTGGTAGGCTGTGCACAAACCGGTACCGGAAAAACCGGTGCTTTTGCTATTCCTATTGTTCATCATTTGCACCGTATTGTAGGTTCTGCTAAGAAAACAAAACAAATAAGGGCGCTCGTTGTTACGCCTACCCGCGAATTGGCCGTACAAATAGGACAAAGTTTTGATGCCTATGCAAAATATACCAATCTGGTACAGCTAACCATTTTTGGTGGTGTTTCGCAAGTGCCACAAGTAGAACTGCTAAAAAAGGGCGTTGACATCCTAATCGTTACACCGGGAAGATTGCTCGACCTTCACAAACAAGGTTTTATCAATCTTGACCACCTTCATACCCTGGTTCTGGACGAAGCCGACCAGATGCTTGACATGGGGTTTATCCATGATGTGAAAAAGATAGTAAAGCTTACGCCAAAAAACAGGCAGACGCTTTTATTTTCGGCTACTATGCCAATGGCTATCCGCGAATTGGCTGAAACTTTCCTGAACCAACCGGAATATGTTTCCGTTTCTCCTCCGTCAACAACGGCTGAAACTGTAGAGCAGCGTATTTATTTTGTTCATAAAACTGACAAGCGAAAATTATTATACCATTTAATCCGAAATGAAAAAATTTCTGATGTACTTGTTTTTGCCAGAACCAAACACGGTGCTGACAACGTTGTCAAAGCGCTAAGAAAACAGGGCGTAGCTGCTGAAGCCATTCATGGTGATAAATCACAAAATGCCAGACAGCGCGTATTGGACAGTTTTAAGAGTAAGGAAGTTGGTGTGCTTGTTGCTACCGATATTGCGGCAAGAGGAATCGATATTGACAAGCTGCCTTACATCATCAACTTTGATCTTCCTAACGTTCCGGAAACCTATGTGCATAGAATTGGAAGAACCGGACGTGCCGGAAATGGTGGTATTGCCATATCATTCTGTTCCAAAGACGAAGAAGTCTACTGGAAAGATATTCAGCGACTCATCAAAGTCAATGTCAAAACAATTGGCGACCATCCCTATCCGTGGAAAGACGAAGAAGAACCTAATCCGGATGCAAAACCTGATTTCCGTCATAAAAATAAATCTAAAGGAAATAATTCGAGAAAATCGGATGCCTCAAAAAAGAATAAGAAACGCTGGTATTAACCAGCGTTTTTTGTCTTAAATTTGTATTTCTGATATAATCTCCTCTACCATGAAATCTGTTTTTCTTTTTCTTCTGCTTGCAAGTCAGGTAACATTTTCTCAAGACCTTAAAATCATGAGCTACAACATCCGTCTCGATACCCAAAGTGATGGCGATAACCAATGGTCAAAACGAAAAGAATTCCTGACAGACCAGGTGAAATTCTATATGCCGGATTTTATGGGCGTACAGGAAGCATTACCGCAACAGATGAGCTATATTGACAGTACGTTAACCGGTTATGGTTTTATTGGGAAAGGCAGAGACGATGGAAAATCAAAAGGAGAACATAGTGCTATTTTCTATAACTCTGATAAGTTCAAACTTTTGGAAGAAAATACTTTCTGGCTATCTGAAACTCCTGAAAAACCATCAAAAGGTTGGGATGCGGCCTATAACAGAGTATGCACTTACGGTTTGTTCCAAAACAAGAAAAACAAAAAGAAAGTATGGGTGTTCAATACGCATTTTGACCATGTTGGTGATATTGCCAGAGCCGAAAGTTCTAAACTTATTTTAGAAAAAATCAGAAAAATTAACAGAGACAATCTTCCTGTTGTCCTTACCGGCGATTTCAACCTTGAAGCTGATACGCGACCATTGCAATTGATTAAGGAACAAATGGACGATGCCCAAAAAGTATGCAGAGGCATTGTATTTGGTCCCGAAGGTACTTTTAATGCTTTTGAATTTAATAAGCCGGTGACTACAAGAATTGACTATATTTTTATCAACAGGAATACGATGGAAGTTGTCAAATTTGCCACATTGAGCGATTCAAAAGATTGCCGTTATCCATCTGACCACCTTCCGATTTATGCCGAAATCAATTTCAGATAAGCTAATGTACATGCTTAGCAATCTGGCTGTTAATAATCTGAAATAAACGCAGAGGTTCAAATGGTTTTATGAGGATGTCGTCCATTCCGGACAATTTGGCTTCGTCTGTAATTTCATCCTTATCAAATGCAGTAAGCGCAATTACAGGAATGTCAATACCTTTGTCACGAATCATTCGTGTAGTTTCAAATCCGTTAATGACCGGCATATTAATATCCATCAGGATAGCATCAAAATTTTCCTTGTCAAGAATTTCAAGAGCGGCATAACCGTCATCAACAACAACGCATTTGTAATTGTTTTTCTCAATGATTTTTTTGGTTACCATCTGGTTGATTTTGTTGTCTTCTACCACCAGAATTTTATAAGAAGAACTATTGGTTGTATCAACATCTATGTTTTCAATATAAGATTTTGTGGCATTGGCATCATATTCAAAAGGAATGATAAATGTTACTGTTGTGCCCTCTCCTTCCTTACTTTCCAGTTGAATAGTACTTCCTAAAAGCTCCAAAAGACGTTTTACGATAGACAAGCCAAGCCCTGTTCCCTGATAATCTCCTTCCTTCCGGTCTATCTGTACAAATTTTTCAAAAATCTTGTTCTGGTTTTCTATCGCAATCCCACAGCCATTATCCACAATCTCAAATTTGACGTGATGTATATTGCCTACTTTTTTCACCAATGCTGCGGTTAATCGTATAGTTCCGTTTTGTGTAAATTTTAAGGCATTGCTGGTAAGATTTACCAAAATCTGTGACAAACGCAGTTTATCGCCTATCAGATATTCCGGTATTTCTATACCTACATCAATGAGTACCTTATTTTTGTTTTTGATGGCAATGAACTGTAAGGCTTCCTTGACCTTTTCAATTTCATCCATAATATTGAGCGGCAATTCCTCCAAAACAATTTTCTTATCTTCTATTTTATGAATCTGAAGCAGGTCATTGACAAGCGAAAGAAGATAGCGCGCCGAAAACTTTAAGGAATTGATATGTGGGCTATTTTCCAATTCTTTATGTTCATCCAGAATTAAATTGGTAACTCCTATGACGCCATACAAAGGAGTCCTCAATTCGTGGGTTACCGTAGAAATAAACTGGCTTTTTAATTTGGAAGATTCTTCGGCCTTGTCTTTTGCAATTTTTAATTCGGCATTACTTTCCAAAAGCTGCTGGTTGACTTTTTTTCTGTAGATACTGTTTTTATAGAAAGTATAAAGCAACAGTAGTAAAATGATAAGGATGGCCAGGAATAGTATAACGATGATTTTAGAATTTTTCAGATTTTCCTGCTGTGCATATTTTTCGAGTTCAATTTTATCAATCTTTCTTCTCGATTCATCCAATTCAATCTGAACGCCTGCTATCTGGGCACTTTTCATTTTTTCATGATTGTGCAAATCATCTTTCAGCTTTTCATAATTGACTTTATTCAGATACGCATTTTTATAATCTTTTATTTCATACAGGTGTTTTGAATATTCGGCATAAGCATCTGCCAGAGCATTTTGTTGTTTGTATCTGATTCCGTAATCAATTGCAGTCCTGAAATAAAAACCGGCCCGCCTGGCATCTCCCTTATTGCTGTAATACATTCCTAAAAGATTGTTTACAATCACTCTCGATTCGATATCGCCATATTTATCAAGATGCTTTTCAACATCTTTAACATAGGGATAACCCTGTTCAAAATCTTTTTTATTAAAATAAGCCCAGGCCAGGTTCATTTCCGTAAAGATAATCTCTGTGGTATCTTTTCCTTTATTGGCGTATTGTAATGATTTTTTATAATGGTAGATTCCTTTATCGTAATCTTTAATTACAAAATTGTAGATGTTGCCAATATTGTTATGAATCCAATCTTTTATGGTGTCATTTTTGGTCTTCAGTGAATATTGGAGTGCCTTATTATAATAAGCAAGAGCCATTTTTGTATTCAAAAGCTCTTCATGGCAACCGGCAATAGTATTGTAGGACATCGCAACATAGTCATATTGCTTGTTTTTGTAAGCCAGATTGAGAGCCTGTTTTGAAACCTGCAGCGATTCCATATATTTCAGGTCTATGAGTAGGCCATCTGCTTTGCATATGAGATCATAAATCTTAACCCTTACTTTGTTTAATGAGTCTTTCTCCTGTGAAAAGGACTGATTGTAAAAAAATAATGAGATAAGAACAAATGAAATTATTCTATTTCGGGGCATAGATAATTTTTATCCAAATATACTTATATAATGAAAAAATCCCGGTATGAACCGAGATTTTGTTACTTTTTAATTTCGTATTAATTTTTTGTACTTGATACGTTTTGGTGTCAGGTCGCCACCCAGGCGTTTTTTCTTATTTTCTTCATAATCAGAGAAGCTTCCTTCAAAGAAATAAACTTCAGAATTTCCTTCGAAAGCAAGAATATGTGTACAGATTCTGTCCAGGAACCAACGGTCGTGGGAAATAACCACGGCACAGCCTGCAAAATTTTCCAGACCTTCTTCCAAAGCACGAAGCGTATTAATATCCAAATCGTTGGTAGGCTCATCCAGAAGCAATACGTTCCCTTCTTCTTTTAGGGTCATTGCCAGGTGCAATCTGTTTCTTTCTCCACCGGAAAGCGTACTTACTTTTTTATTCTGGTCGCTTCCTCCAAAGTTAAATCGGCTCAGGTAGGCTCTTGAGTTTACCTGCTTTCCTCCCATCATGATTAATTCCTGTCCGTCGCAGAAGTTTTCCCAGATGGACTTATTAGGGTCAATATTAGAGTGGCTTTGGTCTACGTAAGCAATCTTAACCGTTTCTCCAATAGTAAACTCTCCTTTATCCGGAGTTTCCTCGCCCATAATCATTCTGAAAATAGTGGTCTTACCGGCACCGTTTGGCCCAATAATACCCACAATTCCGGCTTGTGGCAAAGTAAAATTCAAATCTTCGTATAAAAGCTTGTCGCCATAGCCTTTTGCTACGCCTTTAGCCTCGATAACGTTTGTTCCCAAACGAGGTCCGTTCGGGATATAGATTTCCAGATTTTCATCCAGTTGCTTTTGGTCTTCGTTTAAAAGCTTGTCGTAGTTTTGCAAACGCGCTTTTTGTTTGGTCTGGCGGCCTTTGGCTCCCTGGCGTACCCATTCCAACTCTCGCTCCAATGTTTTTCTTCTTTTGGAAGCCACTTTCTCTTCCTGTGCCATTCTGTTTGATTTCTGGTCAAGCCATGAAGAATAGTTTCCTTTCCACGGAATACCTTCACCTCTATCCAATTCCAAAATCCAACCGGCAACATTATCTAAGAAATAACGGTCGTGGGTTACAGCAATTACGGTTCCGGAATATTGTGCAAGGTGCTGCTCTAACCACAATACAGATTCAGCATCTAAGTGGTTGGTAGGCTCATCGAGCAAAAGTACGTCCGGTTGTTGTAATAAAAGTCGGCATAATGCCACACGTCTTCTTTCTCCTCCGGAAAGCACTTTAATTGGTGTATCCGGTTCCGGAGTACGCAATGCGTCCATAGCAATTTCCAGCTTGGTATCGATTTCCCAGGCACCCAAAGCGTCAATCTTATCCTGAAGTTCAGCCTGACGGTCCATCAGTTTCTCCATTTTGTCTGCATCTTCATAAACTTCCGGTAATCCAAACTGGTCGTTGATTTTGTTGAACTCGTCTAAAACAGCCATGGTTTCAGCCACACCTTCTCTTACAATTTCAATTACGGTTTTGTTTTCATCCAGTTGCGGCTCCTGCTCTAAATAACCAACGGTATAACCCGGTGCAAAAACCACATCACCCTGATAGTTTTTATCTACTCCGGCGATGATTCTTAATAAGGAAGATTTTCCCGAACCGTTAAGTCCGAGAATACCGATTTTAGCTCCGTAAAAGAAACTAAGATATATATTTTTTAATACCTGTTTGTCGCTGCTTTGGTAAGTCTTGCTTACTTTCTGCATCGAAAAAATTACCTTCTTATCGTCTGACATATAAAATTTAAATTATATTAAATATTTGATTTACAATGTTTTAATTTCAGATTTTTGTTTACTCAAATGTTCCCGCATTAGGTTTCCTTTGACATTAAACCTTATATCAGCCAAAACTTAAAACTATGGCAACAAAGATAGTCTTAAATAAAAAAAAAGCAAGCGATGGTTTTGGGTTTAATTAGCATTCAATCCTTGAGAGCAGGGACTTTATTTGTTGGAATTTTGCAATATCTCCAATACAAATTCTAATATTTTGGGCAGAAGCCATTGAAACTTCTGCCTATTTTAATCCTATGTTTTATTCTAATATGATTTTTTTCACAAACATTTCATCTTCAATCTGAATATTCATCAGGTAAATACCTTGCGGATAACCCGATAAGTCAATCGTCGTTCCAGTTTGATTTGATACGGTTCTACCGGCCAAATCATTGATTACTACGTTTATGTTTTCAGTTTCCGCTTTGATCAAAAATTTTCCATTAGAAGGATTTGGGTACACTACTATTTCTTTTTTATTAGCAACAAAAGGGTCTGTTCCCAATGTTGAGCCAGTAAGATACACTTTCCAATAAGGGGTTGAAGGCAGGCCAAATGCGGTATCAACGCCATAATTCCCTATCGTCACTTCCTGTGAAGTGACTACCAGGTCGGGCCTGCTGTCACCGTTCATATCCATTACTGTCCAGGTCTGGTCACCGTCTATATTGCCTGTGCTTCCATCGGCGATGGCATTAAAACCATGTACCGCCATCGAACTCAAATAGCCGCCCTGTGGCAAGGTCCAGTTGACAGCCGTAGTGGCAAAACCGTTCCCGCTGTTTAGATATACTTTCCAATGAGGGGTCGAAGGCAGGCCAAATGCGGTATCAACGCCATAATTCCCTATAGTCACTTCCTGTGAAGTGACTACCAGGTCGGGCCTGCTGTCACCGTTCATGTCCATTACTGTCCAGGTCTGGTCACCGTCTATATTGCCTGTGCTTCCATCGGCGATGGCATTAAAACCATGTACCGCCATCGAACTCAAATAGCCGCCCTGTGGCAAGGTCCAGTTGACAGCCGTAGTGGCAAAACCGTTTCCGCTGTTTAGATATACTTTCCAATGAGGGGTTGAAGGCAGGCCAAATGCGGTACCAACACCATAATTCCCTATAGTCACTTTCTGTGAAGTGACTACCAGGTCGGGCTTTCTGTCACCGTTCATGTCCATTACTGTCCAGGTCTGGTCACCGTCTATATTGCCTGTGTCTCCATCGGCAATGGCATTAAAGCCATGTACAGCCATCGAACTTAAATAGCCGCCCTGTGGCAAGGTCCAGTTGACAGCCGTGGTGGCAAAACCGTTCCCGCTGTTAAGATATACTTTCCAATGAGGGGTTGAAGGCAGGCCAAATGCGGTACCAACACCATAATTCCCTATAGTCACTTTCTGTGAAGTGACTACCAGGTCGGGCTTTCTGTCACCGTTCATGTCCATTACTGTCCAGGTCTGGTCACCGTCTATATTGCCTGTGTCTCCATCGGCAATGGCATTAAAGCCATGTACAGCCATCGAACTTAAATAGCCGCCCTGAGGCAAGGTCCAGTTTATAGCAGTAGTGTTATAACCGTTTCCATTGTTTAGATATACTTTCCAATGAGGGGTTGAAGGCAGGCCAAATGCGGTACCAACACCATAATTCCCTATAGTCACTTTCTGTGAAGTGACTACCAGGTCCGGCTTGCCGTCACCGTTCATGTCCATTGTGGTCCATGTCTGGTCACCGTCTATATTGCCTGTGTCTCCATCAGCGATGGCATTAAAGCCATGTGTCGCCATCGAACTTAAATAGCCACCCTGAGGCAAGGTCCAGTTCACAGCAGTAGTATTAAAACCGGTTTGGGCATTTAAGCAACCTATTGTTGAGAAAGCAATAGATAAAAGCGTAAATTTCAATTTCATTTTAAGATAGTTTAAATGGTAGTACTTGATTTAGAAGCCAAATATAGAAATTTAAAAATATTAAATCGATGCAAAAACCAAAGGTGCTACACACTATCTTTTTGACAAGCAGTCAGGATTTAAAAAGACAAATAGAAGAAATACCGGAGCTTTCTCAAGTTCTGAATTATAAACTAATACTATTAAAATTTGTAAAATTCTATCAATGTAAACAGACACCATTCTACTCTAATTTTCAATTAAGCGTTTAATTCGTGTTCACAAGCTGCAAAGAAGTCGGAAATAGAAAGAAGGTAAAAAAGACCTCAATAGAATTATAAGGACAAAATATTACTTTACTTTACACTTCTATTTGATAGATTCTTGATTCTTCTTCCCAGGGATGATATCCCTGACCAATATATCGGAAACCGTATTTCTCGTAATATCCAACATGGTCCGTACACAAATTCAGGTATTTGAATCCGCCAGTTTTTGTATCCTGTTTTGCTTTTTCTAAAAGCAGGGCTGCATAATTGTTTCCTCTATGTTCTTCATCAATGTATAAGGCGCAAATCCAGGGATACAAATCTCCGCGACTGATAAAATCGTTGGTTATCAATCCTGCACAGCCTATTATTTCATTGTCTTTTTCCAACAGATACCATTGTGGCAGAAATTGTTCGGCACCAATGCAGTTTGAAATACAGTCTTCATACATGATAGGTGAAACTTCAGGCCAGTTTTGCTGAAGGTATTTTATGGCTATGTCTTTATATTCAGGCTCATGCCTTACGGATAGTATTCTCATTTTAAATTTAATTTATAGTTGCGGCTCTGCGCCTTTGCGTGAAAATATCTCGCAAAGGCGCAGAGCCGCAAAGATATTATTAGGTGTGGGCAAGGCTTAAAAAAAGAACTGGATTTTTACTTATTGGGTTGCCTTAGTTTTTTAGTTTTCTGAATTCTTCTTTTTTTGAAATCAAAAAATCGGTTATTTCCAATACGTTATTATTATTGATAAGAGTTGACATCTTAGCATCGGCATAACAGAATTCAAGGAAAATTTCTATTTCATCTTCTTTTAATTGTAAAGTATTGAGAAAAAAGTCTTTATTGAAATTATCAGAAATATATTCCTTCATTTCTATGTTGGATATTACCTTGTCTTTTTTCTTACCCTTGAAAAGATTTCCAACCATTTTACCTATGGCTACAAAATCAAGACCGTGAATTATGGCACCGTTGTAGACCATCATATTCGTTGGAGAGTTCAGTATATTATCTACCGAACGCAGTGGAGCTACAGCCGGAGGTTCTGGTTTCACATCATCTACTTCTTTTTTAATCTCTACTTCTACCAACTGTATCGCTTCCTGGTTCATGTTTGTTTCAACACCCGTTTTTCCAAAATCTTTCTGATTAAGAGTAACCCTTCTGGATGTATAATTTTTTCCTGCAAAAATCAGAACATCGCCAACTTTTGCCTTGATAGAAAATTTTCCCGAAGCATCTGTCACAACCACTGAACCGCTTGTTTGATTGATAACTTCAATTCCGGCAGTTGGAAAACCCTCGGTGGTTACCTTTCCATGCACTGGGTTTTCAGACTGGCTGAAAGCAAGCTGAACTGCAAATAAGAATAGAGCAATAAGAGAAGTAATTTTCATCAATTCAGTACTGTTTAAAAAATTATATAAGCCTTTCAAAAATAAGCTTTTTCTTTCATCGTTGGATTTGGGACAATTCTTTTACAACAAAATTAACGTCTTTCTGCTGTTTTAAATGGCCATGCACAAGTTTTATGGTAAATTGATTGCCCTACTGACTTAAATAAGTTCTCTTTCACATATAAAACAAACTTAGTAACTAAATACGTTGGTCACTTAGCACCTTTTTTAACCACAAATTGGAATGATTATACAGATTTCTTTTAAAAAACTTCCTCTTGTACACAAACACATAAACTTAGCACCTTTGAAGCTTAGCAACTTAGTACCTCTTTAGCCACAGATTAAAATGATTACACATTTCAGAAATATATATTAAATGAAAGAAGCTACAAAAACTACTTTCAAAGATTTTCTCTTTTACACCTATAGCACACAAACTTAGTACCTCAGAACCTTAGCATCTTAGTACCTCTTTTAGCCACAGATTGGAATGATTATACAGATTTCTTTTAAACAACTTCCTCTGGTACACAAAACACATAAACTTAGTACCTCAGAACCTTAGCTCCTTAGCACCTCTTTTATCCTCTTTCCATTTTTCCGAAAAAAACTTACCTTGCAGAAACATTTATCATAAATGAAACTTCACGAAATACTGAACCAAATATATCCGCTTTCTCAAGAAGCGGCTCAAAAAATCCTGAGATATAGCGGCGAAATACAATTGTCAAAAGGACATACGCTCCTGGAAGCTGATAAAAACGAAACTTCTATTTATTTTATCAAAAAAGGCATGGTCAGGGCATTTGCTCCAAAAGAAGAAAAAGACATCACTTTTTGGTTTGGTAAGGAAGGCGACCCTATTGTTTCCATGAAAAGCTATGTAGCCAATCTTCCCGGTTATGAATGTGTGGAATTGCTAGAGGACTGCGAATTGTATGAAATCAAAAATAAAGACCTGCAGCAGCTTTTTCTTGAAGATATCCAAATAGCAAACTGGGGACGCAAATTTGCAGAACGGCTTTTGGTGCAAACCGAAGAACGTCTTATTTCCAAATTATTCAAGTCTGCTAAAGAGCGCTATTTGGAATTGTTGGAGGAAAATCCGGATTTTGTCCAGAGAATACAGCTTGGCTATATTGCTTCTTATTTGGGAATTACACAAGTAAGCCTTAGCCGAATCAGGGCTGAAATAAAATAAGAAAGAATGCTAATTTCAACCATTTTTTCTTTTACCTAAAAAAACAAACTTAGCACCCTAGAATTTCAGCAACTTAGCACCTCTTTCTATTCCCGCCACAGATTAGAACAATTACACAGATTCTAAGAAGCCTATATCTAATGATAAGAAATGCTAAAACTTATTTTAATAATTTCTCTTTTACTTAAAAGCACAAAAACTTAGTAACTCAGTACCTTAGAAGCTTAGAACCTAACAACACAAGTACCTCTTTCACTTTTTATCATTTGTAAAAAATATTTTCATCCTAAGAACCGACCTTTGCATGGAATTTTTAAAGAAAAAAGTTTATGAACTGGATTATCTTAATCATTGCAGGATTGTTTGAAGTTGCTTTTACCTTTTGTTTAGGTAAAGCTAAAGAAGCCACAGGCAATGAAGCTTATGCATGGTATGGTGGTTTTCTTGTTGCGTGTATTATTAGTATGTCGCTATTGATTAAAGCCACACAAAATCTTCCACTTGGAACGGCCTATGCTGTATGGACAGGTATTGGTGCCGTAGGAACCGTATTGCTTGGAATATTTGTTTTTAAAGACCCTGCCAATTTCTGGAGAATCTTTTTTATTGTAACATTGATTGCTTCCATTGTAGGACTGAAAGCCGTTTCAGCTCATTAATAAACAATATCTGAAATACATTAGCGGGCTGTTACAGCCCGCTTTTTCCATCTGCCCAATAGGGTTCTGTTTTTATCTTTTTACTACTGATTCCTTTTGACAACAAAAACTTTCGGAAAGCCTGAATTGATTTTGTCCGTCCTGTCAGATAAAAAACCGTATCTACTGCTGTTAGCCAAAAATCTTCTTCCCATTCCTTTACAATGTCGATAACAGGCTGAGCGGGATATTCTGATGATTTGCCTACAATTTTCACGGAGCTGCCCAATCTTTCTGCCCAATCCTGATGCGGTTCATCAAGTTCTGCAAAACCAAAGAAAAATTCGCCTCTGCGTTCCGCTTCTTCTTCCATGCATTTCATCCAGCCTAAGGAAGTTTCATCGCCAAATAAAAAATGGTTTACCCGGTTTTCAGAGTAATAAAGTTTTCCACCCGGACCCAACAACTTTGCCCTATCCCCCATTTTTAATCCTTCTACCCAGTTGCTTCCCGGTCCCAGGCCGTGCAGATAGAATACAATTTCACAAAATCCTGTTTTGGCATCAAAAGCAGATAGCGTATAATGGCGGTATTCCGTATCATTAACCCGTACTTTAACTACATTGCCCGGCATAAATTTTATCTTTCTGAAATCGCCTTCAAAACGCACTCTTTTTAATTTTTCATCTAAATATTCTACATTGGTTATAACTGTTTCATACATGAATCGCTGATACACAACTTCCATGGTATCTCCCAGCCATTTTGGTACTTTTGTCATTTTTGATTTTTATTTGTTTAGATTGATTCTAAATAATTATCTTTGTACAAATGTCTGCTATTCTTGCCTATTTTAGTTACGCAAGACGGATGTTGTTTTACGCAAAACGGATTAGGATGAGAATTACCATAAATGATAGCGATTTGGATGAAATTATTTTTGAAAAAGATTTTCATGCAGCTTATGACGGGTTAACAGATATTGTGGAACAGGAAACCCAACTGTTTGATAACAAGATTGGGTATACTGATATTTCAGAAATATGGTTTGATGGTGTACATACGTTACGTCGCCGTTCGCAATTGAATCAGGAAGTTTGTTTGGTTGCCAAAAGTGACCTCTCTGTATTTGAGATGCATTTTTCTTTGACAGGAAGCGCCGAAGTAGAATCGCTCAATTCCAAATTTGATTATTCATTCGGACCTCAACAGCATAATTTCTTTTATTCCAGTAATTTTGAAGGAAAGTTTAGGGGCGGCAAACAGGAAAAACCCAACGAGGTTTTTGAAATCCATTTTACAGAAAACTATTTCAACCGTTTTGTTGATTCTGAAAGCAAGACTATTGATAAGTTTCTGAAGCAAATTGACAAACAGGAAATCAGTAATTGCCTGAGTCCGCACCATATGCCCATAACAGCACAGATGAATCTTATCCTTTCGCAAATTAACCAATGCCAAAGGAAAGGTGTTTTAAAGCGATTGTACTTGGAATCAAAAATCTTAGAACTCTTCATGCTTCAGATTGAACAGTTTGAAAGCGTACAATTGACCCCAACTTCCGAAAAACTAAAAAAAGAAGATGTAGAAAAGATTTACTATGCCAAAAAATTGTTGGAACAGAACATATCAGAACCTTATTCACTTTTAGAGCTCGCCCATAAAGTAGGTCTTAATGATTTTAAACTCAAAAAAGGTTTTAAAATTCTTTTTGGTACCACTGTGTTTGGCTACTTACATGAAATTAGGATGCAACAGTCAAAACGTATGTTGCTGGAAGAAAATAAACCGGTTAAGGAAGTAGCGGCCTACTGCGGCTATCAGTATGTACAGCATTTTACGACTGCCTTTAAAAACAAGTTTGGTATTACACCGGGCAAACTTGCCCATTCATAAAAAAATCCGCTTTTAGCGGATTTTTTATCGATAACTCGTGTATGCTTTTTATACACGGCCTTTCAGCGAACTGAAAACCCATGCAATGGCAAAAAAGCCTATTCCTACTGCCCCAAAACCCCAACCGGCTACATCGTCATAACGAAAGATGCCTAAGCCAATTAGCAGCAGCCCCATCAGGACCATAACAAAGGTTGCCCAGCCCAGAATGGTGTTTTTATTCATTCCCATAAATATATTTGTTTGCTCTTTTTAAAAAGAAGTGAATTGCAAAGTTCGGTAAAATATTTGTTTTGCCGAAAGGAAAATGTTTTTTTGAGGTTCTGAGATGCTGAGGTTCTGAGGTGCTAAGGTTTTTCCTTAGGATCTTAGGACCTTTTTTCTTCTTTTCCTTATTTTTTTAGCGATTAATAATAAATCGGTTACGGGCGTATTTCCCGGTCCATCATCTTTTTTGCGACGTTCATCGATAATAGTAAAACCGTTTGTTTTTAGTGTCGTAAGTAAAAATTCTGCCGGATAATAATGCATATAGATAGAATCACCGGAACTTGCTTTTTCCCATCCGGATTTTTCATAGTCATTTTCCATAGTGCTTATAAAAAACAAACCATTTTGTTCCAATACATTGTAAGCATCAGCAATAAGTTTTTGGGTTTCTTCTTTGGAAAGATAAGGCAGGCAAAAAGCACATACAATACCATCGTAAGTTTTGGAAACTTTACCCAAATCACGACAGTCCATCAACCGGAATGTTGCTGAGGGATTATTGGCTTTTGCCAATTCAATCATTTTGGGTGCCAGGTCGGTACCTAATATTTTAAAATCAGGACGTTTTCCGAGCAAATATTTGGTCACATTACCTGGTCCGCAAGCAAGTTCCAGGATCGAGGCATTTGGTTTTGTAATATTGTCGCAAAACAGATTCAACGAATCGGCATATAGCCCGACGTCCATAAATTTATCCTGATATCTATCGGCCAGCTTATCAAAAAGAGCTACGGCTATCTTTGTTTTATCAGTTACCTTTGGTTTTATGGGAATCCAGATTTCTTCCTCTGATTCCGGGTCGCCGTGTTTGTATTTGTCGCCTAACAATTCGAAATGTTCTCTGCTATCAAGTACATAATCTGCATTGGGAAGCCAGGTGTTAAAAATATATCCAAATACTTCTGCTCCGGTTTCGGGTCCGCCTTTATGTAAAAAAACAGCATATTCCCCACCTTCTAAGGTATAGCTTTCCATACCATCAGGAATACTTTCAAAATTACCTACAGCTATGGCTGCCCATTTCGTAAATTTCTTATCTGGGCTGAAATTTTCAAAATAGGTGGTATCATAGATTTGCATGGAAAACAAATCAGTATTCAGGTTATTTGTTATTTCCTTACGTCTGGGCATAAAAGCATTCCAAAGTGCAAATGTCTGGTTATTCGCCAACGACATTTCCTTATGTATTCCAACAAGGCGTGTCATGGGAAGTGTTTTTATGATTGGCTCCATCATACTTATTTTAATCGGTCGTAATAATAAGCAAAAAATTCCCGGAATAGCGAATAAAAATCCCTGTACTCGGAATAATCAGGACTTACGCTGCTTACGTTTTCAAAACCTTCTTTCCTAAACAGCATTTTGGTTCTCGTCAGGTGAAAGTATTGGGAAACCACAATAACACTGTTGTAATGCAGACTATCTCTCATTTGAATTGCATTTGCTACAGTAGCTGTAGTATTATTGCCTTTATTGTCTACAATAATCAAAGAATACGGTATTCCTTTTTCTATCAGATATTCTTTCATTTTGTCACCTTCCAAAAAGCCTTCTTTTCCAAGTCCACCGCTAACAATAATCTTTTTTACGAGTCCATCTTTGTATAGCTTTAAACCGCATTCCATTCGTTTTTCCAACCGTTCAGACAAAGTACCATCTGTATTTACGGTTGTCCCTAAAATTACTGCTATATCAGCCGATTTCCCTTCGTCTTTATTTCCATCAATGATGGTGTAGATGATGTGTATGCTGAACCATAAAAAAAGAAGAATACTGAAAAATCTTATTATTTTTTTATAGTTCATGAGGTATATCAAATTATGAATAACTTATCCTTTCAGTTAGCTTATTTTTCATTCTTACTTTCATTTAAAAATCCCTCAAGAGCATTTAAATAATACGTTTCAATATCAATTATCCTTATAGAGTTAAATTCAAAATTTTCTTCTCCTAAAAATATGCCTTTTGTACTCAACTTATTTATTCTAAATGATTTTTCATTTATTTTAGTAATTACTCCAATAATACAATATTCACTACTTTCAAATTCAAATGCAACTAATTTTGAAGTATTTAAAAAGCTTGAAAGTAAACTTTGATAACTTTCAAGTAGTAAATCGGAAAAGGAATCGGATATTTCCTCATCATACCTCATCTTAATTATCTTATAATCAATCACTTCTTTAGATACTTCTACTACTTTCTTTATATATTTTTTATTAATAAAAGAATATCCGTCTAATACATAATCTACAAGATTATGATTCACTAAAACCCATTGATTTCCTTCTTTTATTTTAACACCTGTAATCAACTTTGGCCTTCTACTAATTTTTACGTCTATCAGTTCCATAATATATTTTTGAATCACTTTTTCTCTTAGCGTTTTTCTTATTTAAACCAGGTTTAAATCATTTTGGCAAGAAATCAAGTGCAAAAATAGAAGAATACTTAATGAGTTTGATGCTACTATAGGTTTAAAACACCTATACACGAATTATTTACTATTTTTTATAAACTACTGTAAAACCCTGCATCCTTTCTAAGAGAACAAAGTGCACACATACGTCAAACTCCAAAATACATTTATCGAATCATATCAATCAAATTCTCATTCATAACTGTCATATACTTTTTTCGTATTGCCTTATCTATAACAAAAAACAATCTTTGGCTTGTTATAATCAACTTATGAAAATGCATTAAATACTAAATACTAATTTTTTTTTAATAAGTGCCTCTGCAAGTTTCTTCATAAACTTTAGGTTTAGTTAATACAAAATAAAGCCCGGAGGCACTTTAAAAAACGTTCGATTAAAAATTCACAGTTATATATAATTACACACAGAATAGAATGAAGAATAAAAGAATATTAAGGTAAGAACAGCTGCTTGCGTAATTTTTTTCAGATTAGTTTATTTTGATTAACAGCAATTATAACTTATAAAAAATGAAGAGCAGCTTTCTTTAACTACTATAAAGTGCTTCCCTGCTTTTTCATGGTTTAGTTTTATGAATATGGGAAGTACTTTTTAAATAATTACGACCAAACACTTTGGAAGATAAAGACCTCTTATAATCAACAACGGGATTTACCATACGGGGGTATAGATTTAAATTTCGTTAGTTGGAGTCAAAATTATAAGAGTTCGGGCTAAGATGTTAAGGTTGCTCTCCGAACATTTTTCATAAAAAGATTTTAATCATCATAGTTTATTAAATGGAAAATTATTGCGTTATACAGAGTCAAAAAAATTGGAGAGCGCCTTACTTTTTAGCATAAGACTCAATGAAAAAGAAAAATACGCCATACGGATATGAGCCACATCATTCTGTTATGGCTTTTATATATACTAAAAATTTCAACAATATAGCGCTGTGATAGCGCCTGTTTAACTTTAATCAAATATACTTAGAATGAAAAATTTTACTCAACCCCATCGGAAGAAATTCCGAACCAAGCAATGGCTCACATTGCTGTATTGTATGGGCATGGGCATTTTTCTGTATGCCTACTCAGGACCAGAAATGCTACAGCCTCAAAAAACAACTGCTACAGCAGGTACACTAGCCTATTGTACACCAGCAGGAACAGGAACCAGCTACTTTATTAAGGACTTTACCACTACAGGTGGTTTTCTTAACATTATAAATACTAACTCCGGAATAGGAAGCGGAGGTTATTCAAATGCTACTACAAAAATTGTACGTCAGTCAGCCGGAGGTTCATTTGAATTTTCGGCAGTCTATAGCTCAGGAACTTATGGCTTAGCCATATGGATTGATTGGAATGGCAATACAACTTTTGAAGCTTCAGAAAGAATTTTTAACACAACATCATACGGATCTTCTGCTACAGGAACAATTACAATTCCAGCAGGTACTGCCAATGGTAGCTACCGTATGAGAGTCCTGGCTGACTTCAACAAGTCGAATCCGGACAATCCATGCGGTTTCAATTCAGGAAACGGCGAAGCAGAAGATTATACTTTAGAAGTTGGCGACCCGCCAACATGTATCCCGCCAACAGCTCTTGGTGCCGGAAACGTTACATTTAATTCAGCTCAACTTTCATGGATGAGTGAAGGATTCCTATTCGATGTAGAATACGGTCCTTCAGGTTTTGCATTAGGTAGCGGTACACTTGCTTCATCTGTGGCAAATCCGTATACTCCTGGCGGACTTACAGCAAATACGATGTATCAGTTTTATGTACGTACTGATTGTGGAGGCGGCGATAAAAGCATATGGTCTGGCCCATATAGCTTTTATACAGGCTATTGTCTTCCGGTTGCTACCTCTACAAGTTACTTTATAAAAGATTTTGTAACAACAGGTGGAATAAGCAATATCAACAATACTAATTCCGGTATTGGAGCAGGCGGTTATACCAACAATTCTGGCAACGCTTCTATGAAAGTAAGTTACTTCGAAGGTGGCTCAGTCAACTTCAGTGCAGTTTACAGTGGTGGTTCCGGTTTTGCTATTTGGGTAGACTGGAACAATAACATGTCATTCGACACTGATGAAAGAGTATTCAATACTACGGCGTATGGTTCTTCGTCTACAGGAAGTATTGCCGTTCCTGCCGGAACTCCTGTGGGTAACTACAGAATGAGAATCCGCATGGATTATAATAACAACAACCCTTCTGATGCCTGCGGATTCAACTCAGGTAACGGAGAAGCAGAAGATTATACTTTTGAAGTAATACCAACACCTTCTTGCTTGCCTCCAACAGACCTTGGAGCAGGAAATGTGACCTTTACATCGGCACAATTTTCCTGGTTGGGCGACGGGACTGTATTTGACGTAGAATATGGACCTGCAGGATTTACCAGAGGTACAGGAATTATGGCTTCTTCTGTTGGAAACCCATATGATGTTACAGCACTGACTCCTGAAACTTCCTACGAATACTATGTGCGTAAAAGTTGCGGAGCAGAAAACAAAAGTGCGTGGGCAGGACCTTTCCGCTTCTATACAGGCTACTGTGTTCCGACTGCAACATCTACAAGCTATTTAATAAAAGATTTTACTACTACGGGTGCAATCACCAATATCAATAACGTAAATTCAGGTATTGGAACTGGTGGTTATTCAAACCATACTACGATGAAGGTAAGACACTACGAAACCGGAGTTGTTAACTTTAGCGCAGCTTACAGCGGCAGTTCAGGTTTCGCAATGTGGATTGACTGGAACAAAAACATGGCTTTTGATGCCGACGAAAGGGTATATAATACGACTTCCTATGGCTCATCTTCAACAGGAAGCTTTACTATTCCTGCCGGAACGCCTGTTGGCGAATACCGCTTAAGAATCCGTATGGATTATAACAATAGTAATCCTTCAAATGCATGTTCGTTTAACTCCGGAAATGGAGAAGCAGAAGACTATACTCTTGAAGTAGTTACACCTCCAACATGTATGCCTCCAACAGAATTAGGAGCTGGAAATATAGTATATACAACAGCACAATTTTCATGGACGAGCGAAGGAACCGTATTTGACGTTGAATATGGACCTGCAGGTTTCACGCAAGGAACCGGAACTATCGTTTCTTCTGTTGCTAATCCATACAATGCTACAGGATTAACACCAGATACTGCATACCACTACTATGTGCGTAGAGATTGCGGTGCGGGCGATAAGAGTCCATGGGCAGGACCTTTCCGTTTCTTTACCGGGCCATGTAAGCCTGTGGCAAATACGACAAGTTATTTTGTAAAGAACTTTACAACAACTGGCGGCTTTATAAACATCAACAATCTGAATACAGGTTTTGGTACCGGAGGTTACTCCAACTATACAGCCATGAAAGTACAACAATTTACAGGCGGAACTGTAAACTTTAGCGCTGCATACAGCAGCGGTTCCGGATTTTCAATCTGGATTGACTGGAACAACAACATGACCTTTGAGGCTTCGGAAAAAGTATTCAACACTACAGCCTATGGTTCAGCTGCTACCGGAACTATTACTGTTCCTGCTGGCACACCTCTGGGCAACTACAGAATGAGAATAATGATGGATAACAATACAAGTAATCCAAACAACCCTTGTGAATTTGTTGAATATGAAGATTGGGATTGGGGTGATGTATACTATAGCGGTGAGGCAGAAGACTATACTTTTGAAGTAACTACTCCTCCAAGCTGTATGCCTCCAACAGAATTGGGTGCCGGAAATATGACTTTTACAACGGCACAGCTTTCCTGGATGGGTGAAGGAACCGTATTTGATGTGGAATATGGTCCTACAGGTTTCACGCAAGGAACAGGAACACTAATGTCTTCTGTAGGAAATCCTTATGATGCTACAGGATTAACATCAGATACTAATTATCAATACTATGTGCGTAGAGATTGTGGTTCCGGAGATAAGAGTCCATGGGCTGGACCATTTAGTTTCAGAACCGGATACTGTCTTCCTGCTGCTACATCTACTTCTTACTTTATCAGAGATTTCTCTACTACAGAAGGATATGTAAATATTAGCAATACAGGTACTGCAATAGGAACCGGAGGTTATTCCAACTTCTCAACCTTAAAAGTACAGCAATCTGAAGGCAGAACAATCAATTTTAGCGCAGCATACAGCGGTGGTTCCGGTTTTGCTATCTGGGTAGATTGGAACAAAAACATGGCTTTTGATACTGACGAAAGAGTATTCAATACTACAGCGTATGGTGCATCATCTACAGGAACCATTACTGTTCCCGCCGGAACTCCAATAGGAAGCTACAGAATGAGAATCCGTATGGACTACAACAACAGCAGTCCTTCAGACGCTTGTGGATTTAATTCAGGAAATGGAGAAGCAGAAGATTATACACTTGAAGTAATTGCTGTGCCATCTTGTATACCTCCAACAAATCTAAACATTGCAAGTATGACTCCAACAACGGCACTTCTTGCCTGGACGAGCGACGGAACATTGTTTGATGTTGAATACGGACCAAATGGATTTACACAAGGCACAGGAACTACACGTACCGGTGTAACAAGCCCATACAGTGTTACAGATTTAACTGCAGATACTGCTTACCAGTTCTATGTGCGTAAAGACTGTGGTTCCGGAGACAAGAGCCTTTGGGCTGGACCATTCCGTTTCACAACGGCATATTGTACGCCAACCGCTACCTCAACAAGCTACTATATTAATAGCTTTACAACTACCGGTGGTGCGACAAACATCAGCAATACAAATACAAGTATAGGAACAGGCGGTTATTCCAACCACACTACTATGAAAGTACAACAATATGAAGGTGCTTCTGTAGATTTCAGTGCGGCTTATAGCAGTGGTTCCGGTTTTGCTATCTGGATTGACTGGAACAACAACATGACTTTTGAAGCTTCTGAAAGAGTATTCAACACTACTGCATATGGTGCTGCTGCTACTGGAACTATTACTGTTCCGGCGTTGACACCTGTAGGAAACTACAGAATGAGAATCCGTATGGATTTTAATAACAACAGTCCATCTGATGCTTGTTCGTTTAATTCAGGAAATGGTGAAGCAGAAGATTATACTTTTGAAGTTATCACTCCACCATCCTGCCCTGCTCCAACAGGAGGAACAGCCGGAAATCTTACAATTGCAACTGCACAGCTATCATGGGTAAGTGCCGGAACTTTGTTTGACGTTGAATATGGACCTAGAGGATTTACACAAGGTGCAGGAACTATGGCTTCGGGAGTACCTAACCAACACACCATTTCAGGACTTTCAGCCAATACTGCTTATCAATTCTATGTACGCAGAGATTGTGGTTCCGGAGACAAGAGCACATGGGCTGGACCATTTGCATTCAGAACTGCTTGCGGAACACAAACAGTTCCTTATCTGATTGATTTTGAAGATGCAACTACGCCTGCATTGCCAGCTTGTACTTCAAGTCAAAATGCCGGAACGGGTAACAATTGGAAAACAGACAATATCAACAGAGGTGGATTCAACTCTAAAGTACTGAATTACAGCTATAACTCTTCTAATCCGGCCAATGCATGGTTCTATAGTAATGGTGTACAACTGGAAGCGGGAACTAACTATACGCTGAAATTCCAATATGCTAACAGCGGTAATACTACTTATGTAGAAAGTGTGAAAGTTAACATCGGAACTGCTGCAGATTTTAATGCGATGACAAGGAATTTAGCTGATTATCCGTCTATTGTAAACGACTCTCAGTTAGAATCGTCTACTACTTTTACAGTAGAAACCAGCGGTATATATTATATTGGTTTCAATGCTTATTCAATCACAAACAGGGCTCAGATTTATATTGACAATATCTCTCTTGATGTGGCTTTATCTAATCCTGATTTTGATGCGACATCCTTTAAGGCATATCCAAACCCGGTTAAAAATATCCTGAATCTGTCTTATGACAAAAACATCAGCGATGTTGCCGTATTCAACCTTATCGGACAGCAAGTTATGACAAGAACAATAAACAATGACAAAGGACAAATTGATATGTCTGGTCTGCCGGCCGGTACTTACATGGTTAAAGTAACTGCTGATAATGCCGTGAAGACTATCAAGATAATCAAACAAGATTAATAATTGGATTAAGTTTAGGTTTCTTTTAAATCGGGCATATAGCAGATAGAGATAGAAATAGGGCTTCTTGTTCTATATATGCCCAAATTATTAAGATCGCGGTGGTAGTAGATCTTAATGCCCAGAAGCACTCCAGGAAAACCTGGAGTGTTTTTTTTATTAAGAGGTAATATTTTCCTAATTGAGTAAAAAAAATGCGCACTTTAAAAAGTACGCATCAATTATAAATCATTAATTTCTTCTTTTAACTGAAAATATTTGCCAGCATTTCTTTCATCAAATCACCGGGCGGCAACCCATTGGCTCCAACTCCCTTACTTTTAACATCAATATCCCGAAGAGAAGCAACAATTTGGCTTACTTTTTTCATTGGGTAATTTTTAATAGCCACATCATATTCCTTCACAAAAAAAGGGTTAATACCTAAAGCAGAAGCAACGCTTTTTGGGCTGCGATCTTTCAAACCGTGGTATTTGAGCAATTGGACAAAAAAACCAAAAGTCTGTCCTACTGTTAACACCAATGGGTTGTCTTTCGGATTGTCTGCAAAATATTGTGCTATCTGATAGGCTTTTTTTATGTTACGCTCGCCAATCGCCTTACGGAGTTCAAATACATTAAAATCCTTGCTGAAACCAATATTTTCTTCAATCACTTCCGGTGTTATGGTACTACCTTGTGGTAAAATAATGGCTAATTTATCCAATTCATTGGCTATTTTACTTAAGTCTGTACCTAAAAAATCAACCAACATTGCCGCGGCTTTAGGCTCAATATTTAATTTTTTTCCGGCCAACACCCGTTTTAGCCAGTCGCCTACCTGATTTTCATACAGTTTCTTGCTTTCATATACAAGACCGGTCTTATCTAAAAACTTGGTCAGTTTCTTTCTTTTGTCTAGTGTTTTATATTTATAGGCAATGACCAGCACCGTCGTAGGCATCGGATTTTCAGCATAACTTTCCAGTTTGTCAATGCTTCGCGAAAGTTCCTGTGCTTCCCTTACAATAACTACCTGCCGCTCTGCCATCATAGGATAACGTTTTGCCGTAGAAACTATATCGTCAACAGACACGTCCCTTCCATAAAGCACGGTCTGGTTAAAACCTTTCTCATCTTCAGAAAGAAGGTTTGCTTCCATATATTCCGTAAGCTTATCGATATAATAAGGCTCCTCGCCCATCAGGAAATAAATTGGCTTAATGTTTCCTGCCTTAATATCATTGACAATTTTTACAACCTCATCCACTGCTTTTATATTTGGTATTTATCAAAACCCAAAAATAAGGCTTTAATAGCAGAACTATCAAAAAAAATACAAAAGCTCACATTATTTGTATTTGAGTTTTTTTTGGGGTTAGACCTATTCTCAAATCCTTTTAATGATTATATAAAAAAAGAACTTATTGCCAAAACAGCAATAAGTCCCAAATCCATGACAGTGTAGGTAGCTGCCAGTTAAAATGATGATATTATCTGAGGTTGTGCTGTATACGTGCGGTCAGAATTGTCCCTGTAACCGTCTCCTCTTTTTTTAAAACACCATCTACAAATACCTGTACTTTCAAAGTAGAAGCAGCATCTACTCCTACTCCATTCGCTGTAAAATTTGCTACACTCGCATTTTCCGGTAAAGCAATTTCCGGACTTGTCCAGGTGGTTACGCCCAGGCCCGATACTGTAGTCAGCCTGGAATCATAACCATACAAAAGATGGCTGAGTGTTGAACCTGAAGAAGTTTCCGCTTTCAAAACCAATGTATGTGTTGAAGCATTTGGCACATCTTCCGAACCTCCATCATCCTTGGAACATGCTGTATAAGCAATCGATATCATGGTCACAATAAACAAACTAGTAATTTTCTTTTTCCTTGTTTTCATAGTTACAGTAATGATTTTAATCGTTAAAGATTTATTTCAGATTATCTCTGGGTTAAAACAAAAATCTTTTTCAAAATTAAAATCAGAAATGCGAACAGAATTGTATCAGAACGACATCAGGCCAATTCTTCAATATAAATAAAGGAGGCACTTTCAGAACCCAGGCTGGATTGCTTGACAAATTCATAAGGAGAAAGGCCGGAAAATAATTTAAAATCTTTTATAAAATGAGACTGATCTGAATACTCAAGATCATAGGCCAACTGGGTAAGGCTCCCATAATCTGCCAACGACAGGGCCGGTAATGACTTTTCAAATTTTGCAACCCTGGCAAATTTTCGGGCAGATACACCAACATTTTGTTTAAACCTGCGTTGCAGCTGCCGTTCTGAAATCTGATAGTGAGAAGCAATTGTTGCCAGATTTTTTTCATTATCCAAACGATCTGCCCAATTTCCAAGGAAAAGATGGTCAATAACCACATCTCCTTTTGATTTCGATGTTCTTTTATAAAAATATTCGCTGAGTATCGAAACTCTTTCAAGGTGATTTTTAGCGTTTAATAATAAAACTGGGATTTCAGTCTTGTCCAGGAGCTGGATATCAGGCGTCTGATTGGTCAGTTCAGCAGCATTTATACCAAAAAGGAAATGTAAGGCATGCGGTTGGAAACTTACCCCAAAATGAGAAAAATGACTCTCCCAATAAGCATCAGTTGGCTGAGTATCTACGCCACTTAAATAACATATAGGCTTTATAGTGCCTTGAGCGTCTTTAATAGGCGAAAATGAACAAATATCCTGAAAAACAAGTCGTGGATAACGGTCAGCAAAAGAACGGATATGCAAAGCTTCTGTAGCCGATGTGCAAACATCATAACTCCAGAAATAACGTATCCAGTTTTTAAGGGCCGGATGTACGGGATATTGCTTATAATTCATAGTCCTGAATCCTCATTGCTTACAAATTGGCAGAATACAATTAATACATCAATGCTTCAATATTCTTCTAAATATTGCTTATTTGTTACATTCTACATCCTATTTCAATGCCAAATGTACAAATATTTAAGATTTAAAAATAGCAGGCAAAAAAGTTCATAAACCCAATCCTTAAGATTTGATTAAAGTAGCTACAGCCTTTCAATTAAAATTCTCCCGTTGCGTTAAATCTGAAAGTAACCTTCATAATCTTAAATTATGTCTAAAAAAATCGTGCTATTATGTATTGTCTGCAATGCAATAGCGACTTATGCCCAACAAAACGTAACAGATTCTATCCCGGTCTTAAAACCAGACAGCCTGAAATTTAACTACAAATCCTTAATTATACCGGGAGCCCTTATAGGATATGGTGTTATTGGACTAGAAAGCGACTGGCTCAAAGGATTCAACTCTGAAATCAAAGAAGAAGTTAATGAAGATATTGATAAAAAAATAACCATAGATGACTTTACACAATATGCCCCTTTTGTATCTGTGTATGGTTTAAATGCTTTAGGAATCAAAGGAAAACACAACTTCAAAGACCGTTC
The DNA here is from genome assembly GCF_002846575.1 of Flavobacterium lindanitolerans. Taxonomy (NCBI): domain Bacteria; kingdom Pseudomonadati; phylum Bacteroidota; class Flavobacteriia; order Flavobacteriales; family Flavobacteriaceae; genus Flavobacterium; species Flavobacterium lindanitolerans. Next base: position 324,826 of record NZ_PJND01000009.1, read on the forward strand.
TATTATTTTAGGTACATCTTATCTGCTAATGAGCGGAACAGTATTAAGCCTCAAAGGCATCACCAAGGTTGAAAGGCCTGATGGAAGTTCCAACAATTCTTTTCCTTCCGGACATACGGCTACTGCCTTTGCCGGGGCTGAATTTTTATGGCAGGAATATAAAGATGTCTCCATATGGTATGGCATCACAGGTTATGCAATAGCTACAGGAACCGGGCTATTCCGTATTTACAACGATCGTCACTGGCTTACTGATGTTGCTGCCGGAGCCGGAATAGGAATCCTCAGTACCAAAGTAGCTTATTGGCTGCATCCTTACATCAAAAGAACATTTTTTGGAGAAAAAGAAACCAAATCTACAGTAATGATGGCTCCATTCTATAATGGGAAACAGTTGGGATGTGGATTCGTAATGAATTTTTAAACCAGAATTTTGTTACTTTGCATTCATGCAGCAACTCAATTTCAACTCCTATGATTTTCGGTTTAGGAATACAGAAGGACGGATTTCCATATTTGACGAAATCCGAAAAAAGTTTATTATCCTGACACCGGAAGAATGGGTTCGTCAAAACGTAGTACAATACCTGCTGCAGGAAAAAAAATATCCGAAATCGTATATTAACGTAGAAAAAGTCATCAAAATTAACGGACTTGTAAAACGTTATGACGTAGTAGTCTTCCAACCCAATGGCAAATTATTTCTGTTAGTAGAATGCAAATCAACAGATATTGTCATAAACCAAACCACCTTCGACCAGATTGCCCGTTATAATATGGTACTGGAGTCGGAATATTTAATGGTAACAAATGGACTCAATCATTATTTTTGCCAGATGGATTACCAAAACGAAAAATATAATTTTCTAAAAGAACTTCCTGCTTTCAATTAGATGAAGCAAACAACAGTCATGAAAAAAACAGCAATCGTCATACTCAACTGGAACGGAAAAAAACTGCTTGAGGAATTTCTGCCTTCCGTTGTGCAATTCTCTTCCGAGGCCACTATTTATGTAGCTGATAATGCCTCATCAGACGATTCTGTTACTTTTATAAAAAATACTTTCCCGTCTGTCAAAATTATTCAAAATACAGACAACTTTGGTTTTGCCAAAGGTTACAATCAGGCACTCCGATTTGTAGAAGAAGAATATTATGCCCTGGTGAATTCTGATATTGAAGTAACTGAAAATTGGTTGACACCGGTAATCGATTTGTTTGACAGCGAACCCGAAACAGCTATCATCCAGCCCAAAATATTAGACTACAAAAACAAGCAAATGTTTGAATATGCCGGTGCCGGTGGCGGATTTATTGACAAATACGGTTTCCCTTTTTGCAGAGGAAGAATATTCCAGACATTGGAAAAAGATAAGGGTCAATACAATGATAGTATTGATATCTTTTGGGCTTCCGGTGCCTGCTTTTTTATACGTAAAGAAATCTACAGAAACTTAGATGGCTTTGATGAAGACTTTTTTGCCCATCAGGAAGAAATTGATCTTTGCTGGCGTGCTTTCAATCAAAATTTAAAAGTAAAATATTGTGGAAAATCTACAGTATATCATGTGGGCGGTGCGACTTTAAAAGATTCAAATCCGCATAAAACATTCCTTAATTTCCGCAATTCGCTTTGGATGATGCTCAAAAATCTGCCAAAAAATAAGCTCTTCCCTGTCCTTTTCCTACGCCTTGCGCAAGATGGGCTTGCCGGAATTAAATTTATGACGGAAGGTAAGTTCTCCCATCTTTGGGCAATCCTCAAAGCTCATTTTTATTTTTATTTAAAATTTTTCAGATTCTTAAACAAAAGAGAATCAAAACAATACAACAATTACTACAAAATTAAGAGTATTACCTATTACTATTTCGTCAAAAAAGGCAAGGTTTTTGAAAACAAATTTTAACAATAGTTTATACTTGTTAAACTTGAAACCCTATTTTTAATCCTTAAATTTGTTAAAATTTTAAAACCGAAACCTATGAAAAAAGTCATTTTTATACTTTCGATTGCAGCATTCACGCTGACTTCGTGTGGTTCAAAAAAGAAGATTGCTGAATTAGAAGCTAAAAACAAAGAAATTCAAGACTTACTAAACACTGCCACAGTAAAATTGAATACCTGCTTGACAGAGAGAGACGCATTGGCGCATCAAATCGATTTCCTGAAAAAGAACAATTCTGATTTGATCAACAATATGGGGAACCTGACTACCTTGTCTTCAAAAGGAGCTGAAAATCTTGAAAAATCATTAGAGAGCCTGAAAGAAAAAGACTTAAAAATTACACGTCTTCAGGATGCTTTAACGAAAAAAGACTCTGTAACATTGGCTTTGGTAACCAGTTTAAAAAGTTCTGTTGGTATCAGCGATCCGGACATTCAGGTTAACGTTGAAAAAGGAGTGGTTTTCATTTCTATTGCAGACAAGCTTCTTTTCAAAAGCGGTAGCTATGTTGTAAGTGACAGGGCTAAAGAAGTATTGGCTAAAGTAGCTAAAGTAGTAAACAGCAAGCCTGATTTTGAATGTATGGTTGAAGGACACACTGATAATGTTCCTTACAAATCAAACGGAATTTTGCTTGATAACTGGGATTTGAGTGTAAAACGTTCTACATCAATCATCCGTGTATTACAGGAATTGAACGTAAACCCAAAACAATTGATTGCTGCGGGAAGAAGCGAATACATTCCATTAGTTGATAATAATTCAGCTGAAAACAGATCAATCAACAGAAGAACCAGAATTGTGGTATTGCCAAAAATCGACCAGTTCTATGATATGATCGAAAAAGAAATGAAAAATATGACGGCAAAACAATAAGCCATCAGAATAAAGAATAAATGAAAAAGCAGGCCCAAAAGCCTGCTTTTTATGTATCCCTAATTTTTTTTATTAATAACCAATTAAATATTTAAATTAAGAATAGCATATGGTATAAATCGTTATCACTAGTAGGATTCTTAATAATTGGTACTGCTAATTTAGGAATTATTTATCGCAACAGCCAAAATTTTGCGAAAAAACTCACACAGATTATAAAATATCTATACTTCCTTTCCCTTCTCTGACTACTACAGGTTCGCTTCCGGATAAATCAATTATGGTAGAAGCCTGATTATCGCCATAACCCCCATCAATCACCACATCCACAATATTTTGCCATTTCTCAAAAATCAATTCCGGATCGGTGGTATATTCTATCACATCATCATCATCATGAATAGATGTAGACACAATCGGGTTTCCTAACTGTTTTACAATTTCAAGTGCAATTGAATTATCAGGCACACGAATACCTACTGTATTCTTTTTCTTGAATTCCTTTGGAAGATTGTTATTTCCCGGAAGGATAAAAGTATACGGTCCCGGCAATGCCCTTTTCAATAATTTGAATGTAGAAGTATCGATCTGTTTCACATAATCAGAAAGGTTGCTCAAATCATGGCAGACAAATGAGAAATTAGCCTTTTCCAGTTTGATACCTTTGATTTTGGCAATGCGTTCCAATGCTTTTGTATTGGTAATGTCACATCCGAGTCCGTAAACCGTATCCGTTGGATAAATCACCAATCCTCCATCCCGAAGTACTTTGACCACTTTCGCGATTTCTTTTTCATTCGGATTTTGAGGGTATATTTTTATAAACTGAGCCATATGCTGTCATTTTATATTTAAAGTTAGTGATTTTGGGAACTTAAATACTTTGCGAGAAACTATTTCATGCAAAGCCCGCAAGGACACAAAGTTTATCTTGAAACAAATAGCTTCGTATCTTATTTAAAGTTACGACAATATGTCAAGTCTTGCAAAACGAAGCAATAATTTCTTAATTCCTCCTACTTCAAATTTGATTTCTGCTTTTTTGTCTGCTCCGGCACCTTCAATATTCAGCACCTGCCCTTTTCCAAAACGTTCGTGCATCACAATATTGCCAACATTCAATTTAGTATCTGATGCTGAACTACCTGAACTTGTTGGCGGATTAGAAGCAACAGGTTTTAACTTTCGAATATTCAGATTAGGTGAAGGTTCGTCATCATCGTATCTTTTTGGTGGTGTGCCATTAACCGGTTTTGACAACCTCAGCTTTGATTTGTCTACATCACCGAAAATATCCATGTCAATCATCGGCTTGTAACGATAATTGCTTTCTGTAGGGGTTAGATATTCTAAATATTCGCCCTTAATTTCATCTATAAATCGTGATGGTTCAGAATCCATTAATTTTCCCCAGCGATAACGTGACTGGGCATAGGTCAGGTAAGCCTGGTGTTCTGCTCTGGTGAGTGCCACATAAAAAAGTCTTCTTTCTTCTTCCAATTCGCTTCGTGTGCTGACACTCATTGCACTCGGAAACAGGTCTTCTTCCATTCCCACAATAAAAACATACGGAAATTCAAGCCCTTTAGCCAGGTGAATGGTCATTAAAGCTACACGGTCATCGTCTCCCGTATCTTTATCCAAATCGGTTGCGAGGGCAACATCTTCCAAAAACTCTGACAATGCTCCTCTTGCCCCATCAACTTCTTTCTGACCTTCAATAAAATCTTTGATACCATTCAGCAATTCTTCAATATTTTCAAGCCTTGCAATACCTTCCGGCGTACCATCTTTCTTCAGTTCCTGAATCAGTCCGGTTTTTTTGGTTACATGCTCCGCCAGATAAAATGCGTCATGGTTCTGGTCGATGACCTGGAAGCTCTTAATCATTGTGACAAAATCCTGTATCCTTGACTTCGTTCCCGAGTTCAATTTAAGATCGATCTTGTCGATATGTTCCATTACTTCAAAAATCGAACGCTTGTAATGATTTGCTGCAATTGTCAGTTTTTCAACAGTCGTATCTCCTATTCCTCTGGCCGGATAATTAATCACACGTACCAGTGCTTCTTCGTCCTTTGGATTGATAACCAACCTCAGGTAACAAAGTACGTCCTTGATTTCCTTTCTTTGATAGAATGACAGCCCTCCATAAATCCTGTAAGGAATATCACGTTTTCTGAGAGCATCTTCCATAGCACGTGACTGCGCATTCGTACGGTACAAAATGGCAAACTGCCCGTTCATCATTTGAAGCTGCATCTTTTTTTCAAAAATCTCACTGGCAACAAATCTTCCTTCTTCACCATCTGTAAGGCTTCGGTGTACTTTTATCCTTGGCCCGTCAGCATTGGCAGTCCAAACCACCTTATCCAGTTTTGTTTTGTTCTTGTCAATAATAGAATTCGCCGCTTCTACAATATTTTTTGAGGAACGGTAATTCTGTTCCAAACGGTAGGTTTTTACTCCGTCATAATCCTTCTGGAAATTTAGGATATTGTTAATATTGGCTCCGCGGAAAGCATAAATACTCTGTGCATCATCTCCAACAACACAGATATTCTGGAACCTATCTGATAAGGCACGTACAATCAAATATTGAGAATGGTTGGTATCCTGATACTCATCAACCAGAATATAACGAAAACGATCCTGATATTTTGCCAGAACATCCGGAAAACGAGTCAACAATTCATTCGTTTTCAATAGCAAATCGTCAAAATCCATAGCACCGGCTTTAAAACAACGGTCCACATAATTTTGGTAGATTTCACCCAGACGCGGTTTTTTTGACATGGCATCCTGCTCCTGCAATTCCGGATTATTAAAATAAGCCTTGACAGTTATCAAGCTGTTTTTATAAGATGAAATCCGTCCCAATACCTGTTTTGGCTTGTAAACATCTTTATCCAACTGCATTTCCTTGATAATGGCACCTATTAACCTTACGGAATCCTGAGAATCGTAAATTGTAAAGTTAGAAGGATAACCAAGCTTGTCCGCTTCTGAACGTAAAATTCTTGCAAAAACAGAGTGGAAAGTTCCCATCCAAAGGTTCTTTGCCTCACTCGATCCCACTATATCGGCAATACGCTTTTTCATTTCACGTGCTGCCTTGTTCGTAAACGTGAGGGCCAGGATATTAAAAGCATCAACACCCTGATGCATCAGATACGCAATACGAATGGTCAATACTCTTGTCTTCCCAGAACCTGCTCCTGCAATAATAATCATTGGCCCGTCTTTCTGAAGGACAGGCGCCTGTTGAGCTTCATTAAGCTGGCTTATATAATGCTGCATTTTTATTCTTTTTCTCTTGCAAAAATACGCATTTAGATTGTAGAAAAATAATTGGATTTTTGAAGAAAAACAGCAGGTTGTATGTCAATAATAATTATCCTGTTTTGTCTATAGCTTTACGATTTTTTGAGTAGCAATTTCATCATTCATAAATTCTATTCTAACAAGGTAGGTTCCCTGGGCAACCCTTGAAAGGTCTATCGTTTTACTAGTTCCTCTTGCTATTTCTTGTCCTAACAGGCTAAAAACAGCATAGCCCTTCACCTCCTGATTCGTTTCTATTGCCACCACATTTCTTGTCGGGTTTGGCAAGAGGCTATAGACATTGGACTCAAACTTTTTAATATCAAGAGCCTGTCCTGTTCCCTGCAGATATAATGAAACAGGAAAATCTCCCTGACCATTCGCAAAAACAGCCTCCGGCACTTCAATCTTGAATGAGTGCTGCCCGGCATTCAGGTTGCCTACAGAAATCTCCCTGATTGGAATAATAGAACCCGGACACCAGTTACTAAAAGACTGCCATTGCGCCTCCGTTCTTGGTGCTGGCCCATAAATCCCATTACCTTGTGTATTATAAATTCTATAAGGCTCACAAGTGGGTTCTCCGGGACGATAAGTCAATACAGGAGTACCATCAAATGTGATATAATGCAATCTTCTATTGTATTCCTCTCCTCCACTGTTAGCACCATGATTTGAAGTTATCAGATAAAATTTTGCATCTGTGATAGGATTAGGAATATTAAAATTTATAGTCCTTACGGTCTGGCCTACGACATCCGTCGCATTTTCATTATAATTATTCAAATATTTCTTAAAATTCAATGGCAGTAAAAAAGCAGGTAATGAAGTTGTTGGTGTCCCATCTGAGACAAGCTTCAATGTACCAAAAAACACATCATTTCTACCAGAACATCCGGCAACCTCAGTATTTGCAGCATACGGAACTCCAAAAACTTCCAGTTCCATCCAAAAATCATAAGATGCATTTAAACCGGGATCATTTAATATTTGTGACAGATTATCTACAGTAAAAGTATATGGAACTTCATCCGGCAATCTGTTTTTATTCATAAAAGGAGTAATAAACCGGCCTAATTCTATTCGTCGTACGTTATCGGGGTTATAACTCACCAATCCTTTGGGAGCCAAAACAAGATTCACATTTCCTATACGGTCATAATTATCACATGCCGCTTTAATAGTTACCTCAATAGTCATGGAAGATCCATAAGGCACCTGTAATCCTCCATTAATTCTTTTGGCATACAAATCATTTCTATGGCGAATAACACCATTGGGAGTCGGAAAATTTACGACTGTGGCATATCCGTCATAAAATAAAATCTCATCAAAAACAGTAAGTACATTTTGGGCTTGAACTTTTATTCCGGATAACGTCAATAATCCGAAAGTTAAAAACAGTAGCGTTTTTTTCATAAATTAATTTATTTTTAAATTCAAGTTATATTATTCAAGATAAAATTACAAATATTTATATTAAAAACATTTTTATAACAATTCAAAATTAAATACTAATTAACTTAACCTCTACGTTACCAAACTATACACTATCAACTATACACTATCAACTAATAAATAAACTATCAACTATACTTAATTTATTCTATTTTTGTTTTCTTTAAATAAAATTCTATGGACACAACCAAAATAATTGAGCTATTAAGCTATACCTTACCCGCAGTAATAACCGGTGGCGTAGCTTTTTACTTTTTTAAACTACACACAAAAAACGAAGAAGGACGCCGCAGATATTTAATACAAAGAGATGCACAAAAAAGTGCCCTTCCAATCCGATTACAGGCTTATGAAAGAATGGCCCTGTTTTTAGAAAGAATCAACCCATCCAACCTGTTAATTCGTATTGCTCCAAATTCAAGTGACAAAATGGACTATCAAAATCTGGTTGTCATGCATATTGAAAATGAATTTGAACACAATCTTACACAACAAATCTATCTGTCAGACGAGTGCTGGACTATCATCACAACTGCAAAAAATGCCACAATCCAGATGATTCGAAAAGCAGCTTTAAATCCTGAAGTCGATACTGCCAATAAATTACGGGAAGCGGTGCTAAATGAACTGCTGGAAAAACAATCCCCTAGCAATAATGCATTAGCCTATATAAAAGACGAAGTCGGCGGACTTTGGTAAAAATAAAAAAGCCTCAAAATTTGAGGCTTTTTTATTTTATATCTGGCTCATGGTTTCGCTCTTATTCTTAGCATATTCATAGCCCTGATGCCACCAGTCGAGCATGATTTTCTTATTAAAAACCAATGGGTTATCCGTCAGCTTCGTAGGCGTATAATAAAAGTTAAGCTTGACATTCTTAGCTGCCGCTGCCAACCTCCCAATGATAATATCTTTGCGTTCTACCTGGTCAATAATTGTCCCAAACAAATCAATTGTGAGCGAGAATGGATTTTTTCCGATTACTTTTTCTGCCGTATTATGTTCCGTTTCCAACACGATTACATCTACTTCGGTTGCTCCCCGATTAATTGCTTCCTGTATTGGGATAACATTAGATATTCCACCATCGGCATATTCAAACCTGTTTTTAGTCACAAGACTCATAAACGGAATATAATTACAGGATATCCATATCCATTCGCAGAAATCTTCATAACAGCAATCTAATATGGATTTATATTCTACACAGTTTTTAGTGATATTCGTAACTGCTACAATAATTTCTTTTGAAGAACTTTGCAATTGGTCAAATTCTTCTTTGGAAAAATTATCTTCGATATAGCTCTTAAGGCTTTTACTTTCGCCAAAAGTACGCTTGCCTTTCATAAACTGCATAATCACATTAAAGTGATTGATAGTAATCACCTCCTGATTTTTCTTGTGTTTGATGATAAAAGGATTGACACTGAAAATTTTGTCCATGTCAACATTCGTATACAGCTTGAATATTTTATCTTCCTTATTCAAGGCCAGATGTGGAATCAAAAGACTACCGGTCGAAGAGCCTATAAATAAATCGTAGTTGATATTTTTTTCCTTGATAAGATATTGGGCTACACCGCCGGCAAATGCCCCTTTGCTCCCGCCGCCCGAAATGACTAATGCTCGCATAAATCTGCAATGATTTTTCTCTAAAAATAATGCTATTCTATCAAATTGAGACGAACTTTAACAATCCTATGGATTTAACAATTTTTCCAAAATAGCTTTCTCATTATCCGGCAATGATGGCAGAAGTTCTAAATAGTATAATCTGTAGCGTTCTTTTTTGGTCAGTTCCCGTATTTTATCTCTTGCAAATTTGGAAAACTGCCATTTGTGATGGGTCAGCGGATTGACAAGCGCTTTTAAAACATTTGTGTCATTCCCATTTATATACAAAAGATTGGTTATGGCATTCTGTCGAATTGAACTCTCATAATCAGGTGAAGTATAATCTAAGAGTTCATCATAATAAGCAGGTTTGTGTTCAGGTTCAAAATCTTTTGTTGCCAGGGCCATTGTGAGCCATAGGATTCTAAGATTTTTATCATTCATGCCAATCCAGTTACGGGATTTGTCAAGATATTTGGCACGGTCATCCGGAAACTGTGACCATAAAACATTTAAGGCAATTTCTTTTGTCACATACGATTTGTCATCCAAAAAAGTTTCAAAATCAGGCCTGAATGATTCCGGAAACTGGTTGAGTGTTTTTGCTACAGCCTGCCTTACTTTAATATTGTTTGACTGCATGGCCTGTCTGATAATAGGTTCCTTTTCAGAAAAATCTACAGATTGTAACTGAAAAAGTATTTCTTCCTTTACCGGATAATAGACATCAGATACTATTGTTTCCGCAAAGACCTGCTGTTTCTCCGCCAAAGGCTTTTCTGCCATTGAAAGTACATTTAAATATTGTTCAATGAATTTATTTTTCTTCAATATTCCTAAAGCTTCTGCTACTTCAAATCCGGATTGTTCAAGCCAAACCTGTTGGAATTTCCTGGTATCATAATTAGAGACAGCATTAATTTCTGCTAAAAAATTAGCCGTACTGACATTTTTAAATGCATATTTTTCAAGGTACTTTTTAACGGCCTTGTTAAAGTTTTTTGCGCCTATATTTTCTCTTAGTACATGCAAGGCCCAGGCTCCTTTTTGATAGAATGTTAGAGAACTTGCTTTTTCATTTAGCAGCGGAATCGTATCAGTTTTAGAGGCCTGTTGCAGCCTTTCGGCGATTTCATAAAGCTGCCAGTTAAAATGGTCTTCTCCAAACAGCTCTCTTTCTGCCAGTAGAGCATAATAGGTTGCAAATCCTTCCTGCAGCCAATGATGCTTTCCTGAAGTGGCCGTAATTAAGTCTCCAAACCATTGATGGGCCAGTTCGTGGGCATTTACGTTAATATAATTCCTATCATTATAACCTATTTCGTCCACCACATAATCCTCAGAAAAAATAGTGGCTGTCGTATTTTCCATTCCGCCATACAAAAAATCTCTTACAGGAACCTGACGGTAAATTCCCCATGGATATCTGACTCCTATTTCTTTCTCAAGAAAGTCAAAAATAGCCTTGTTGTATTTGTAGGTATATTCAAATTTTGAAGCATCTTCTTTAGAAAGGTACATTTCCAAAGGCGTACCGGAGGCAGTCGTTTCGGTTTGTTTTGCAAATTTTCCAATAGCAAGCATGACTAGATAGGAACTCATGGGCTTTTCCATCTGGTACTCCCATTGTTTTTCATTTCCTTTATCCGACACGCTTTTTAATTTTCCATTAGACAAGACTTCAAAATCTTTGTCGTATGAAATACTCAATCCAAAGACGACTTTTTCATTTACTTCGTCAAAACTCGGTAGCCAATGGCTGGTATATTTCCCTTGTCCCTGTGTCCATATTTGAAGGTGTTCCTTTTCTCCTATAAAATACAATGTCTGCTTCGGAAAGGCTTCATACTCAAATGTCAGCGTATTTTTCCCTTTCTTAAAGCCTTTGTAGAGCTGCAATTCTTTACCTGAATTTTTAAATTCCGTAACGGCATTGTTAACCTTCAGATTTGAAAAAGCCATATTCCTGGCATCAATACGGATAGTGTCAATGGCTGAAAGTACTTCAAAGGTATAGGTCACTTGTCCCGATATTTTTTTATGGGATGGATCTAAAGCAAGCGTAGCATTTAAGGTTTTAAAATCAACCTTTTGGAACTGCTGTGAAAAAAGACAAGAAGGAACAAGAAGGAAAGTATATAGTAATCGTCTCATTTTAAAAATATCTTGATTTCAAAGTTACGAAGGTTTCAGAAACAATTGCTGTTCCTTTCTGAAGAACTTTTTTGATTCGGATTGCGATGGATTTGCTATATTGTATCGCAAAAACCTATCATAATTATGGTTGATAAAAATCCTGATTTGCAAAAAACAGTTCAATTCCTGGAGGGAATTGGTATACCGGTTACTGAAAAAAAACTGGATGACAGTACTTTCCTTCCCGGATTGGCTTTGGGTCCCGGAGTTATCTATGTCGATTACGAAAAGCTAAAATATCCCGGCGACCTGTTACACGAAGCAGGGCATCTGGCTGTTGCTACCCCCGCAGAAAGAAATGTTGCAGGAACCCAACAAATGGCTCCGGAATGGCCCACACAGGGAGAAGAAATCGCAGCCATGCTTTGGTCTTATGCCGCTGTAAAACATATAGAACTGCCTGTAGAATTTGTATTTCATCCTAATGGCTATAAGGATAATTCTGAGTGGCTGATTTCTAATTTCGACAGTGAGAATTATATCGGATTGCCATTGCTGGAATGGGCAGGTTTGGCTTATAGAAAAGAACGTGCCCTAAAAGAAGGAAAGCAGGCTTTTCCTGTAATGACAAAATGGTTAAGAGAATAGCACCATGGAAAATTTAGTACGCTCCATAAAATTCCCATTGTTTTTTGATACCGAAAGGCTTAAAAACGACCTTAGTAAAATTATTGATAAAAATTGGACAGCCCATTATAATGCCAGGGATTATACAGGCGAATGGACTTCCATAGCCCTAATGTCTGAAAGTGGAAAATCAGACCAGATTTATGCCTCGCCCGTTTCTGAAAAACTGGTACCTACTGAAATTTTAAATTCCTGTACCTATTTCCAAGAAATCCTTGATAGTTTACTATTTGAAAAAACAGCTGTCCGTTTATTACGACTGGCTGTTGGTGCCGAAGTGAAACCACACAGCGACAATTGTCTTGGTTATGAAGATGGCTGTTTTAGATTGCATATCCCGGTAATTACCAACAGCGAAGTCGAATTTATTTTGGATGGAAACCGGTTAGTGATGAATGAAGGCGAATGTTGGTATATTGACGCTAATTTTACGCATTCTGTTGCCAATCGTGGCAATGCAGACCGCATTCATTTAGTTATTGACGGATTAAGAAATGCATGGACGGACGAATTATTCTTCAAAGAAGCCAAACCTGACGGATTTATAAAACCGGAAGCCACCATAAGTGACGAACAAAAAAGACTGATGATAGCCGAACTGCAACGCATGAATACGCCTGCCGCCTTAGAACTATTAAAAACTCTGGAATAAGCTAAAAGAAAGAAAGAAAGAAAGAACTATCCCACTTCTCCATCTTTGCAACTCTGCGCCTTTGCGAGAGAAAATTGCACGCAAAGGCGCAGAGCCGCTAAGCTAATTATTTTTCGACCACCGTATTTTCCATAACCAGCACATCAAGGTCTGTTATTCCAAACAAATAGAGTGCTTCTTCTGGCGTTTCAACTATAGGCATCCCTTTCTTATTCAGGCTGGTATTAAGCAAAACGGCAATACCTGTCTTCTTATAAAAGGCTTCTATAAGCTTGGCAAACCTGGGATTCCAGCTTTCTTCTACGGTTTGTACCCGGGCCGAACCGTCTTCATGCGTGACATTTTTTAATTCTTTATAATGTATTTCACGCGTTCTGTCAACCAGAATCATATACGGACTATAACGTGCCGATTCAAAATATTCACCAACTTTAGATTTCAATACAGCCGGTGCAAAAGGGCGAAAATCTTCCCGAAACTTAATATCCAGATTAATATGGTCTTTCATTTTTTCAATACCGGGATGTGCTAGAATACTCCTCCTCCCTAAAGCTCTTGGCCCAAACTCTGAACCGGATTGAAACCAGGCTATGGTTTTTCCTTCTTTTAGTTTTGCTGCGCAATAATCCAACAACTCCTCTTCATTGGGTATTCTTTTCGGGACATATTTTTTGTTTTCTTCTTTTTGGAATGCAGCATCAATTTCTGCTTCAGAATACGGCCTCCCAAAACAGGTGCTGCCATCATGAGGCATTTTTGGCATTTTCAAATATTCTAACCAGCCATAATAAGCACAACCCAAAGCCAGACCATTATCTCCGGCAGCAGGCTCAAAATAAATTTCGCGGACAATTCCGGAATCCTGCAGTTTTGCATTGGCCACGGCATTAAGTGCTACACCTCCGGTATAGCAAAGATTGGAATGGGGAAACTTTTCCAACCGGTTATGGATGCACTGCAATACGCCTTTTTCTACCTGTTCCTGTGCCCAGCGTGCAATGTTGGCATAGTATTCAAAATGTTCTTTAAAATATTCATATCCGGTTGACGGATTATCAAATTTTTTCTTCCAATCTTCCTTAACAAATAAATTTCCCGATTGAAATTCAAAAGCCTCAAAATCATATATGCCGGATTTCCCATACGGAGCCAATCCCATCAACTTGCCCACATCATCCATATCGCCAAAAACATAATTGCTTACGGACGCATAAAAACCACCAATAGAGTGTTGGGTCGTAGGTAGTGAAAAGTTACCGGATTGATTCGACATTACACTAAAATCCTTGACTAAAGGCACTAACTTTTGTCCGTCAAAATGATAAAAGCTATCTTTTTCACAAAGCATCCTTACCTCGTTTAAATATTCAGGAGCAATCTGTTTCTCCTGCTCGGGATGCAATTTTAAAAACTGCTCAAGTGGGCTTCCACAACCATCAATTACCATCACATTGCATTCCGAAAAAGGAGAAGTTCCTACTGCGCTGTAGGCATGGGCTAAATGATGAGAAATATCTATAATCCTGATTTTTTCATGACCTGAAAAAATCCGCTCTCCTTTAAAATAATTCCGGTTCGGGATGTCAAAATTGGCACATTGAACTACAAGAGCAAGGTCATCTAATCCTATTCCTTCAGCATCCAGACAATATTGTATCGCCAGCGTGTCATTACCTCCATCATGCTTTTTGCGGCTCAAACGTTCTTTTTCGATACCTACACAAACACGCCCGTCTTTGAGTAAAACTGCCGAACCGTTATGTGAAAGACCTGTTCCCAGGATATATATAGGTTTTGCCATAATTTTGATTCCTATTTCTAAATTTCAAATATATCATTTTCTTTAGCCAAAATCTTACTTTTATAAATCAAAACCGCAATTGAGGAATCTGTTTTCCAATCAAAATACCATTTTATAGTTTTCAATTAATGGCTTATATTCGTGTTTTCATATAGCAATGCAAAACAATTTATTAGAAACCCCTATTGAATACCTAAAAGGCGTCGGGCCAGCCCGCGGCGAATTGCTTCGCAAAGAATTAGGCATTCACAAATATGGAGACCTGATAAATTTATTCCCAAACCGATATATTGACCGCACACGTTATTACAAAATAAATGAACTGCAGAATACCAATGCTGAAGTCCAGATCATTGGAAAGATTATCCACATCAAAACCGTTGAGCAAAAAAAAGGAAAACGCCTTGTTGCTACTTTTGTTGACGAAACGGGAGAAATGGAACTGGTTTGGTTTCAGGGACAAAAATGGATACGTGAAAATTTAAAGCTGAATACCGTATATGTTATTTTTGGGAAATGTACTTCATTCAATGGCCAATTCAATATGGCACATCCCGAAATGGAATTGCTTGCAGAACATGAGCAGAACCTTCGTTCTGCCATGCAACCCGTTTATCCTTCTACGGAGAAACTGACCCAAAGAGGAATTTCAAACCGCACGATTAACAAAATCATGCAACAGCTTTTTATTGAAACGCAAGCCGCTTTTAAGGAGCCACTGCCTAATTATCTTCTGGAAGAATTAAAGCTGATTCCAAAAAATGCTGCGCTGTTCAACATCCATTTCCCTAAAAGCCCTGACTTACTGGCCAAAGCACAATTCCGATTAAAATTTGAAGAATTGTTTTTTATACAACTGCAGCTCATTACAAAAAATCTGATTCGAAAGAATAAAATCAAAGGGCATCCTTTTGAAAAAGTAGGCGTCTATTTTAATGATTTCTATAACAATCATTTGCCTTTTGACCTGACTAATGCTCAAAAAAGAGTGCTGAAAGAAATCCGGAACGATATGGGAAATCCCGCACAGATGAACCGTTTACTGCAAGGTGACGTGGGTTCCGGAAAAACTATTGTGGCTTTAATGAGCATGTTATTGGCACTTGACAACGGATTTCAGGCCTGTCTTATGGCACCTACAGAAATTCTGGCAAACCAACATTTTAACGGATTGATGGAATTGGCTAAACCTTTGAATATAAATATCAAATTGCTAACAGGTTCCACTAAAACTTCAGATAGAAAAATCATTCATGAAGAACTGGAAAATGGCAGTTTGCATATCCTTATTGGCACTCATGCCCTGTTAGAAGACAAAGTGAAATTCCATAATTTAGGTCTTGCTATTATTGACGAGCAGCATCGTTTTGGAGTAGAACAACGTTCCAAACTTTGGAAAAAGAACGAAATTCCTCCTCACGTTCTGGTCATGACGGCAACACCAATTCCAAGAACATTGGCCATGAGTTTATATGGCGACCTTGATATTTCTGTAATCGATGAACTCCCACCGGGAAGAAAACCCATTCAAACCGTACACCGTTATGACTCCAGCCGATTAAAAGTCTGGAAATTCATCCGGGACGAAATAGAAAAAGGAAGGCAGATTTATATCGTTTATCCCCTGATTCAGGAATCAGAAAGCATGGATTATAAAGACCTTATGGATGGTTACGAAAGTATTTCAAGAGATTTTCCTTTGCCAAAATACAGTGTGAGCATTGTACACGGAAAAATGAAACCGGCCGATAAGGACTCCGAAATGCAACGCTTTTCGCAAGGCAAAACCAATATTATGGTAGCCACAACCGTTATTGAAGTCGGGGTGAATGTCCCAAACGCCAGTGTTATGATTATTGAAAGTGCAGAACGCTTTGGCTTGTCACAATTGCACCAGCTTCGCGGACGCGTAGGTCGTGGTGCGGAACAAAGTTATTGCATACTGATGACAGGTCATAAATTAAGCAATGATAGTAAAATTCGCATGGAAACGATGACAAAAACTAATGACGGATTTGAAATAGCCGAAGTTGATTTAAAACTTCGTGGGCCGGGTGATATTATGGGAACCCAGCAAAGCGGTGTATTGAACCTGCAAATAGCTGATTTGGTAAAAGACCGGGAAATTCTGCAATTGGCCAGACATTGTGCCGTTAAGTTATTAAAAGACGATGCACCAATGGTAAAACCGGAACATCAGAACCTGCGTCAGGCTTTTATCGAAATGTCAAAAAAGAAGAATATTTGGAACTATATCAGTTAAGAACCCTTAAACCTCAAAATACATGATTTCATACAACCCTAAAGAATGGCTTTCGTTTATCTTCTACTTTCATAAGGGCGATACTTTCCGGAAGCTTTTCTGGATAATGATTCTTATCGCCCTCTATTCAGCCGGAATTGCCTATCTGGAATTGGAGTACTGGAAGCTGTCTGCCAATAGCCTTGTGAAAAACATAACGGTAATGCACAACATGCTCGGGTTTGTCATTTCCCTTTTATTGGTGTTCCGAACCAATACCGCTTATGACCGTTGGTGGGAAGGTAGAAAAATGTGGGGCGCATTGGTTAACAACAGCCGTAATCTGGCTATAAAGTTGTCCGTAATGCTGACGGATAAAGAAGACAAAGAGTTCTTCAAGAAAATCATCCCTGCCTATGCTTCTGTGCTAAACCTGCATTTAAAGATGGAAAGTATCAGCCATGAGCTTTTTGACGATAAAACCTTATCACAAGACCATTACAAGCACAAACCTAACCAGATAGCCAAAACAATGATACAGCGCATCAACGAAATGTATAAGGATGGGAAAATTACCGGCGACCAGCTCATTGTCCTGAATGCCGAAATACAATCTTTTACTGATATCTGTGGTGCTTGCGAAAGAATCAAAAACACTCCTATTCCCTATTCCTACAGTGCCTTTATTAAAAAATTCATCTTTACGTATGTACTGACATTACCCTTTGGCTATGTTTTCCAATTGGGCTACTATGTCATTCCTGTAGTTGTTTTTATCTTTTATGTACTGGCGAGTTTGGAGCTTATTGCAGAAGAAATTGAAGACCCTTTCGGAAATGACCCGAATGACCTGCCAACACAGAAGATTTCTGAAAACATTCAAAAAAATGTGGAGGAATTGATTTATTAATAGCTCGTTTAAGTGATTATTGCCACTATTGCGACTCCGGATCTTTGTGTAAAAATGTTGATCGCAAAGGCGCAGTGTCGCAAAGAAAGTAATTGAAGTGAATATTCTTTTTTATCTTCTTTTTGATGATAACTCTTTAAATCTGTGTCATCCTTTTAATCTGCGGCTAAAAGTTACTAAGCAGTTAAGGGTCCCGTAGCACTAAGTTTATGTGATTTTGGGTAAAAGAGAAAGTCGTTAACCTCTTAAATCCGTACCAACATTTAATATGTAAGTAAAATAGAAATTTATAATCCAAAAGCTTTTTATATTCAGGCATAAAGTTCTGGTTTATTAGCATAAAAAAGTCGAAGCAATGCTTCGACTTTTTTATTTATTTCTATCAAGATTAATCAACCCTTGTCAGGCAAATTTCTCTAGGAGCCGTAATCAATAACGGGAACGACTCAATGGTCACAGAACTGGAATCGAGACCAAATGCTTTCTCTTCTGAAAGTCCCATTTTCTTCAGGATGTTATAACAGTCCAAAATCCATTTTTCATAGAATGGCAAATCGTTATCATAAGAAATAAATTTCTCTATCAATATAAACCTAAAGTCGCCAATGATATTGTTTTTATTTAACGAAGCATAACGGCTGGTTACGTCTACCTCCTTATTCTTCACCATGTCCTCTACTACCTTTTTAAACATCAGACTGATTCTTGGTGCCACACGGAAACCAAGTCTGAAATCAATACGAATTACATCATCGTGAATAAATTCATTTACACGATATTCCATTGTATACGGCTCATCAACAACATGAACATGGACAAACCAATAAATATCGGCACGTTTTGGCTGTTTGTTCAAAATCGAATACATGATTTTCGATTCAATTTCAGTCCTGTGGTCAGCACTTGTCAGATAAACAAGGTTCGTAGCATATTTTGGCACGCTCAAATCTTTGCTCAAATCTTCCAGAACCGGCAGGTAATCTGACAGCTTAACAAACACCAGGTAGCGGTTTCTGATTTTTCTGGCAAAGTACCAGACAAACATCGTTGCCATGAGCAGCATTGCAATAAGCAATGTGATATAACCTCCATCTGAGAATTTATGAAGATTGGCAATCAGGAATGAAATTTCTATAACGGCATAGGTCGTAATCAATACCGTAATAAAAATCTTATTGTATCTTTTTAGAATCAGGTAGTAATTCAAAAGCGAAGTTGTCATCAACATCGTCATTACGATAGCCAAACCATAAGCGGCCTCCATACCTGAAGATTCCTTAAAGTATAAAACCACCAAAACGCAACCTATCCATAACATCCAGTTTAATGAAGGAATATACAATTGTCCTTTCAGTTCTGTAGGATATTTGATTTTTACTTTTGGCCAGAAATTCAAACGAATGGCTTCGTTAATCAATGTAAACGAACCGCTGATCATAGCCTGGCTGGCAACAACAGCAGCCAAAGTCGCAATTCCAATTCCGAAAGGCAGAAACCAATCCGGCATAATGGCATAAAACGGATTCGTTACTCCGGCCTCTTTCAGGGTTTTCCCTTCATGTGAAATCAGCCATGCTCCCTGTCCGAAATAATTGAGCAAAAGCATACTTTTTACAAAAATCCAGCTTACACGAATGTTTTCTTTTCCGCAATGTCCTAAATCAGAATACAAGGCTTCTGCTCCTGTCGTACATAAAAATACAGCGCCTAAAATCAGGAATCCCTGCTTATGATTCATCAAAAGTTCATAAGCATGATAAGGGTTAAAAGCCGAAAGGACATTGATGTTTGTACTCAATTGGATTCCTCCCAGAATTCCGAGCATCGAGAACCAGGTAAACATAATTGGTCCGAAAAATTTACCAATAAGTTTGGTTCCGAATTGCTGTAAACCGAAAAGAATGGTAATAATAGCAATAACAATAGGAATAGTAGGAATGTCGGGATTGATTACCCTAAGACCTTCAATTGCCGAAGAAACTGAAATCGGTGGTGTAATAATTCCATCGGCCAAAAGCGTACTTCCTCCTATAATAGCCGGAAAAAGCAGCCACTTTACTTTTGTTTTTCTGATTAAGGTATATAAAGAAAAAATTCCACCCTCACCCTTGTTATCGGCACGGAGTGTTATAATTACATATTTTACGGTAGTCTGTAATGTCAGTGTCCAAAATATGGCCGAAATGGCACCTACGATATCCCTGGAATTAATAGGGTCGCTCCCAACTATCGCATTTAAAACGTACAACGGTGAAGTTCCGATGTCACCAAAAATAATCCCTAAAGTAACTAATAATCCGGCAGCAGATAATTTGTGAATATGTTTTCCCACGGAAAGTCAATTTAAAAGAGACAAAATTACAAATAATTACCATATCCAAATTAAAATCAGGCAGGTATTATTTTAACAAAATTTTTAGAAGTCTGAAACATTGTATTTTCCTGTCCGATATTGTTCGGTTTCCAATAATTTTAAGACATTTTTCTTTAATTTAGAAGCCTTAAAATTCTTTGAAAAATCAAAAAAACCTATCTTTGCAACCTTACAAAAAATAATACCAAAAACAACAATGAAAATTTCATATAACTGGCTTAAGCAATTTATCAAAACAGATTTAAAATCTGATGAGACCGCATCACTCCTAACCGATTTGGGATTGGAAGTAGAAGGTATTGAAAAATACCAGTCTGTAAAAGGCGGTTTGGAAGGTATTGTTGTGGGCCATGTCCTGACGTGCGTTCAGCATCCAAATGCCGACCGTCTGAAAGTAACTACGGTAGACCTTGGAACCGGTGCCCCGGTGCAGATTGTTTGTGGCGCATCCAATGTAGCTGCCGGACAAAAAGTGCCTGTAGCTACTATAGGAACTACACTATATGACAAAGATGGAAATTCATTCCAGATTAAAAAGGGAAAAATCAGAGACCAGGAAAGCCACGGTATGATTTGCGCAGAGGATGAATTAGGCCTTGGAACCAGTCATGATGGAATTATGATTCTTGATGACAAATATGCTCCGGGAACACCGGCATCAAAAGTTTTCAGTATTGAAAATGACGAAGTATTTGAAATAGGGCTGACTCCTAACCGAGCCGATGCAATGAGCCATCTTGGAGTAGCCAGAGATTTAAGAGCCGGTATGCTCCAGACCAATGCACATACTGAATTGATTACGCCTTCTGTCAGCAACTTCAGGGTTGACAAAAGGACGTTAAAGATGGATATCAAAGTTGAGGATGCAAAACTGGCACCAAGATATTGCGGTGTGACAATTTCCGGAATCGTCGTAAAACAATCACCGGAATGGCTGCAAAACCGACTAAAGGCTATTGGACTGACTCCAAAAAATAATATCGTGGATGTTACCAATTATGTAATGCATGAATTGGGACAGCCTTTGCATGCTTTTGATGCTGCCAAAATAAAAGGTAATAAAGTAATCGTAAAAACAGTAGCTGCCGGAACAAAATTCACAACTCTTGATGATGTTGAAAGAACACTTCATGAAGAAGACCTGATGATTTGTGATGAAAATGGGCCAATGTGTATAGCAGGTGTTTTTGGCGGTAAAAACTCAGGGGTTTCAGAAAACACAACTTCTATTTTCCTGGAAAGTGCTTACTTCAATCCGGTTTGTATCAGAAAATCTGCCAAAAGACACGGATTGAATACCGATGCTTCTTTCCGTTTTGAAAGAGGCATTGACCCAACCATTACCGAATATGCGTTAAAGCGTGCGGCATTATTGATTCAGGAAGTAGCCGGAGGCGAAATTACTTCTGACATTATTGATATCTATCCAAAAAAGATCGAAGATTTCCCTGTATTCCTGAATTTTGCAAAAGCAACAAAAATTATCGGACAGGAAATATCTAAAGAAACCATCAAGAAGATTTTGGTTTCGCTTGACATAAAAGTAAACAGCGTATCGGATGCGGGATTAGGTCTGATTATACCTTCCTATCGCGTTGACGTGCAACGTGAAATTGACGTGATTGAAGAAATACTAAGAGTTTACGGCTATAATAATATCAACTTCACTAAAAAATTCAACGCTACTGTTTCCAATGCGGCAAGAACAGAAGATTATAAGGTGCAGAATATTATCGCTACCCAATTGAATTCACAGGGATTCAATGAAATGATGGCCAATTCGCTTACTTCACCGGAATATGTAAAACTATCTGAAATGCTTCGCGAAGAATTCAACGTATTAATCATGAATCCGTTGAGCAATGATTTGTCGGCAATGAGACAGTCGTTACTATTCTCCGGATTAGAAGCTGTTTCTTATAACATTAACCGAAAAAATTCAGACTTAAAATTGTTTGAATTCGGGAAATCATATCACAAACTACCTTCCGGATATACCGAAAACAAACACCTTACCCTGTTTACAACCGGAAATCGTTTGAGAGAAAGCTGGAATACGCCTCAAAAACCTTCGGATTTCTTCTTATTCAAAGGTTATGTAATGGGAATCCTGTCAAGGCTGGGGATTGAAAAAACAAATAACAAGCCGGTTGAATCTGACGTATTTGCAGAAGGAATTGCCATTGCTGTTGGAAACGATATCATTGTAGAGTTAGGAACAGTAAAAAAATCGGTTCTTAAACATTTTGACATCAAGCAGGAAGTTTTGTTTGCCGACTTTAACTGGAATTCAATCTTGAAATTGATTTCAAACAAAATTAAGTTTACCGATATTCCTAAATATCCTGAGGTAAGGAGAGATTTGGCGCTTTTGGTTGACCAGAATGTAGCATTTGATTCTATTTACACTGTTGCACGCCAGACTGAAAAATCTTTACTCAAAGACATCAATCTGTTTGACGTATATGAAGGCAAAAACCTTCCTGAAGGTAAAAAATCCTATGCGGTTAGCTTTATTATTCAGGATAGTTCAAAAACCCTTACAGATGCCCAGATTGACAAGATTATGGGCAAATTAAAGAACAATCTCGAAACAGAGCTTGGAGCTGTTCTTCGTTAAGACTTATTTTATAAAATAAAAAAATCCCGATTGTATCGGGATTTTTCATTTATAATTCAAAAATAGTATCTAGTTTGAATTATGCTTTTGGCATCACTACAGTATCAACCACATGAATAACTCCGTTAGACTGATTCACATCAGCAATAGTAACTTTTGACTTATTTCCGTTTTCATCTGTGATATAAAGAGTTTTACCATCCATCCATGCCGTCAGCTTACCGCCTTGAACAGTTGCGAGCACAGCCTTTCCGTTTCCTTTCTTTATGGCTTTAGCAATATCAGCTGAACTCATTTTTCCTGCTACCACATGATAGGTTAAGATGGATTGCAATTTTGATTTGTTTTCCGGCTTTAACAAAGTCTCAACGGTTCCTTTAGGCAATTTGGCAAAAGCTTCATTTGTTGGAGCAAAAACGGTAAAAGGTCCTTTTCCCTGCAAAGTCTCTACAAGACCTGCTGCTTTTACTGCTGCTACCAATGTGGTATGGTCTTTTGAATTTATTGCATTTTCAATAATGTTTTTTGAAGGATACATTGGAGCTCCTCCTACCATTACTGTTTTTTCTTTTTGTGCAAATACGGCAGTTCCGAATAGTAATGCAATTGCGATTGATAAAAATTTGGTGGTTTTCATAATTAAATGTTTTTTGTTTATACAAGGCATTTACGCAAATACATTTGCTTTGGTTTTAAATATTCTGGATTTATGATTTTTGATTTTTGATTTTGGACTTTCAACTTTAGACTTTAGAATTTAGACTTTAGACTGAGTCGTCCTAAAATAGGTTGACAGATTTTAGAATAAAAATATATTAACCGGTCAGGTTTCCTGGCTGGTTTTTTTCATGTATAAAGTTAGGTG